>JAJDWI010000035.1 GCA_022825665.1 Candidatus Poribacteria bacterium
GTTTCGGAAGACGATTGAAAGTGTGTTGTTTTTCAGTTGTGTCAGCCATAAGAGAACCTCTAAGAAAAAAATAGCACCTACATTATTGTTTATATATCTATATATTACCACATTTATAGGTTTTACTCAATATGACTTCTATTGTATATAAAATCCTAAACTGCACATCTTACATAGAGGCAGCGTGAGGATGCATCATTATTTTCATACCCTTTCGGGATTCCATAGCCTCAAAGGCTTGGTCAATTTCAACAAGTGGGAAATGATGGGTAATTAGCGGTTGAACACGAACTAAACCTTTTTCAAGAAGTTTCACAGCCAATTCGTGATGACGGGGAACGCACCCGTGGGAACCTGTAACGAAACATTCTTTATAATGGATAGTATTGGAGAGAACGCTCATCGGACGCATGGTCTTTGGCAATCCACCGAACAGGTTGACATAACCTCGGTGTGCGACCATTTCGACCCCTTGTTCATGTGCTTCAACAGAGCCGCAAGTTGTAACCACTATATCCGGTCCCTCACCGTCGGTTTCTTCAAGACAACGTTCCACAACATCCTCTTCTTCAGAGGCGATATAAACATCTGCTTCGTAAAACTTGGCAATCTCCATACGCAGTTTGCTACGTTGAATGCCAATAACTTTAGTCGCACCCATGACACGGGCAAGGTCAATCATCATGCAACCAATCGGTCCTAATCCGATAATCACAACACTCTTACCGAGAGACATATTTACCAATTCAAGTCCGTTGATGGCACAGGCAAGGGGTTCAGCAAGGGCAGCTTCATCAAAACTAAGACTTTCTCCAAACGGTGTAACAGGTCCTTCTTCCAAAACCAAGCGAGGTAGTTTCATGTATTGTGCAAATGCACCCGGAATTTGGTAACCAATAGCGTAATTGATATGACAGTTGTTACCATAACCGTTCCGACACCAATGACATTGTCCACACGGCACATCAGCACCGATTGAGACACGGTCCCCTTCCTTAACTCGCTTCACATTTTTTCCAACCTTGACTATCACACCCGAATTCTCATGACCGATAATCGTCGGTGGTTCAACACGGGGATTACCATGATGAAATATTCGCACATCGGAACCACATATACTGACCGACTCAACTCGCATCAATGCCGAGTCGTCGTCAATTTCAGGTTCAGGAACATCTTGCACATTGAAATTTTCAAGGCTTTCAAGTATAGCCGCTATCATATTTCCCTTTATTATTTATGGGGCAAACCCAATTAATTATCTACGATGGATGTATAAGCACTTTCGCATAAAATTCGTTTTTGTCCTTCATCATGTTTAGAACATCTGTACCATCTATCAACGGAACCTTGTGTGTAATCAGTGGAAATAGGTCTAATGTGCCAGAAGCCATAGCTTGTAGCACTGTCCGCCAATCGTCGTCGTTACCAGATACACTGTAGTCAGAATTCCACGTTCCCAACAGACTCACTTCACGCCGCATCAATTGCGAAATAAGCGATGCCGGAAGCGTTACATCCGCAGCAGGATTTCCAAGTAAAACCACACTACCATCTCGTCGAACACTTCCTAACGCATAGAGGTAAGTATCTGGAACACCCGCTGCTTCAATACAAACATGTGCGCCATTTCCACCAGTCCGTCTATTCGTTACCTCAATAGGTTCTTCTATTGCACTGTTATAGACGTTTTCAAATCCTAAACGTTGTGCTAATTTTAGTTTTTCAGGAACAATGTCAAACAGCAACACTTGTGCTGCACCAATTATCCTTGTCCACATTGCCACCATTAACCCTATAGGACCAGCACCGAAGATAGCAACCGTTTTACCGACAAGAGATTCTTTTACCCGTCGTATTGCATGGAGTGCGACAGCAGCGGGTTCTGTCTGTGCCGCTTCTTCTAAAGTCACACCATCTGGTACACGTATGATATTTTCTTTTGGGGCAACAACATATTCTGCAAATGCACCATCACTTCGTGAACCGAGATAGTCATAGTCGTTGCATTGGACGTATTTTCCATTCTCACACGCCGCACATTTTCCACACCATATCAACGGAAAAACTACAACATTATCTCCTGGTGTAAATTCATCAACATCTGCTCCACACTGGTCTATAGTTCCAGCAAATTCGTGTCCGCAGACTGTTGGAAAACTGTAAGTGCCTTTTGAAAATATCCTTGGGATGTCAGAACCACAAACACCACAGAAACCGATTCGAACTCGGACTTGTCCTTCAGAGATGTTGGGGATTGGTATATGTGCTAACCTTAAATCTCCGACACCATGCAGCACAAGTGCCTCCATCAAACCGTTATCCATCACACCCCTCTTTCTTCAAGTCCAAGCGAAATGGCTTGATGAATATGTTTGATATTTTCAACACGGGAACCCGTTTTGTTAAAAACGCTACTGGTTCCACCGACTAAAATATCTGCACCAGATGCCACCATCTTCGGTATGTTTTCGAAACTAACATTACCATCAACTTCAATCGGAAGATTCACATCATGGTCATTCAAAAAGGTTCGACAATCTGATATTTTTCGTAGGGTCGCAGGCACTAATTTCTGTCCAGCAAACCCCGGATTCACTGTCATAATTAACACGAAATCAAGTCTATCAAGAACATACTCTATCGCGGAAAGTGGGGTCGCTGGATTCAAAGCAACACCCGCTTTTATACCATGTCCTTGAATTACCGCCAGTGTTCTATCCAGATGCGGAGCAGATTCAACGTGAACTGCAATTTGCTGAACGCCAATGTTAGCAACTGCTGTCACGAAAAAATCGTTATTCTCCACCATCAGGTGAATGTCAAAAGCGCATTCTGTTTTTTCACGTAGTTGTTCAATGAGTGCTAACCCAATTGGCATGTTTGGTACGAAGTGTGCATCCATCAAGTCAAAATGAAGTAGATTAATCCCTGATTTTTCCAGCTCCCGAATTTCCGTTTCCAAATTACAGAGATCTGCGCACATAACTGATGGTGCTATACTAATCTGTTTTTCCGTGGGGTTAAGGCATTGACTCTTAGGAGTCGGCAAGGTATTTCTCCATATAAATGCGGACTTTTCAATCTATAATTATAACATAAAATGTCCGAATTGTCAAATTTTGGACTATGGGATTGGAACAACCCACCTGTCGTTATGTCATTGTGTATCACACGGGTAATAATTGGAGTAAAGGCACAATGCAATTGCAAATAGAATTAATGTAAGGTATACTAATGTAGAAACATTGCATAACAAATTCTACAATTGCTTGACTTCAAATAGTGAATGACAAATTTATGCATAAACTTCCTCATCCTGAAAGGGCAATCGTACATATAGATAAACTCTCAAATTATTGTTTAAATCCTAATCATCCATACGGGAAACATAAAGCGCGGGTTTTTAAATCAGCTCTGAATTTAGACATACATGATGCTGAATCTTTGAGAAATGTTCTGTTAGAATTAGTTCATAAAAAGAAGGCAATTCCAACAAAACGCAATGCCTATGAACAAAAATACATTATTGACTTTCAACATGAAACACTCTGGACAAACTGCAGAAATCAGAACTGTTTGGATTGTCCGAGATAACGAAGGATTTCCAAGATTCGTGACCTGTTATATCCTTGACTAAGGGAGTACCTATGAAATTACTTGACACTGTTGCACTCATAGAAGATTTACCTGTACTAAGATTATACCGTGGACAGGTTGGAACTATCGTAGAAGAATATGAACTGAACGTGTTTGAAGTTGAGTTCTGCAATCTCAAGGGTCAGACGTATGCTCTAGAGACTTTGGAAGCTACCCAACTCCTGTTGTTACGACATGAACTTCCATTGGAACAGAAAACTGCTTAATCTTATTGGAATATTAAAGTGGGATGAAAACAATCTGATCCATATATTCGTTTTCTTGGGATGCACCAGCAATAAGAATCAACTGTTCAATGATTAATCCTATTGGACATCAAGATTGATTGTAAAATACCTAGCACATGGTGTCCTGTTGCCAAGTGGTCGGCAAGATGTTTTGGCATACTTTTGCGATTATTTGTTATCAAGTTATAACTGTTCTCCTCACACCACATTAGGATTTCTGGATCTGAAGTGCTTCGTGCAGGAGCCCCTTCATCACTAATCACCAATCATCAATACAGTTAGTGAAGGTTCATGATAAAGCAGTTGCGTGCGGTAAATTTTAGAAATATTCTCATCTATCAAAAACCTACGCATCTCTATCCTTGTTCATTTTTGTTGGAGATTGTGTTGTACGTGCTGATCCATTTTATGGGGTGTTCGGATGTGAATTATCAGAAACAGTTCACTTTCTGCTATAATTTCACGCAAACGAATAACACCGGGAGGAGGGTTTTTCTCAAATTCCTCACGCGCCGTTTTGCAGTATTCCAGATAATCTTCTAAATATGCACCAACTTTTTCTTGATTTTGGAGATAGTATAGGATTGTAGCGTAGACCTGTTCCAGTGTCAGTGTGTAGTAGCTTTCAGCGATCATCTCTGGTGTTTGATTGTTGTGAATATATTCGTAAAGAACAGTTTCAATACCTACCCGTGTTCCTTTTATCCGTATGTCATCTTGTGCTAAAAAGTTGAAGTAATTTTCAATTTGCATAAAATGTCTCCAATACTGGAAATAAAAAATATATTGTGTTTGATGCCTTTTGATTCCCCATGAATTTAGTTGTTTGCTACTACATTTGTCTTGCAATTGTACCATATTTATATTTCTCAGTCAAAATGAATATCTTGAGTAGATAATACAAAATCGTTTCACAATTGTAATCTCTAAAACAAGAACCGATACATCGGTCTATTCATTGTAATCCCAATAAGACTCCACACCCCTCCAACAACAAATTCTCCCAATATCAACCCAAGAAAAAACGGAATCAGTTTGCGATGCAAATTCATTCCTCCCTGTTTCAATATAACCCACTTGATAACAGAACTCACAAAGATTGAGAACCAAAACACATTCATTGACCAACTACTTGAAATCGCAAACCCAGCAGGATGAAAGGGCCACCAGAACAACTTTATCCGCATGATCATCAAGAAACCTGTTATCACAAATCCGATACACATCGCAACAATAGCAGGTATATCAGGCACTTTCGGTGAGGTGAGCCATCCTTGCAATCGGTTGAACGGTCTACCCGCAAACCAATCGCGCGCACCTTCAATGTATGAGATATGATAAAATGCCCAAAACGATCCGAATGTGCCAACAACAATTGCAACACACATTGCAATCAGTAATCTTCGATTTGACATACGAGTTCGTTCAGCGAGTTTAAAACCTTCAAGAATATGTGGCATCGGATGTCCACGATAGGCACGGTTGAAAGAAAATAGATACGCAAGCATCGTCAGATTTTGTGGTCCGAGTAGGCGCGTGCCGAAAATACGAGGCATCATCTCATCTGGACCAATAAAATGCAAATCGTGCACAGGGGATCCAAGTTCGGCGCGCATGCGTGTCACAGCAGTAGAAATAGCATAGTATATACCGAAGAAAACCAGAATTGCCCAAACAGACATTCCCGCAACATTGCAGAAAATTCCGATAAACATCAAACTCGCTATGAGACAGACTATCATCCACCGATATGACATAGGTTCATCAGAATCCCTGCCTTCATTCGGGTTTATTATTTTACGTCCAACTTGTGCCAGATGCTTCCGCGTAGCAATCACAGCAATAACGAATAAACCGATATACGCACCAAATGATTGCTCATCGGTAAACGGAAAATTCGGCATCCCTCTGATTCCCAACGCATCTCCAAACACCCGTTCAACCTTCCAAAATAGATAAAAGAACCAACAAGAAAACGACAAATCCAACGGAATAAAGAATGCCATTCCAACTGCAAACGGAAACACAGCAACAGGTGTCCATCCAACTGCACTCCACGGTTTCTGTGTAAAGAACGGACGTAAATCATACAGACGACCACCAAGACTCGGAACATTCGGAAATAGATAATGCAACCCATTGAGAACATCAATAGCACCCGCGATTCCAAACCCAAGCCACATCATCTTATTTGTCAATAGGTTAGTTTTACCTACATTTGTCAATTCAAGTGGTAGTTGAATAATCGGATAACTCAGTTTTTCATGCTCTGTCCACTGCTTTCGAACGAGCGTATTGATGAAAACCATCACAAACACAAGCGCGCACAAAAAACCGCCCCAAGTTAGGGTGGTAGTTAGCCATCCTTCAATGATTTCCCAACGATATAGACTTGCTTCACCACGGTAATATTCCGTTAGAAATGCCTTATCTTTCACCGCCATCCAATCTGGAACATAGCGATGGAACAAATCCACCCAATCGTTTTCCGGTGTAGCATACCAGAATGCATACGGAATCATAGGGATTAGGACACGTAGCACATCATGGCCCGCTAAAGAGGAAGCAATCGCGAGCATGACATAAATCGTCAATAATTCACCTTGTTGGAACGCGACTCGCGGAACTACCCGTGTCAACACCAAATTCGCACCTGTAAATATAAAGACGCAGAAAATGACATTGAAATAGAGTGAAATCGTGGTCGGATATCCTTGTCCCGCAGAATCTAATATCCAGTAGACGTTGGGGATGGTGAGAGCAGTACCGATTAAAATAGCACGCCAAGTAACCCCAAAGCGGTGTGCTTTCTGTTCTGTTAGTTCATTATGAGCAGTCTTTTGACTACTCCCTGATTGTTGTGAAACTTGATGTGAGGTAGTAGTTCTCAAATTTGATTACAAACTTTCCGCTTTGTAGTCATGAATTCCAAAACGTTATTGTTGTCTATAATTTACCAAGAATCTGAGCTAAAAATGACTCTCAAATTCACCATACAGACTCGTTGAAAGTATAAGCTTATTTTCGGATGAGCATCTTACGTGTAGCAGAAAAGGTGCCAGTTTTTATGGAGTAAAAATAAACACCACTACTGACCAACTCCCCTTTTTCATTACATCCATCCCAATGAACCGCTTGTGATTGTGATGTATAGTCTCCCGCGGGCATTTTCCCAAGTGATAAGGTCCTTACTAACTTACTAGTTGCACTATAGATGCGTATCGTAACATTATCCTCATCCGCAAGTCGAAACGGAATCCATGTTTCAGGATTAAAAGGATTAGGATAGTTTTGTAGAAGTTCATTACGTTTGATATGTCCAAGTGTAACGAATGCTTTCCCTTTAGGTTCAACATCCATTTGCTGTTGCGTCTCAGATAATCGTTCTAATATTTGCGAGTATAACTCTCTTTCAAGGTTCTTCATATCTGGGTTACCTGCAAGGTTATTAGTTTCATCCGGATCATTTTTAACATCAAATAACAGATACGGCTCTCTTCTTGTATTCAATGCAATTTTCCAATCTTGATTTAGCAGCATTGTTTCACGATATATCTCGGAGATTGCAAATTCACGGTGCGTTTCTGCGGTGTTAGTTAACACAGGACATAACGATTTACCGAATTGCTGATATTTTATCTCACTACCAGCCAATTCAACAAGTGTTGGACCAATATCAATCCATTCCACGGGACTTTCACTGACACGATTAAGGACACCGTTTTTTAAAGTTTGAGGGGTACGCACAAGGAACGGAATACGGACTGATCCATTGAGGAAGTTACTTTTATATATCATACCGTAGTCACCGTTCATTTCTCCATGATCAGAACAGAAGACAATGACAGTATTGTCAAGTTCACCACGTGCTTGTATTGTTTCAAGAATTTCACCAATCTGATCATCAATAAGCGTGACATTACCAGCATAGTCTGCTCGGAGTCTCTCGACTTCACCAACTACAAAATTAGGGTTTCTCCGGTTTACCCCCATGAGTCTATCTAACTCTCCACGGGGACGGTTCCCTATTGGCTGGCGGGGTACTGGCGGTGGCATCGTCTTTGGATCATACATACTTGCATACGGTTCAGGTGCATCCCACGGTTCATGGGGTCCACCGAAACTCACCCAACAAAACCAAGGTTCTTCACGGTTATAGTTTCTAAGGTATTGTTTAGCCTGTTGTCCGACATAGACATCAGCGTCATGTTCAAGACCAAGGATCGTCGGACCAACGGCATGGGGTTTGTTATTGAGACGATTCTCAATATCCGCCCTATAGGCAGCCCATAACCCTTTTTCTTGCCATATTGCTGTCATATGCGATAAGACGCGCCGACTTGCTCTGGGACCTGGAATCTCATCAACATCGTCTAATCCATAAGCATGCAGTAAGTCTTCGCGATTACGCATATCAATACCTTCTTGGTGTTGATAATAGTGTGTTTTTCCGAATAGGCTGGTACGATAGCCAGCGTCGCGTAATGTATGCATCCAGGTTGGGGTATCCGGAGACATCGTGTGATCCCCGTTTTGCCATACACCCGTGTTATGTGGATATAATCCTGTTGCTAAACTAAATCGAGCGGGAATACAGACAGGGGAAGTAGTGACACAGTTGGTAAATCGGACACCCTCACTCGCAATACGATCCAAGTTAGGTGTCCGCACCCACTTACCGCTTGAACTCATCGCATCCCAACGCTGCTGATCAGTCATTAGCAGAAGAATATTGGGTTTTACACCTTCATTAACAATAGGTGCACTCTGCACACCAGCGTTTGAACCGAACAGTGCCAGTGTCCCCGCACTCGCGATACTAAGATCTTTGATGAATGTCCTACGGCTAATGCATTTAGTTTCAGATGTCACAGGACTATTTGTATTTTCCTGTCCTCTTTCGCTAATTTTATGTGCCATTTAAACATCCTGTATGTTGAGCCTTTAGACAATCCATCAAATTACCTTGAGAATTTCTATTAATCCATGTATACTAAACTATATAGACTATCAAAACGTCCACGTTAGGAGTGAATATTTTTCTCGAAAAAGGTGAAAAAAATGGAAACGATTAACGAATTGTCTGAGGCAGTAGTCCTTTCCCCAGAACAAAAGCAGTTTGTTGACACTAATGGTTATCTCTTAATTAAAAACGCATTACCCGCTGATGTCGTGGCAGAAATTGATGCTGCTGTTGACGAAGTATATGAAAAACAAAAGGAAGCAGGTAATCTTGAGGGTGGTGGCAAACTCAATCTCCGTAACTGTCTAACACATCATGAAGCATTTCTTCAACTTCTGGATTGGCATAAGTCTTTTCCTTATGCATGCGGGGTGTTGAATTGGAACATCCAGATGATTACATCACATCTGATTGTTCTACCGCCAAAAGAGGAACCACCTGACGATGTAAAAACAAAGATTGGACTTCATCGTGATGGCGGAACGTCATATCGGGAAATGCAAGAACCACATCCACGTATTCTGCTCAAAATTGCCTACGCTATCAGCGATCAGTCTGATCCTGCATCCGGTGCTACGGTATTAGTCCCAGGAAGCAACCGATTGAATGGTATGCCAGCACGAGACCCGGAAACAGGGTGGGCACGTGGAGCTATCTCTATGAACGTCAATGCTGGAGATGCATTCCTTTTTGAACAACGCACATACCACGGTATCGGACATAACTGGTCAGACATACCGCGCAAAACTATCTTTATGGGGTATGCATACCGTTGGGTCAAACCGATGGATTACATACAAATGCCAGATGAACTGGTTGATAAATGTACTCCGATTCAGAAGCAGCTCATCGGTGTTGTTAGCGAACCTTTGAGTTATTATATCCCGCAAGATAAGGACGTTCCGTTAAAATCGGAACTAAATGGCGGCAAGTAAAGTTTATTCTTTACGTGCTATTATCTATAGTAATGCCTACTGGTCAACGGTACGGATGATCTGCGGTTTTAGAGAGAGACTGTGTTGTAACAGAGCACGCGCATAAGGTATATTGTGCAGTCCGTAACCACTGTCTCCTTTCACCATGTCGTAGTTTAACTTCGCGTCTATGTAGGCTTCTGAAGTCTTATCTGCAGCATTGTCAAGTATCGTTTTGACTTCCTTCATCATGGCATCAATCTCAGCGCGATATAACGGGAGTTTCTTCGTCATATCGTTGTCCGCACTATCATGGCATCCAGCACTACTACAATCTGACAAATCTGCCTTGAAGGTGTGACCACCATGTCTCGTCTCAACTTCCTTCTCGTCTTTTTTCTCGACTTTTGCCATGTGACAGTGAACACAACGCTTTTTCATGACACGCACATGCGGTGATGGCATACGTTTTACACCAGCACCTTCGCGCCCCAAGAACATCTCCGTTTGTGATTGGTGGATAACACCAGCACCCGCACACCCGCAGTCCATTTTATGACAAGTGACACATAATTTTTTCGCAGGCATTACTAATAGATGTTCCTCTTTGCTGGCATGGGAATGACAGGAAGAACAAGCAACCGCATTAACTGCTGTTTTTTCATTATACGGGTGACCGGGTATACCATGTTCAGCGAATATTTCATAACCCGATGAATGACAACTCAAACAGGACGTCCGCACTTCATATTTACCCTCAAGAAGATTAACAAGTGCATGTGAATGTCCAGCCTGTGTCCATTCTTTATATGCGGTTTCGTCGCCGTGACACTTGTCGCAACCTTCAGCAAAAGGTGTTTTCCCATTCTGCGTTGTGCTGTTTTCAGTCTCTGTTGTGCTGTTCTCAGTCTTTGTAGTATCCGCTTGAAGTGTCGCAATTTTGAAGACAACAAACACACCCATCAATAAGGATAAAACAAAAAATATTAATGCTTGTTTCATAGGTCTGATAATGTCCTTGAATTATTTTCTACATACTGATATTTTCTTTAATAGTATTATATTGATTTTTGTATAAGATATGTCATTTATAAAAATTTGTCAATGAAAAGTTTATGTGTATAACATAACCTGAGTTCGGTGTAAGAAAAATGATATGCTCTTTTCCCAAATATTACCTTAGTAATAACGGTAGGTGCGGTTTCCTAACCGCACAGCACGCCAAAATTCGTTTTCCCGAACTCACGTTAACATATAACAACTATAAGATTTCGTAAGGAGGATTCTTATGACACAAGTTGCACTATTTAATGGTAAAAACCTTGATGATTGGCACGCCAGAGGCGGTGCCGCAGAACATGCATGGTCTGCTATCGGTGATGTCGCACTCAATCCAGATGACAGTAAGCTGTTAGCAGCAACTGCTGGCGAAGGTATATTTTACAACGGTCCCACAGGACGAACAGCGGATCTCTACACAGAATACGAACACGGTGATTGTGAACTGCACGTGGAATTTATGGTGCCACAAGGTTCAAACTCCGGTGTTTATGTGATGGGACGGTATGAAATTCAGATATTGGATAGTTGGGGGGCAACAGAACTCAACTATGGTTCATGTGGAGGAGTCTATTGTCGTTGGATTGACAATAAACCGGTTGACGGAGTACCTCCCCGTGTCAATGCAAGCAAGCCTCCAGGTGAATGGCAAACGTACGATATAACCTTCCGCGCCCCAAAATTTGATGCAAACAACAACAACAAGACTGCAAATGCTCTCTTCGTCAAGGTCGTATGGAATGGACAAATCGTCCACGAAAACGTAGAAGTCGCTGGAGTAACTCGTGGGGCAATGTTAGAAGAGGAAGGTACTAAGGGACCCTTGCTGTTACAAGGGGATCACGGTCCAGTTGCATATCGCAACGTCGTATTGACACCGATTAACAACTAAAAGGAATTAGAAGAATATGGCTAAAATAAAACTCGGAATAATTGGTGCTGGTGGTATTGTCTGCAGAATGCATCTACCTGATTTGAAAAGAGGAGACGATTTTGATGTAGAGGTTATCGGTGGTAGACGTGAACACCGACTTAAGCATCAATGCAATGAATTTGAAATTCCACGTTGGACACAAGATTACGATGCCATCATTGCTGACGATACACTGGACGCTATTCTCGTTGGCACACCCCATCCCTTACATGTTCCGTGGGGTGTCAAAGCATTGGAAGCAGGTAAACATGTGTTGATGCAAAAACCGTTATGTGGCGAAATGGATGAAGCAAATCAATTCGTTGATGTTGCCCAAGCAAGCGGCAAAACAGTGATGTGTCTCCCACACTTCAATGCAGGTATCTATAAAGTCCGACAACTAATCGCTGAAAATGCCATCGGACGTGTATCTGGTGCAAGAATGCGGCATAGCCACGGCGGTCCAGAGGTCTACTATGCCGAAATCAAAGACATATTCGGTGAAACTGATGACGACTTATGGTTTTTTGACGCAAAACAAGCAAGCGTCGGTGCACTCTTTGATATGGGAGTCTATGCTGTCTCAGGACTCGTTGCAATGCTCAGAACTTTCAAACGCGTAACAGGTTTCGTTTCAACCTTTGACAAACCGACAGAATTAGAAGATGTCGCAACACTCGTGCTTGAGATGGAATCGGGTGGAATTGTAACAGCTGAAACAAGTTGGTGTGACCCAGCACGAACAGGTGAATCCAGTATCCACGGTACTGCTGGTAAGTTCACAATGCCCGGAAAAGATGGCGCGGCACTAACACAATACACACCCACCTCCTATACACGTGAACATGCACCTGTTGACACCAAAGCTATTGACTGCGGCGATGTTGCACCGAGTGGCATGCACGCACATTTTGCAGAGCATATCCGCGCAGGCACACAACCGCCACTCTCCAATGTCTACACAGCACGGCATGTTACCGAGATTTTACTCGCTGGATTAAAATCATCAGAAACAGGTGCCGCTGTTGAACTAACCTCAGTAGCAGATAAGTAAATTATAGTGAAATTCAAAAATATGTCCACACGCCATGGTAGGTACGGTTAGGAAACCGCACCTACCGTAACTTATACCAATTCTAATAATAATTGTTATCCTATTAGCAGTAACGTTCTTTTGTCAGAATCGCATCGGGTAAAGGTTTCCCCTCGTAGGAGCGGGGTTTCCTCGCCCGTTCTGTCAACTGAAAACTGAAACATATATCAAACATATTGGATATATATTGTTATCAAACGCAATAACGCTACAAAACCACACTACCACCAAGTATAATATAACCCAACATCCAACACACAACCTACAAAATGGAGGAACACAATGACAAATCAACCAAAACACAATACCGAAAAAACAACTAAACGGTATGCTTTTAGTTGTTTTTTTTAATTTCCTTCAATAAAAAAACTCCACTTAAACCCATACCACTACAGGATCTAGGACACTTAGCCAAAAATATAAAAAAAACAACTAAAAAACAACTAAATGAAGATTAAGTTGTTAAATCCGTAATTCCAATGATTGAAACAAACTTTTAGCAGATACAGATCAGAAGATACTTGGGAAGGAACGTGATTGTCAATACTCTTATCCTGAAATCCTGCAAATCCTGGTTCAGACAACAAGCAATTCAGACAAATCCTGAAATCCTGCAAATCCTGGTTCAGACAACAAGCAATTCAGACAAACAAGAATCACTAAATTGACACCTATGGTGCGGTTAGGAAGCCGAATCTACCTTAACTTAGATACTTACTTAAGACCTAAACTTGTAGCAAAACTTCAAAATAAAGAATTCATAAAATAAACTTTTATCCAAGATCCTTTTGTTGAATAAATTTGGATTTTATTTATATTCACTTTCTATTTAGAGGGTATTTGATATGCCTACAAAAGTTTCTTTACAGGACTATCTTGTAGAAAACCTAATCTCTTTACCTGATGGTGCGTTTGCCCGATTAGGAAAAGGGGGTATCACCGACGCTGCGCTCTCTCCCGATGAAAGTCTGATTGCCGTGGCATCTCGTATCGGTATATGGTTGTACGATACACATACAGGCAACTTTTCTTCATTGATAGGTGTGTCGGAAACAGGTGTTGTCTCAGCAGTTGCCTTTTCTGCCGAGAATACCCAACTTGCTGTAGGTGATTGGGATGGAAAAATAACACTGTTGGATATTATTACCCAAGAGAAATTTGCGACTTTCAATGGTAATGGTTTCGTGGAGTCGATTGTATTCTCTCCAGATGGCAAATATATGGCAGCAAGTTTTCAGCGTGGAGGCGTGATACTGTGGGACCTTACCACTGGGAAAAGCCATTTAACATTGTTTGCTGGTATGACTGTGAGTGCAGTAACATTCTCCGCAGATAGCCAGATTCTCACAACTGTAAGTCGGGACATTCCTGATTTTGTTGATACTGTTGAACGGATGGATAGGATACAGCACGATGAAGTGATAGTTACACAGTGGGACGTTGCCACTGGAAAACTTTGCCGGAGTTTTCCATCAAAACAGGTCAGTTTCATTACTTCTACACCAAACGGGCAACTTTTGGGAGCAGACAGTCGAGATGGAGAAGTCAGTATATGGCGGCTTGATACTGCCAAAGAAGTAACAAGTTTCTCACTTCCGGAATATGTTCATTTGATTGGATATTCAGTTAACAATCGGCTCCTTTTGCTAAGCGGTGATGTATTCACGATTTGGAGTGATACCGAACGAAAGGATTTACTTCTAAATCAGTCAAACAGCGGAGAGGGATGGCTTGTTACTTTTACCCCCGAGACAAAACACCTTGTAAGTTTAGACAGAAGCGGTACCCTAAGACGTTGGGATATTGGAAGCGATCGAAGGATTCGGTTGCTTGAAAAGGATATAAGGGATGGAACAGCTGATGTTTTGTTTCGAGGGCACACACTCACTTGTTCTTCCGATGAACGTCCCCTTGTAACGACTGTTTTAGCAAGCAGTAGCATGGGGGTCGTAATGCACAATGAGGAAGTCAACGTGACTTTCACCCCAGAAATCACCACTACAGTACTACCTGTAAATTCAGCCGCTGTGTCACCTGATCTCACGTTATTAGCAACTGGAGGGATGTTGGACAAAACCATAACTCTCTGGAATGTAGAAACAGGGGAGTCGATTCGGGTTATGACAGGACACACGGGTGAAGTAAATGATCTCGCGTTTTCTCCTGATGGAAAGCATCTGGTAAGCGGCGGGGCGCGCGCATGGGAGCATGATGAAGATGGAAGCAAATACCGTTCTGCTAAAGCATCTGTATACATGGATATAGATGGTAAGATTGATTATTTTTACTTAGGTGAAAATGGTCACAGGGATACCATTGCCAAAATCTGGGAAGTCGCGACGGGAGAATGTATAATGACACTTGAGAACCAAGGATGGATGAACCGAATTGCGTTTTCTGGTGACGGGAAACGTCTCGTGACCTCGTCGGCGAATTACATAAACCTGTGGTGCACGAAGTCATGGAAAAAACTTGCGACATTTGACACAGTAAAGATTGAATCCTTAGCGTTATCGTCGGATGGAGTTCTTCTTGCTATTGGCGGGACCTGGCCTGAGCAGCGTATTCAAATCTGGAATGTAATCACCCAGACTCTTGTCGTTGAATTCTCTGGACATAAAAGTGATGTTGAATGTGTTGCCTTTTCACCCGATAGCACAACGTTAGCAAGTGGAGGCTTTGATGGAGTCATCTACTTATGGGATATGAAACCATACATCAATTCTTAATGTATTGATTGACTTAATTCAGTTCAAGGATAAGGGGGTTGGTAGTGTCAAACATCTCAGATGAAAGACTGATAGTCGCTGCGGTAAAAAGTGATTGTGAGGCAGTAGAAGAACTAAAGACACGTATTAAACCCAGGGTATGTGATATTATCATAAAAGGCGCGCGTTCATATAAGGGAGATATGGATGTACTTGTAGATCATACGCTGGAAACGGTTATCAATTCGTTAGATACTTACCGATTTAGAACTCCTTTTCATCCTTGGTTACGGATTCGAAGTATTAACACGGTTATTGATTATATGCGTCAACATGCTAATCCTATAGCTACAAATAATAAACGTCTAAGTAGGAAATCTCCATCTAAAACAGAACGAGAATTAAGCAGAAGTTCGAGGTCAGAAATACATCTGCCATTGGAGAGAATTGATCTTGAGATCCGTTCGCTTATAAGTTTACTGAACCGATCTCTTGATATTCGCACAATCAACTCTTGTAGCGGACATCCAGATCAAAAAGCGTGGAAATCACAAAATATACGAAAAAGATATGCATGGAATCCACTAGGAGGGTGGATTAGTTTCGTTCCCACTGGAGACCCGCGTTGTGCTTTAGACTTCATTATTGGCATCCTCACAAGATTAGATAATACTAATCGAGAATCACAAAAAGTCGATATATCTTTAAACAACGCAATTTATCGACGATATCAGCAAGTTATGGCAGATGCTTTGTTCTACTCCGGTATCCCAATTGTTATTGTAGAAGTCTATCTTCGTTTTTTTGTCTGTGTTCCGAAAAGGAGAGATTGTTTGGAAATATGGAAATATTTCATTACTGCCATGAATGAGGCTTTGTTGAATGACAAGGAATTCACTACGAAAGGAAAGATCTGTAACCTTAACGATTCCAATATTAACACACCTGAAGCAGCAGCAAAGTGTTTACAACAAGTTTTGCATCAATTACCTTTCATCTTTAGTGCAAAATTCGATACAGACAGCACAGGATATCCGGGTATTCTTTTACGTACTAAGGCAGATCTTGACTTGTTGAAACGATTTTCATCGTTAGCTAATTATATGCATAAACACCTTGACACCACAATGGGAACCACGCACGCGTGAAGACCACTTGAAAATATGGAAATTACTTGAGAACACAGTAGCAGAGCAACTTGAACATGAAGGAGTTAACACTGCCTGAACAAACTATTCAGCGGATTGGGATGAAACTTTATTCCCTTTCTAACTTAGAACCGAGGATTGATATGCATACAAAAGTCTCTTTACAGGACTATCCTAAAGAAAACCTAATCTCTTTACCACCTGAAGCGTTGGCGCGATTTGGTAGGGGTAGTGTATCTGCTACTGCCGTCTCTCCCGATGGGAATATGATCGCGGTAGCATCTCGTATCGGTGTGTGGCTCTATAATGCACATACTGAGGATTTAATCAGGTTAATCGCTATAGAAGATACAGGTCTACTTTCAAAAGTTACATTTTCTCCTGATGGCACCAAAATCGTTACAGGAGATTGGGATGGTATAGTATCACTATGGGATATTGCTACTGGAGCAGAACTTGCTACATTTACAAATACAGATTATGTGACTTCAGTCGCATTTTCTCCAAACGGAAAACTCTTGTCGACTGCTACTCGGGATGGTAAAGCCACACTGTGGGAAATTGATACAGGATTAAAACGTTGGACGATTTCACACAAAGACCTTGTGTCTTCAGTTGTTTTTTCTCCAGATGGTTTACTTTTAGCAACCGGTAGTTGGGATAGCACAGCAAATTTCTGGGATGTTGAAACTGGTAAAAATCGAAGATGTTTTACCCATCAGAAGGAGGAGGTAAATATCTCATTTGACTCAGGACATGTTGAAACTTTTAATCATCGTGGAATCAATTGTATCGCCTTTTCTCCAAATGGACAATGTTTTGCCACTGGTGATCGTGTCGCAGATAACGGTTATACGACATTGTGGGATGTTGAAAGTGGGGTGGCATTGTGGGATTTTACCCATGTGAAATCTGCAACATCTATTACTTTCTCAACAGACAATAGGTATATGGCAACTCGTTTTTCCGGTGGAGACACTGATGTGCGTTGTATTACTGATGGCACATCTGCAACATATCAAGAAGGGAAATGGGACATAGATAAAAAGAAAGCACCTTCAATTCACCCACGTGGACTATACGGTTGGCTTGTCAGTTTTTCACCGGATGGGAAGCACTTAGCTGCCTTAAATCAAGGTGCTTCCCTTAAGATATGGGATGTTAAATCTGGGACAAACATTAAGACAATTAATCAGGATCTTATAGATGCTAAAGATCTAACATTTTCACCCGATGGACGCTGGGTTGGGGTGAGTCGTACCTCAAAGAAAGCCACATTTTGGAAAGAACAGGAACAACATATTGATTTTCCACATGAAGACATTATATCCACAGCTGTTTCACCTGATATACAGTTTGTAGCAACAGGTGGTAGAAAGAAAAAAGTCTACTTATGGGATAGAGTAACACAAAAACTGTTAAATACACTCTCCGGTCATACAGGACCAATTATTCACCTTGCATTCTCTTCTGATAGCAAACACTTAGTAAGTACAGGTGGTCGAGAATTTGAAATACAACGATTAGAAAATGGAGTGGAAATTATGATAACGCAGGATGATTGTCATATAGATCAAACTGCAAGAGTCTGGAATCTCAAAACAGGTTTTGAGATTGTTACACTAAACCATTCGTCATCTGTCAAACATGTTGCCTTCTCACCAAAAAATACTTATCTTGCAACAACCAACGGACAAGAAGTCTATTTGTGGGATACAAAGATGTGGCAGAAAAAAGTGACCTTTGAAACAGTTGAGGTAGAGTCGTTTGTGTTTTCACCGGATGACTCACTGTTAGCTGTAGGCGGATCGTGGCAAGAACAAAAGATTCAGATATGGAATGTGAAGACTGCCCAGCTTGTTGTAGAATTCTCTGGACATAAAAGTGATGTTGAAGATCTTGCCTTTTCACCGGATGGCACACTATTAGCAAGCGGAGGCTTTGATGGAGTCATCTACTTATGGGATATGAGACCATACATCAATTCTTAATATGTGTGCTAATTTAATTCAGTTCAAGATAAAAGGAGGATTAAATGATGTCAAACATTTCTGACGAAAGATTGATAGTCGCAGCGGTGAAAGACGGTGATTCAGAGGCATTAGAAGAATTAAAAAAACGGGCAGTTTCAGGAGAACATGGGATACGCGCTGTCCTCAAAAGAAAGCAGTGGCAGTTTTCTGACGAAGAAATAAATTGTGTTGAAGAAAAAATCCTTGAACGGATATCCGATAATTTACCTTCATACAATTTCAGTGTTTCCTTTCAATCATGGGTCTTTCGTAATACTATCAACCAAGCAATACAACATCAATATGAAAATGCTAAGGAAACACTTGATAATAAATGTCAAGAGGAGATAGATCAATCAAAAGTTCAACCCATAACAAAAGATTTACCCATAATGCCGATTGACTTTGAGATTCGTCCGCTTGTAGGTTTGCTGAATCAATCACCTGCCATAAAAACATTCACTTCCTGTAGTGGACATCCAGATCAGCAGGTGTGGGAAGGAAAACGTGGGTGGGTTCAGCATGGTGGATGGATTGGGATTAGTCCAACTGGGGATCCAAGTAGGGCATTGGATTTCCTTGTTAGTTTGCTGTCAAGATTAGATAACACCCATTCTATAAATACAACCGAAACCATTTCTAACCTATACAAGCAAGCAGACGCTGAAACGTTGTTTTGTTCAAGTGGACCTATTGCAATTGTAAAGGTATCTTTACGCTTTTTTGTTTCTCATCATGAAGTAGAAAAATGTATACAAATTTGGAAACAATTCATCGCTTGCCTAAAAGAGTTGATACCAGATTACGATGAACTTACTACTGAAGTTAACACACCAGTGATGGTAGCACAATGTATACAAAAAGCACTTCATCTGACCCCTTTTGTATATTATGCAAAGCTTGAGACAAGCAGTGATGGAAAACCCTGTATTGTATTAAAAACAATAGCAGATCTCCCTTTATTAAAATGGTTTCTGGTGCTATCACAACTGCTGCATGAACACTTTGATATACAACAGAATACCCCATTTACAACGAAGTGGAGTTTTGAATTGCGACCATTTCTAAACCAAGAATTGATACCCTTACCACACCTGTTAACTCCCCAGTGGGAACCCCGTACACGTGAAGACCACCTAAAAATTTGGAAACTACTTGAGTTAGCAGTTACTGAACAGCTTGAATCTGAAGGTATTACGGTAAAAACTGATAATAATTAGGCGGTATCCTTATGATTATTTCTGGCAACAAAAAAGGCATTTTCATGTATACGTTAATCCGCACTTACATGAAAATGCCATAACATTTATAACATTAATCTAAACTTGCATGAAATTCATACCAATCATCAAGGTTGTTAAGGTTGACAGCATCTAATATCGAGCCATCGTCTTCAATGCCACTTGCACCAAGAATACTTGTGCGTGTATCGTCATCGTGATTGTACCCTTCAATAGCGGCATTCAATTCAGCGACAGCATCAGCATCAAGACTACCACCTTTCTGTTCTAAAACCCATGCCTCAAATTGAGGATAGGTAGGTGAGTTATCTCTGATATATGCAAGTGTTGCATCTTTATCAAGTCCAAGTCCATCCAACACCATCTGATCATACCCGGCTCCACATGCAGGATAATCTGCGTGAAGGACACCCTTAGCATCCATCAATACCTTAGACCAGAAACGCGGTAGATGCAATACACCGAGAGGACCTGAGACCCCAGAACTAATCGTCGGGATCATAGCTGTTTTCTTTTTCCTTCCAAACATAACAAGCCTCCTTGCTATTATGGATGAGTAAAAGTTATTATTTGCAAGTACTTCTTGCAATTTAGGGTATTATAGCAAAATATACAAAATTGAAAAACAATAAATTCAAAAGTTCAAAAGTTGATTGACTTGACATCAGCACAAAAACAGTGGTATTCTATATTAAGAGTTCTACATACAAGTGAACAGAGGTATCCCTTATGTCACCAGATCTTGCAATTGCATGGTTACTATTCAGTACGGTACTTATCGGTATAATGATCGTATTTGGAATCTTCCGATATCGACGTGGTTTATGGTATCGCAAACTCTCCTTGAAAGTCCAAGCATATCTACTCTGGGGAATTGGTGCAGTTGCACTCATAAGCACCCTATATCCATTTTTCTTTCTCTATGCTGAACACCTTTGGTCTTTTGAAGGTGTTGGCTATCCTGATGTCTTTTGGAAAATCCTAAAGATACGATGGGGGTTATTCTTCGGATTTTTCTTAGTGGCGTTTTTGTTTATGAACCTAAATGCTGTAATAGCAAAACGCCTTTGTCCAGAGACTAGGGAGTTCTCGCGCTGGACACGTGATCGAACAATCTCATTCCATCGCACATTCTTTTGCGGTACAATACTCCTTGCAATCCTCTTTGCTATTCCAATGATGTCTCTACATGATGAATACTTCTTGTATATGGGGCAACCTAAAGAAACTAAAATTACACTTGTAGATTCAGAAAAAATTGATAGTGAAATACCAGATTCAAAAAAAAATGAGGGTGATATAACTGAAACAGCAAAACCAGATGCTAACGTAATAGATATAAAGGTAAACCAGAAATCATCACAAGAAACACTATTCTTTGGTAAAGATGAGCAGTTTTATATCTTTTCATACCCATTGCATAAAGCAATCAGTTTATGGACACAGATTTTATTCTTAGTAACTTGTGGAATGGTAGGTTTGCTCTACAATTTCTATTATCGTCGTGATGCGCGTTCTATGGGGTTTGTAAAAAGAAATATCGTCTTACACGGAAGCATTCTGTGGCTGTTGTTATTAGCAGTAGAGATATGGCGTAGTCATGTCTATCTGTGGGGGAAGGTCTATACAAAATCTGCTACTCCCACGCTAAATAAATTGTATGGATTGTTTTATATGGATGCCCAATTAGCCGACTCTACGTTCATTTATTGTGCAATTGTATTCGGGTTAAGTGTATTAGTAATAATTAACCTGTTTTGGAGAAGACGCCCCTTATGGTATGCAGCAATAGTTATATGGTGTATAGCCTACATTTTACTTATCCAAGTGTATCCGCGCTTTATCCACTTTGTAAACGTCCAATCAGATGATCTACTGCCGGAAAGTAAATATCTACAAACTCATATTAAATCTACACGTAAGGCTTTTGACTTACAAGAGATTATCCGTAGGAACTATAGCGCGGGAGAAGTTACATTGGAAGAAATTAATAATGACAGCAATAAGGAAGTACTTGAAAATGTTCAACTATGGGATCGGCGCGTACTCTACGATATTCTTCGCGCAGAACATCTTGTAAGACATCACAATTATCATCCGTACACTGATATTGATCGATACAAGATAACTGTAACACCTAAGGACAACAATAATGATAGTAGCGAAGAAATTGAGATCGAAAAACAATATAGACAAGTCTTAGTTGCAGCACGTGAAATTCAACCAGATCCAGAGGTGCAAGGTGAAAGAGGAAATTGGAGAAACAGAAAACTGGCATTTACACACGGATATGGAGTGTATGTCGCACCCGTCAATGAAATTGATGAAAAAAAATCACCTGTCTTTTGGTCAGAAGTGAAACTAAACACAAAAAAATTTAAAAATGAAGCTGTAGCAACCTTCCCAGAATTAAAGGTTACCCAACCCCGAATCTACTATGGTGAACTGACAGATGATTATGTAATCGTAAACACTACAGTCCCCGAGTATGATTTTGAATCTGAAGTGACATTAACCTCTACAGATGAGCAAGAAGATGCATCTGACATAGAAGAAAACGACGAGTATCACTATCAAGGCGAAGGAGGTGTTCAGTTAACTGGATGGTTCCATCGGCTTTGCTTCGCTGTTAGATTTCTTGATCTCCAAATACTCTACAACAAATATACCGTTCTTTTACCTGATAGTCGTATTATGTTCTGGAGAAAGATCGGAACACGCCAAGGAAAAAAAGTTATAGCTGACAGAATTTCGCGTATCGCTCCCTTTCTTGAATACGATCCTGATCCATATATTGTTATTGATGATGGACAATTATGGTGGATAGTAGACTATTATGTTACAAGTAGGTGGTACCCAAATGCACAATTCTATGAGGATGACACAGCAGAGGTGCCAACTAACTTGCAGGAGGCTGAACGACGTTACAAAGAATTCAATTACATACGAAATCCTGGTGTTGCCATTGTTAATGCATACACAGGTGAAGTCAATTTTTATGCAGTAAAACAAAATGAAATACTAATGGACAGCTACAATAAATCTTTTCCAAACTTATTTAAAGGGTTTGACGAAATGCCTCCTGGATTGAGAACACATCTACGGTTTCCAGATTATCTAACACGAATACAAGCAAATGTCTATAAAGAATATCACGTTACAAATGCAAGGGACTTCTATCAAAAAGGACTTCAGTTAATGATTCCTGAGGAGGTTTATGGAATCGGGAACAAGACAAAGGACGGAGGTCTAAAATGGAAGGATGATCAAGAAATGATGCCGTATTATGCTATGATAAGAATGCCTGGTGAAGAGGATCTTGAATTTGTGAACATGATTCCATTTACTCCATATCAGAAAGAATTTGATATGAAAGCTTGGTTCGTAGTCCGTTGCGATGCTCCTCATTACGGGGAACGTATCGTATATACACTCAACAATACACCTGATGTCAAAGGTCCAAAGCATGTAGAAGACCTAATTACCAGTGAACTATCAGAAGATTTTCTGAAACTCCAGTCGGGAAATGTTGTTATGCGTGGAGGATTGTACTTTATTCCTCTCAAAGAAGGAATTATTTACGTTGAAGCAATTTATCAAAAACCCGATACTGCTGAAGAAACTGAGAAAAAGGAAAATGAACGTCCAAAACGACCAATACTAAAAGCTGTAGTTACTGCAGCAAATGATAACGTTGCTACAGACCCTAACTTTAGTGAATCTGTAAGAAAAGCAGTTGAAGTAGGTTTGAAAAATGTGGAAACTAGTACTGTGGATATAGTTACAAATGAAGAAGAAACTCCCACCGCTTTAGATCGCCTTGAAGTACTCGCACAAGCCTTAGACGACCTTAGAAAAACACTGCAAGCTGAACAGAACGGAAACGGACAAAAGGCTGTGCCAAAAAACACAGGAAATAAGAAAAAGACAAATTAGAAAATCACATTACCGATTTAATCCAAAACGTTGCCGCCATTTCTGATTATCTATCCACTTAACAGAGAAGAACAGCAAATTCTCCATCAATTTACTATTGATTGCCACATCCTTCTCTGTATCATTTTTCAAACTTGTAACAATATACATCCCTTTCTGGAATGGCAGCGTAAGCAGTGCCGAAGCATCTTCCTCTACAGTTGATTTAGCGAGTGAATTCCATTTGCCAAGCGGATCTACCCACATATCATCAAGTTTAACCAATGGAATTTCTTTGGTCTCAGGTGTGGTATTAAGCATATTCGGTGTATGGAAAACACGACTTCTTCTCCCTTGTGATGTTGGCAGAAGTTCATCCGTTTCATCATATTCTACACCTGTCAACGGTTCTGGAATCCATCCAGTACCCCGTCTCTGTCGATAGTTTGCCTTCACATCTTGTCCCGATACGATCACAACGCCACCCTGACTAACGAAATTCTTGATACGGTGTTCTGTATCAATATTAAAACGGTAACCCGCTTTATATATTTCACCGTTTCCAATCCATAATATATCCATCTTCGCCAGTCGGTCATTTCGGAGGTTATCAACAGATTCATACAGCATATGGTGTTCATTGACATACTCAAAACGCTCAAGGAAAGGATATTCCACATCAGTCCCGTTGCCTGTTAGTGCCATCACCTTAAGGGGAAGACGGAGCTCTCCATTTGAAGGCAAAAACTTCTTCAATGGCAGGCGCAACCGTTTCTTGATTTGTTTGGGGTAAGCAAACTGAGAAAATGCTTCTTTTTGAAGCGGGTTATCACGTATCTGTTCTACAAGTGCATTTTGTGCAACCAATTTATTCGCAAAATATGGAACCATCCGGCGATGAACAGGATCTCGGTGACGTAATGTATTATCAAAATGCGTATACGCACTTTCTACTTCCCAACGACGACTATAACTTGAATCAATCGTCTTAAGATCAATCCGATCTTCACTGACATTGGTAACATAACCATGCACAAGGTTCATACCATGAATCGGTCGACCTTGGGTATCCTGAATAGCAATTTCTTCAGATTCGCTTCGGTCAAGAATAGCATCTGTCAATGCAGATATACTGAACATCTCCTGTTGTTGCTTCTCAGCACTTTCAATAATTGTACATACACTGCGAGGGAAAATAACATCCGCATCGCGAAAAGATCGGAAGTCAAGTCTTATCTTCTTAAAATTCCTCGGTGTTCGGTGTTCAGGAACCGTGACACGTTCAAATGGACCCACTCTATGCCTTGATACAGGATTAAGCCGAACTCTTCTCACACTGAGCGGTTCAATATGGAACTTGAACTCAAAATTCCTCTCCCAGTTCGGTGATCCATCATGTAGCAGAACCTTGCCTACTTGTATGGTATAAGCGGTATTGTTCTCAAAAACTAAAAAGTATCTGCCTTGATCGTCTTCAACCATGCGACATCTCAAACCACGTTCATCCCGTCGATTGAAGTTGTTGATATTGTGTTTATATTCATGGTCATAACCCCAATGGTCTCTAAAACCTTTACCATCCTTATCCTTCACATTCATGAAGACCATGTGTCGTCCGTTGTAATCCTTGAAAAGAGCAAAATATTCTCCATTACCATGCTCCACACCGTTTACTCTGATTTTGACACGAGTTCCAACAAGACGCTCAATAATCCGCTCATAACTTTCCTCTTTTAAGAAGGCCTTGGATTCAGATTCTAATTTATCAAGTGTACTCATTGCATCACCTTCTCCACCGAGTTCTTTAGCTGTTGTATCAATCCGTTGTAACTGTTGCTGCAATGGACTTGCAGCCCTTCTGATACCACCCCATACCATGCTGATTGCATTTTGCACGGCTTTATTCAGTTCTATAAACATGTTTCTGATTCTTCGCACTAAACGTTGGGTAATCGGAGGATTAGTGAGATTTTCAAGGTCCCAAGCGCGTTCGCGCTTTTCTCTATCATTCATCATGTCGTGATAACGGATATATGCACCAATCTTTTTTTCCAAATCATCCTGACCGAAAATATAACTCGGTGCCTGTCCACGTTGACGAGATTCTTCCGAAATAATTTCTGCTCCTCTGGTATCTAAACGCATCGTTCCCCGATAACGATGTCCATTCTTCATATGAAAAACTACATACCTGCCAAGAAGTGTCTTGAGCAATCTGTCTTTTTTGAACAGATTAATGACATAAATAATCCCTTGGAAAACAAACATCAGCACTGCAGCAATAACAGGTAATCTAATCTTCTCCCAAATACCTTTCGCACCTTCCTGAACATCGTCAACGATATTTTCCTCCTGACCTATCGCTGAGTAAGCAACAAACACCATTCCTATAACGAGAATCAATAGGAAAACTTGTCTTTTCTTTAACATGATGCATACCCCCAATTAATAGATTGCTACCCCATTATCAGATGCAATTTTCCGTACATTCGTGTTCGCAAGTGGAATTTTCTCCAACGGCAGATGTTCGATTAACCCATAGCCATCGGGATAAAGTTCGTTAAACCGCTTTAATGCCACCCCGATTTCCAATTCTCCCTCACCAGGAACCTCTTCATTCAGGTGTAAAACCAATCCGTTTTCAACGCGAATGTCCTTAATATGTGCCATAGGAGCAACCGGTCCCATTACATCAAAAATATAATTAAGCCTTGCTTCACTTTCATATACCTGTCTGAGTGTTTGAAAATGGTTAACAAAATCCATCACAATCCGTAATCTATCAGAACCTACACTCTCAACTATCTCTCTACATGTCTCAGGTGAATCCATAATTGAGACAGCATGTGTTTCCATAACAAGTGTCAACGCTTCACGTTCTGCATTCTCCGCAATTGGCTTTAACGTCTCAATCAACCTTTCCATCGATTCTGGTAGATAGTTATCCTTGTGTGAAGTCCATGCGCCATCAGGATTTAAACTACCAGGACGAAATAGATAATGTTGTGCCCCAAGTTCCCGCGCCACTCTCATACCACAATTGACCGCTTCAATCGCTGCCTCACGGACTGAAGCACTCGGATCAAACAGACATTCAGAATACGTTATACCAAATTGTACCAAATCAAGTTGTGCTTTTTCAAGGAGAAATCTACATCGCGTGATTTCTTCTGGGGAAACAAGCGGAATATTGGAACTTGCAAAATGGTAACTCACCCCTGTAAACTTCAATTCCTGAACCGCATCTATCTCTTCTTGATTCAGCGTTCTGAAATCTCCAGTGATACCAACAACACCCAGTCTCATAATGTTTACTCCACATTTAACTTTTGCAACAACTCACGCGCCTCTATCAAATCAACAGTTTCAAACCCTTCTGTGAACCACTCATAGATCGGTTTAAGAAGCCTATATGCAGCTTCATGTCTATCCTGTGCAATCAAAAGCCTACTAAAACTAACAGCAGTTCGCAGCTCCCACAATTTCGCTTCTTGGTGCCGGGCAATAGACAATGCCTTTTCAAAGCATACCTCCGCTTCAGAACATCTATCTTGTTCAGTAGAATCCAAAGGAGTATCTTTATCCAACTTTAGCAACAGTTCACCTTTGAGTCGATTGAGTTCTGCTTCATTTGTCCGTTCACCGCTCTCAGCAGCAGCTTCAAATGCTTTTTTTATTGTCTGAAGCCCTTCTTGCACCTTTCCACAATGTCCATAAGCATGCGCAAGCATTCCAAGGTAAACCGGACGTAATACTCTTGATCGATTTGCCTCCCATTCAGCAATTCCTTCCTGAATCAAGGCTAAACCCTCCTCGTGTGGTTCCTTTGAATTCTCCTGTAATGCCCAACCTTTCATTATCTTACCCGTTGGTGCCCACACAGAAAAACCATGTTCCTTGCATATCGCACTGAGTTCTGTCGCATACTTGTCTACTTTCTCAGTCTCGCGACGTTGTTGATACAGTATGCCACCAAAATGTAAAGACACTACTTGACTGAACGGATGCCGACGTTCCTCTCCCATCTTTTGGGAAGCATCTAATTGTTCTAACGCTTGTTCTGGGTAACCTAAACACCATACCAATGGTGCAGCATAAGCACGCAAAGTCATACCAGGGTCAGCAAGATAGTGAAAAAAGGTATCTACCGGGTGTTGGTGTGGGTCATAACGTGAAATGCCTGCTTCAACATGGGCACGTGCCATCTTCAACTCACCAAGGTAATATAATGTTGCACCTAATGCACGATGTGCTTCAACTTCAAACACATCATTCTCTTGTTGCTGTGCCATCACAAGACACTGTTCCCCTAACTCACGTGCTGTCTGTAATTTGGCACGCACCAAATAACAAAGCCACAATCCAAACAGAATCGGAAACCGCACAAGCATACGTTCATGGTTCGGCATCGTTTCTAACAACGCTTTTGCGCGTGTATATGTCTTCTCTACTTCAGGTGCGGCATATCCCATCGTTGCAATTAGAGCTGGACCCAACGTCGTTTGAATTACCAATTCGCGCGCAGCACGACCAGAGCTTTCCGGCATCGTTTCTAACAATGCTAATCCTTGTGTCAAGTGCCTAATTCCTTCTACATTTGCTGATCTTTCTACAGCACGTTGTCCCGCCTGTTGCCAATATTCTATAGCATGCTCAGGTAATTCACCCTCTGTGTAGTGATACGCTACCAATTCCGGTTGCGCACGTACTATATCCCCAAACGACTCACGTAACACAGTCGCAATTCGACGATGATAGGCTTGACGTGTACTCCTTAACAACGCTTGATATGCTGTCTCACGTATCATCGGATGCTTGAAAGTATAGATCTGTTTGTGTTCATGGGTCTGTCGAATCCGTAAGATTTCTGCTTCAACAAGCTGCTGTAATTCTTTATTAAGCCACGTGTTATCGTCCGTCTCCTCAGGAAATGCATGAAATGATGCAAACTGCTCGGGGTGTGCCAAAAACTCACCGGCTTCCGGTTCTTCAGTTAAACTAACAATGACCTTATACAGAAGTTCCGCTGTCCACTCTCTACCCAAGGTCGCACCAAGTTGTATGAGTTCTTTCCCAGTACCGAGTCTATCAAGACGTGCTGTCAATGATGCCTGCAGAGTCGCTGGTATTTCTGTTGATACATCTATATTATCCAAGTCAGATTCAAGTGCCATACGCGTCAACTCTTCCACAAACAAAGGTACACCTTCAGTTTTCGCGGCAATTTGTTTAGATATATTCGCAGGGATTGTCTGTTCACCTGCTACCTCCAAAATCATCTGCGAAACTTGTTTAGCATTCAGACGCCTCAACGTCATCTGAGTTACCCACGCTAACTCTGTAAGTGTTTTCAGTTTTGCCCGACCTGCGACATACGTACTATCTTGATTGACACCCATTTCAGATCGGGAGGTTAAGATCGCAAGAAGTGCTGCTGATTCCACACGGGAGATCAACAGATGTAAGAAATCCAATGTAGATGGATCAGCCCAATGCAGATCTTCGGCTATTAACAATAGCGGTTTTTTCTGGGCAGTTTTCAGAAATATCTGAACGAGTACTTGTAACGTTCGTCTTCTTCGTTGTGCTGGTTTCAATTCCACCGATAGATAGTCACCATCTATCTCTAATAACTCTGCTAATAGAGGTAAAGAATTTACTGACATTTCATGGGATTGTAGAAATTGCTCCAATTTTTGCAATCGTGTGCTACCCGTGTCCATCTCTCCGAACTGTAAGAGTTGTTGTCGCAATAGGGACAGAATAGGATAAAGTGGACTGTTCTGAGAATCTGGAGAACCTCGGCATTCTAAGATTTGTGCCCCAGAATCCACAGCTTCCTCGGCAATAACCGCAACAATGCGCGATTTGCCAATACCCGCTTCACCTTCAATCAATACAACCTGACCCGATGATGTTATCGCACGTTTCCATCGAGACTTTAAGGTCGCAACTTGACGTGTTCTCCCAATTAATGGTGTCACACTGTTCTGCTGTTGAGGTGTAGCCTGCTCGCGTCTGAATACTGGTAGGGCACCGTCTGGGTGTTCATCAAGTATCTGGTAAATCGGTACAGGTTGTGAAATACCTTTCAACTCAATTGTACCCATGTCTTGATAGGTAAAATAATCTTCAATTAATCTGAGTGTAGTTTCGCCAATCACGATACCGTTGGGAGGGGCAACTTGCTGCATACGCGCCGCAATATTCGGTGTTTTGCCTACAATGTCTATCGCATCACCGTAATAACGTTCAAAAGATGACATATTCGCGCTGGACTTGCTGGTCGGCATGCCTACTTCCCAAACAACTACCAAACCAGTATCTATACTTAAACGCACCTGAACCGCAATACCGAATGTCTCTATTAAACGGGTATTTAGTTTTTCTAACGCAGCAACAATACCCAATCCTGACTGTACAGCCCTTCGTGTCGCATCTTCATGCGCAATAGGATATCCAAAGTAGACTAAGATGCCATCGCCAAAATATCGGGCAATGTGACCATCGTATTCTAATACGACATCCGCAACAGAGGCACGATACGCATCCAACACTTGACGTAAATCCTCTGGATCTAACTGTTCTGTCAAGGCAGTTGAATCTATCACATCACAGAACAAAACGGTCAACTGCCGTCTTTCTGCCTTGTTGATAGGTGCTGCACTGAGCGAAGTGTCCGATTCATCAAGTGCTTGACCACAATCACCACAATACTTCACTGATGGATTCATAAAACCACAGTCAGGACACCGCTTTTGTATTAGGCTTTTCATAAATGATTATAGGACTTTAACGAAAATAATACTTAGTTGGGTTTTGTGTTTTCATTATATTATAGTGAAATCCAAAAATATGCTCACACTCCGTGGTAGGTACGGTTTCATGAAGATTAAAAAATAATTCGGTAATTTGGACCTAAACCCGGTAGGTTCGGTTTCCTAACCGCACCATAAACGTCAATTTAGTGATTCTTACCTGTCTGAACCAGGGTTTTCAGGATAAGAGATTTATATGCCAATATTCCTTTGCAAAAGATGGCCCTTCATCCTGGACAACGGGATATATACTCACAAACTCCTAATCCTGGAAATCCTGAAATCCTGAAAATCCTGGTTCAGACATAATACATGTCGGAGTCGCTTTGCTCGCTCCGACCTACGCGTTTCATTTCGGGTGTTGCAAGCGAGAACTGACGGACATATAAACTATTTGTAACAATCATTAATAGAGGATTCATAGAACTAAATAACCCTGTCACAATTATATGAAAATTAAAGGTTAATAACCACCCTTAATTTGATGCAGATATTCAGCGAGTTCTTCATCACTCGGCTCGCGTTTGTGCGCCTCCTGTAAATAATTTATCGCCTTATCCCTTATTCCGATTTTCATATAAAACGAACCGAGATTGCGATACGGAGCAGCGTATGTAGACTTCAATTCTATTGCTCGAAGGTAATATGTATAGGCATCTAATAGATGGTCTTTTGTAGGTCCAATCAACATATTTAGTGTCGTATCAGTATTTCCATAATATGGAAATACTGCCGCACCTTTTTGCTTGGCAGTTTCTTCTAAGGCTTTTGCTATTTCAGATGAACTTGTAATAATACGAAAATAACCGGACTCCACATTTTGGATTGCTACATCGAGTTCCGTAAGTGCGTCTTTCACAGATCCATCCACACTTGTATCTTTCCATGAGGGCCAATCCGGACCAGCATTTTTCAATCCAAGGTCGTAATGGACAGCACCCAGATCGTTGCAAATTTCAGCGTTCTCAGGTCGCAACTCTAATGCTTCTTCATACAATTGTATAGCATGACCGTATTTCTGGGCAGTATATGCATTCTCTGCGTCCATCCGAATTGATCTAAAGTCAATGCTCTCCTCATTGCTTTCTAAAACAGTTGGCGTGTCCTTACCACCCAAGAAATGGATCGTAAGAATAAGGACAATCGACAGGCAAACAATAATGATTGTAGGTAGCTGCAGTTTCATTTGTAATCTCCATTGGCTACTATGATGTAATAATACCCAATTAACGAGATTTATCTTATTTTTTAACGGTAGGTGTGGTTTCCTAACCAATGCAGAATGCCATAAGGGCATTCTGCCGAGACCAAAAAAACTGTCAGTAGGGGCGAGGTTTCCTCGCCCGTGTAAACAAGACGCATCAGGTTAATTTGGTATAAGTAACATATAATGTCCGATAATTTTTCCTATAAACTATTATACCAGATTTCGTGCTTTCACATATTCCTAAAAAACACTTATCTCCCGCGATTGTTTCTATTAAACGTAACAGGTATAGACATTTCTTCTCCATTTCTCTCAAAGAAAAGCCGTATTCTCATCGGGGCACGAATCTTTTCATCAACAATTTTGAATATTTCAAGTGTAGAGGTATAGATGTCGTCTATTCGGTAGATGACATCTCCCTTCTTGAGTGTCCCTGATAAACCACTATCTCTATCAATATCTGAAATGACAACCCCGCGATGCTTATATCTTCGTGCTTTATCCTTCTCCGGCTGTGTGAGTGTCAATCCCCATCTGCGCGGGGCATATTCCCAATCCAATTCATTCAGGTTCAGTGTAGTTTCTCTCATTTTTCCACGATGGATATATTCGCATTTAATCGGTTGATTTAACGGGAGTAAACGAACAACTGCCTTAAAGTCGTTTCCATCCTTTATACGATGTTCTGAAATGGTTGAAATAATGTCACCATGTTTGATACCTGCAGCACCAATAGGACTCCGCTTTTCCAGTTCTGATACCAAAACCCCGCGTGAGAAGGTAGATGTTTGAGATGCCTCTCTCCCAAATAGTTTTTCCGCCATCTCCTGAGTCACAGACTGTATTTCCACACCAAGATATGGAGGGACAACACATCCATGTTCTATAATCCTTTCAAGAACCTTTCTTGCTTTATTTGCAGGAATTGCAAAACCAACGCCTTGCGACCCACCGCTTGTAGAGCGGATAACGGTGTTAATACCGATGAGTTGACCATGAACATTTACCAAGGCACCACCACTATTTCCTGGGTTAACAGACGCATCTGTCTGAATCAATGCCTCATAAAAGCGGTTGTCTACCGTCATAGAACGTTGTGTCGCGCTAACAATACCAATGGTTACCGTAGGTTGTGCATTACCGATAGATAGACCAAAAGGATTCCCTATTGCTAATGCCCATTCACCAATGAGTAGATTGTCTGAATTACCCCACTCAATTTTGGGTAAATCCTCTTTTTTATTTACTTTCAATAGAGCAAGATCCGAAAGAAAATCGTATCCAAGTATATCCGCATCAAATTCGCGTCCATCAGCGATAGTTACCCTGATTTTCTCTGCCTGTTCAATGACATGATGGTTCGTTAGGATGTGACCGTCTTTGCTGATAATTACACCTGAACCTGTCTCACGCAAGGAACGTTCACGAAGGGATGGAGGAACACCAAAAAAATAGATTTCATCAAACAATGAATACTCTTGCACAGTCTTTATAGCACTGATATTCACAACGGCTGGACTTGCCCGTTCAACTGCTGTTACAATCGCAGTTCGCCTTGATTGTGTAACTGCTCGTTGCACATTCTGCTCAGCGTGTACATCTGGTAACAGAGAAAAACAGTAAAGTGAAAGTATCACACCAATAATCGGAAGTGAAATATATCTACAACTACAATAAACATTGAGATTCTTAAGTATAATTCCTATTTTATTTAAAAAAGGTTTGTCTACCATCTTGCTATCCTAAATTATCATTGTTTAAAAAATCATCTAAACTTTCAATTTCAATGAAATACGATACCCTTCTAAGCCAGGATCAGTATCAACAATTTGTTGTACCTCTGCTTTTGACCTGCGTTTTGCGGGAAGACTATCCGCGTTAGCACATCGCAATGCAATCCTTGCACCGACTGAACTGGCACGCCTAAGATTATCTAACTCTACCTTTTCAAGCGTATCATAAGCAGTATGTCCAAATCCACGTCCAGATGGCGCAGAAGTCGGATCTCCCATGTGACATGACGGCACACCTTCAAGGAAAAACGGAAAATGGTCAGAGTAAGAATGCACCTTTTGTCCAACAGGCATATCCGCATGTATCTGTTGCTGTGCCGTTTGAAAGAATGGTTCCAAAGAATCCCAATGATGTAGAACTATTCCTTTACGACTCGTACCACCAGCTGCATCCATATTCAACATCAACTGAATGTTATCTAATTCCTCAGCATGTGCATCAACATAACGAAAAGCACCAGTGAGTCCAATCTCTTCTGTGCCAAAAGCAATAAATCTTACGGTGCGTTTTAAAATATCTGCTGTATAAGTAGAAAGCACGCGAGCAGCCTCTATCACAGAAACCATCCCTGAAGCAGGATCGTGTGCCCCCTGCGAAATGTCATGTCCATCATAGTGACATCCCAAAACAATCATCTCGTCGGGTAAATCCTTACCCGGTAAGTCAGCAACGACATTCCATGAGGTGCGCGGTTCGTTGATGTCTGTCGTTTGCAGTCGCATTCTAACTTTATCGTAACGCTCAAGACATCGTGTCAGAAAATCTCCATCCTCTTTACACACAGAGATACCAGGTATCGGGGCAGCTCTATTGTTCTGCAGACTACCAGTTTCCGGTCCAACACCAGGATGTTCACTGACGAAGATAAACGCACTTGCACCACCCAGAACTGCCCTTTCATACTTCTCCTTACGATGCACCCATCTACCAAGGTCTCTTGGTGAGGAACTTTTTGCCATCACGAGTTTACCACGGGCATTATCTCCAAGTTCACTGTATTCTGGAGGGCTGCCATGTCCAACAGACACGAGTTCACCAATAATATCATCTGCGGGACAGTAAGGTAACGAAATGCAATGAAGTGTTCGTTCAATCGGTTCTGTTATTGTTAACGTAGCTGCTCCTCGCGTCCAACCTGCGTAAGGGTACTCCTCTAATCGGACGTTCTTAAGTCCATAACGTGTAAATGTCTCTGAAATAAATTGAGCAGCCTTGTACTCTTCAGGTGTTCCTGCAAAACGGGAACCGAAGTCATCGCACAATACAGTAAGATTGTCCATGACTTCTCTACTCGTATATATATCACCGACCATCTGCTGGTCTATATTCAAATAGGGGTTTTTGTTATTCATAGTCCTTTATTAATTTCTCATAGTTTTTTCAGCAGGACTTATGCACAAATGGTAAACGCGTTTTGTAAGTGCGCTGGAAGCTCACAATTCTGCTGAAAATTACAATATTTCAGTTATAATTACTATAGTTTGGACAGTTTTACTTTTGCATTTTCACAAGTCTATTAGGGACAGTGAAAATGAAAGTATTTCAATTATTATAGCAGCCGTGCTAAAAGTGTGTAACCCGAAGGTGTCGTTAATACAAAGGCATTCAGTTATCCAAATCCTATTATTTTAAATATTAAACCTTCTTTTGTAGGAGCGATCTCCGAATCTCGACCTTTTATCCTGAAAATCCTGTTTCAAACAACTTTACAACATATATCTAAGAAATTAACGAAAACTGAATGACTTTGGTCGTTAATATTAGATCAGTCTTCGACTTCAATATCCACAGTCAAGAACGAATTCTGTTTCTTGAGCCGTTTAACCGATGCCATATCGTCAATAGGATTATCCTCTATCTGCAGGTGTTTCAGATTTTTCAAGGTTTCTATGGTACGAATATCGCGTATCTGATTTTTTGCGATTCCTAAACGGGTCAACTGTGTTAATGCTTTCAACGGAGTAATATCTGTAACTTGGTTTTTGTCAATCCATAGCACCTCAAGTTGCGGTAGTTGTGAAAGAGGTGTCGTGTCGCTAATTTGGTTGCTGCTTAGGTTTAAGGACTTCAATTGTGTCATTTTGGTAATCGGTGTAATGTCCTTGATCTTATTTTTACTGAGGTATAAACCCGTCAATTGCGTCAGTGTTGCGATTGGTGTAATATCGCGAATGCCACTGTTGGTAACTTCTAAAGTTCCAAGTTTCGGCAATTCAGTTATCAATTTAATGATGTGCTGCAAGTTTTCTATTTCGTATCCACCAAGCCCTAACTGTGTAAGGTTTGTTAGCTTCCCAATAGGTTTTACATCTCGGATTTGATTCCCACCAAGCCATAACGTATTGAGATTTTTTAGACCTTCCAACCCGGCAACATCCTGTATCTTATTATTTCCAAGATGTAGCCATTCCAGCCAGTTTAATCCAGTTAGTAGTGGAATATTAACGACTTGATTGTCATTCAGATTGAGCACGTTCAGTTTTGTCAGTTTCGCGAGTGCGGTGATGTCCGTGATTTGATTGTTATTCAAGTGTAAGCGAGTAAGTTGTGTTAATGCTGCAAGAGGTTCAATGTCCTTAATCTGATTATTATTTAGTTCTAACAGTTCAAGCTCCGCTAACCCCGCAATCGGTTCTATATCAACGATTTGATTGTTTGCGAGCGACAGATATGAAAGTTGCGTTAACTTGGTAAGTGGCGTAATATCGATAATCTGATTTTTTCTCAGTGTTAAGTTCATCAGTCCTGTTAATTCTGTTAGTGGCGTTATGTCCGTGATTTGATTATACCCGATATACACTCCCCAAAGGTTTGTCAGGCTTGCCAGTGGCGTTATGTCGGTGATCTGATTGCTTGAAAGGAACAATGTTTTCAAGTTTTTCAATTTAGCGAGCGGTTCAAGGTCGCTAAGTTCGTTATCATGAAGCCTTAAGTCAGTGAGTTGTGTCAGTTTGGCAAGTGGGGTAATATCACGAAGGCGGCTATGATCCAGGGATAACTCTTTCAACTGCGTGAGGTGCCCCAATGGTGTCAGGTCAAGTAATTGATTGTGCCCTGCTCCTAAATGTGTCAGTTGAGGAAATCCCGCCACAGCTGTCGTAAACACAGAAAGAAGGTTAATACGATTATGTGAAAAATTTAAATGGGTGAGTTCTGTCATCGCTTCAAGCGGACGAATATCGTCCACTTCATTATAGTCAAAAGACAACGATGTCAGTTTTGTCATCGCCTCAAGCGGTTTTATATCCGTGATTTCGTTACCACTTAAATGTAAACCTGTCAGCAACCGCATTTCAGAAAGCGGTGTGATGTCACGGATGTCATTATAACTCAGCCATAAGCTCGTAAGCTTTGTCATCTCGGCAAGCGGTGTAATATCACTGATTTCGCCATTACTCAGATGCAAAACGGAAAGTTGCGTTAGATTCTGTAGCGGTGTAATATCACTAATCCGATTACCAGACAGGTATAAACTTTCAAGTTGCGTTAGATTTTGTAACGGTGTAATGGCGCGGATTCTATAATTACTTCTATTAAGGTTATTATGTTCTAAATTTAGACTCACGAGGTGTGTCAGTTCCCCTATAGGCGTTATATCCTCAATCAGGTTGAATGATAGGTCTAATTCGGTGAGTTGCTTCAGGTTGGTCAGGGGTTTTATGTTTTCAATCTGATTGCGCGACAGATCTAATGACTTCAGTTGTGCCAAGTTCTGTACCGGTGTGATGTCACGCATGAGAGTAGACAGTATCCGTAATTCTGTCAACTGCGTAAGATTTGACAACGGTGTAAAATCTTCAATCGGGTTATCACTAAGTGAAAGTTCTTGCAACTGTGTCAAGTTCTGTAGTGGCGTAATGTCGTGTATTTTGTTTTTGTCAAGTGAGAGCTCTTGCAACTGTGTCAACTGTGCAAGTGGCGTAATGTCTACAATTTGATTGTTTACGAGTGTTAACTTTTTCAAGTTCGGCATTTTTTCAATACCTTTTAGGTCACGGATACTTTCTTGCATAGCAAATAGACTTTCTACTTTTTTCAGGTCTTTTTCTCTGATAGGTTTATCCGCATCTAACCTAAGACGCATTCGCACCAATGCAGCCAAGTTCTGATCGGGTATCTCTACTGGGGCGGAACATCCCACCCATACGATAGCAATACTGAATATGGCGATGAGGACAATCAACCTTTTCACAAGTTTTCTGTTCATAAGTAAATACATTTTATTACGGAATAAGTCGTTTTGGATTGGCAAAAAGTACAACCTCTTCAAGGTAAAAAGTCCCGATACGAACGAATTGTTTAGCGGATTGCATAATCTAAGTCTGCTGATCGGAAGTCCAAACAGGATGAAACTGTCCAAACTATAGAATTAATGCAAACCGTGAAATTGCAGATGTTCCAATCAATACGTTTAACAATTATACTTGTGATATAGTGGAAGGGGCATTCGTCTTGCCATCATCCTGAAAATTCATGAGTGCCTCCAAATCAAAATCCTCATTAATTTGAGCATCAGAAATTTTTGGTTGCGATAACGTCTGTCTCCTCGCATCCGCAATTTTCTTTAACTGCCACGCATTCTTAATCTGAATCTTTCCAAACCGTGTATCAATCACATTATGATGCTTGAAAGTATTTAATAGTGTATCAATTGTTTCCGTAGAACTTCCAATTAATTTTGATATGTGCTTTTTTGACACACGAGGCACAAAAACATTTCCATCTATATCTGAAACTGTAGCAAGATTCTGGAGAAGTAGGGCAAGACGGGAGGATACAGTCCTAAATGCAATGTTACTGAATACGTTAATGTGTTTACAGTCTGAATTCTTAACGCTATTCAGTATATTATGTGAGTTTAGTTTTCCATCTCGTAATCTGTTTTCATATCCAAAAAGTGAGTCGTAGTGTGTCCTTAACCGAGTTTTTCGCAGCATCGGTAATGCTAAATGCGGTTTCCGCTTTAAATAAAAAGAAAAATCACGTATCGTTGAAATTCCAAGACACACCTCAGTCAAAGTTTCTGCAAAAGTAATCGGTTCTGTATTCTCCTTCCCAATTCTACTATCATCAGGAACGACACCAAATATTTCTCCCTGTTCCAGCACCTCTATTGTTTCTTGACTTTCGTTTTCTTCTGATTTCTTTGTGCTATTATCCTTATTCCCAGTATCATCATCTACGTGATTTCTTGTTATTTTCACACGACCTTTTTTAATTAGATATACACCTTCCTCATAGATTCGTTCCTCATGCTTTAACTCCTTGAATGTAATAATCTGTGATAACGCATGATCATCTGCTTCGGACAGATCACGGAAGATATGTAACTGTTTGATGTACCAATATTGTTCTGTTGTAAGATTCTTCATTAGGACTTACTAATATCACGAATTGAACATTCATGTCCACGGTTGGAATTTGTGTAGAACATAATCATTATTGTTCTGATTTCTGTACCTTCTTTATCTTTTCTTGTGATATTTTCACATAATTATCGTCAATGTCACATCCCGTAAAATGTCGAAGATTTCTCAAAGCGGCTACGCCAGTAGTGCCTGCCCCGAGGAATGGATCTACAACGAGATCACCAGGGTTACTATGTTTAAGAACTAAATCCTCAAACAATGTTAACGGCTTTTGCGTAGGGTGTTGTCTTTTACCTTTGTGTCGGGGAATTGGATACTCATAGATACCAGAATCATATTCACTATTAAAAGTAGGTTTTCCAACCTTCACACCTACAACCGCCATTTCTCTGCTGTTTGAGAGATAAGTTGCTCGCATATTCAACGGCACAGGATTGGTTTTCTGCCATATAATCTGACGAAGCATCTTAAATCCTGCGGATTCCATTGCATCCTTTACTTTACCTATTTTCCAAAGGTCATACCACACAATAGCAGTTCCACCACGACGTAAGGATGTGTAAAACACCTTTGCCATATCGTCAAGATTTATCTCAACATGATCCCAAGTACCAAAGTCCATGCTTACAGCAAACCTCTGTACGCCGTTCACAACCTCTGAGAATCCTGTCTTTTTACTAATACAGTATGGAGGGTCTGTCAGAATTAGGTCTACTGATCCAGCAGGTAAGGATGACATAAACTCCTGATAATCAGATACCTTAATGGTAAATTCATTAAACATAACAGTCATACCTTTTCTCATTCAAACATACAGTACATACTAAAAGGTCATATTACACAAGAACGCTTGAGATAAATAATCCTGAAAATCCTATAATCCTGAAAATCCTGGTTCAGACAAGTACGATACTCCTACAATTAACACGTGAGGAATTTCCTTACGCCTTAGCCAATCTTAGGAGAACGTTCATCTCTGAATAGGAATCCATAGCGAAAAAGCGTAGCAAGTATTTTAACACCCGCCCGAACACTTCCAACAAAAGTACCACTAATCTTTGATGTACCGATACGTTTCCGATAACTAACAGGCACTTCACGCACATTCATCCCCATTTTCGCGGCTTTGAGTTGCATCTCGATAGTCCAACCGTAATCTTTATCTTCCATACCTAACGCTTGAAGCTGCTGATAACGGATAGCACGAAAGGGTCCCAAATCAGTATACTGTACCCTAAAAAATATACGCATTAGGTAGGTAGCAAGTCTATTACCAAACTGCGCCTGTGGTAACAATGCTCCTTTTTCACTCGGTATACGTGTACCGATAACAAACTCCGAAAGACCCTCTCGAATCGGCTGCACAAGCAGTGGCATCTCCGTGGGATCATCACTGTAATCACCATCTAAAAACACAACAATATCCGGTGCATCAACAGCAGCAATCCCCGCAAGACATGCACTACCATAACCTCTTCGCGGTTCAGTGATAACCTTTGCACCATGCGCAAGTGCAATCTCTACCGTTCTGTCAGTGCATCCATTGTCAACAACAACAATTTCTTGGACTAACGATTTCGGTATATCGTTGATGACATTTGCAATCGCACCTTCCTCATTCAGAACGGGAATGATAACCGAAACATTCATGGTTTATGCGTTCCAAGGTAGGAAAATAGGAGATGATACGGACTTCCCTCGCGCAGAAATTATCTGCCAATAGAGGGTTCTTGCACCGTCTCAACCAGTTGTTCTACAACTGCATCAGGGTCAATCCCTTCCGCTTCAGCATGGAAATTTGTCAATACGCGATGGCGTAACACAGATGGGGCAACAGATTTCACATCTTCAATCGATGCATTATAACGACCTTTGAGTATAGCTCTGGCTTTCGCACCCAATATGAGATATTGTCCCGCACGAGGTCCAGCACCCCATCGCACCCACCTTTGAATAAATTCTGGCGCATCTTTTTCATTAGGTCGGGTAGCACGCGCAAGTTTCACTGCGTATTGAACAACATTATCTGCAGCAGGCACCCTACGCACGATTTGATGCAACGCGACAATCGCTTCACCTGAAAGCGCAGTCTCTAATTCAGGCTCTTCTGCACCCGTTGTTGATGAAATAATGTTTACCTCTTCATCCTCTGTTGGATAATCTATGACAATTTTGAACATGAACCGGTCAAGTTGTGCTTCTGGCAACGGATATGTCCCTTCCTGTTCAATCGGATTCTGCGTAGCAAGCACAAAGAAGGGTTCTGTCAATTTGTACTGGTTACCACCAGCAGTGACGTGATGTTCCTGCATCGCTTCTAAAAGGGCAGCCTGCGTTTTCGGAGGTGTTCGGTTAATTTCGTCCGCAAGGAGAATATTCGCAAAAATTGGACCCTGAATAAATCGAATAGTCCTATGTCCTGTAGTACGATCTTCCTCCAGCACATCGGTACCTATAATATCAGCAGGCATCAAATCCGGGGTGAATTGAATTCGACCAAATTTAAGATTCAGAATCTCAGCAAGGGTCTTGATCATTAATGTTTTCGCCAATCCCGGTACACCCTCAACAAGACAATGACCACCAGCAAAGAGTACCATCAACATCTGATTGATAACTTCCTCTTGACCGATAATTACTTTTTTGAGTTGTCCCACAATCAATTCTTGGCTTTCCATCAACTCTTCAATGGCTTTAACTTCTTCTGTTGCTGGCATCTATTCACTCCTTTATTTGTTCAAAATTAATAAACTATATTACTCAGGTTTTTTCGTTAAAATAAACCGCTTTGTACTTTGGCTTGAGGCTAAATTGACAACATCTCTGAGAGGCTTAAATTTGGTGGCTTCTACTGTCGGAACATGAAAACGAACGGTCTGCTTCATTTCAGCTTTCCTACCGGATTTCTTGTAATCTATACGGATTTCAGCGACATCAGTTTTAAGTTCGTGCTCCGCCGGGACCATCTTCATAGCAAATGGTGCCTCTACATCAACTGTAATGTTATCTTCAAAAGTTAGTGCTTTCCCAATAACAGCAGGATGGTCGCGTTCCTCATCCCTCAATAACTTAGCATACGGATGATTGACAACAGGAAGTTCCAATATATATTGATCCGCAATCTCATAGAGATAATCCTTACATGACCATGTAAGTTGGATCTTTAATTCAGGTTCCAACTTATTCAGTTTTGATACTTCAAAATGTTCCACTTTCGCACGCTCATCTATTTCAAATACATCACGGAGAAAATGGATACGTTCTTCACGATGACTGGTGGATAATAGCAGCGCACGGAATCTTGAGTTAAAATCTCCTGACACCAGCAACTCATGCGTCACCTCTACACTCATATCATTCTTAACCTTGACATGTGTCGCTGTTTTTTTCACATTTGTATCTGCAGGAAGGGCAGGACTCTTCTGAAATGCATATAAGTGTTTCTTCACTTCTGCTCCATCCAATTTCTCAGACTCATCAACAGATGTCTCAACTGATTCTACACCAATTCCAGTGTTTGATGGTGAATCGGTATTGACAATAACCGTCCAACGGTTTTGGTCACTGGATGGAAAATCACCAAAGGCACACGTATGAACAGTCGGATCAAGCCATATCAGATCCTTATTTTTCCCACCATCAACTGCCAGAATCATGTGGTTAAAATAGGCAAGCGACGGGACATCCCGCACAATTCTACTCGCCTTACCAGCAGAAATCAGCACAGGATACGAGTCAATACCAGCAACGCGAAGCATCGTAGAAAGGAGTGTTGATTTACCTTTACAATCACCCCATTCTTTCTTCAGCACTTCCGCAGCGGGATACGGTTTAATTGCCCATATACCACGTTCATCACCAGCATACTGTATGTTTGTCGCAACAAATTCATACAACCTTTTGATCTTCTCTTTACGGGTTAATGCACCAAACAATATCTCTTTCGTTTTATCCTCAATTTCCTTAGTAACCCTATCCTGTTCTCGAATTAACGTTGCATACCACATCAACAATTCATCCCACGAATTAACTGATGAAAGACTAATGTTGTACGCTAAATCAGAAACAGCAGGCATCAAAGGTTCTCTACGTAACCCTGGAACATCATTAACCTCAAATGTATAAGTCCGCGTATAGTTGTTTTCAGTAATTTTCGGCTCAATTTGCGGTCCATCAACACGGTATAAAAGCTGCTTTTTCTTCGGGATATGTGTTGTGAGTCGGTAATATTGAACTGGTTCCTCAACTTGGAAAAAGACCTGTCGCCAAAACTCACCTTTCATTACATCCCTCAAATTTTGCGCGGAATAAGCGTAGTCAATGATACAACCATCCGTGATCTTCGGTAACTCAAAATGCATCAGACGGGTATTCACCAGCAATCCTGCCTCAACAGCACTTGACGGAGGGATCCCGCGTACAATCTCATTCTCATCTAAATCAACTTGAGTGCCATCGGGCAAAAACGTACGTGCATGATGGATTGTAACATCCTCACCACCACGCGCATAAGGTATGTTGATTTCACCCAGATGATATCCATCTTTATTAAATATCTTCACGACTCGTCGGGTGGAATAGACACGTTTACCATCCTCATCAAGGTCAAATACCTCTGTTTCCCACAATACAACAGCACCATCTTCCGGATGGTCATCCTTTGAAGGTGCGTTTTCAACACGCATCAAGATATCCTGTTCATCTGCTTCACTAATAAAATTATATGGAAGGGATGATCTGCCCTTCATACCAACCTGTTCTACTACATCAGGGATATCCTCACTACGCGCATCACCGTTGACATCTGAATCTGGAAGCGGTAGTACCCCATTATCTTCCTGTGGATTTTGTGCAGTCGCTTCCTCTATCGGTGGTAGTGGTACAAGACGTTCACCTAAATATGTTTTATCTGCAAGCGTTCCCTCTCCATTTGCTTCCAAATCCTTACGTGTAGCGCGCCCATCACCATTATCGTCAAGATGTGGATGCTCAGATTGAATTGCTCCATCCTGTTCATACCATTCATCAATTCGCGTCTGCATCCAAACAAATGCTTCTAATAACGAAATTGCACCATCACTGTTAGTATCTGCGGTCGGATCGGAAAAGACATCTACAAATAGGTCTCCAAAACCCGCTTGAGAAGCATACCCTTCACGTGAAGAACTGGATGTAATAATAGTCCGTCCGGATGCACTGATACCTGGAACCCATCTCGCACTATATGGAAAACCTAAGACTATCAACTGTTGTTCAGCACGAATGTTGTTGATACTATCGGTATATTCTTTTTGACTAATATCGCGTCCTTGCAAATTGAATTTCACACCAGACGATGTCCGAGATGCATGTCCAATCATTAACAGGATAAATCTGTCTGTCGGTTCAACAACTTCTGCAAGGACTGCCAATGCTTCTAAAACAGGTTCCCGTTTTGCTTCACCTGTGACCAACCCAGGTGTGATGCCATCATCTTCGAAAAGGAAAGTAATCTGCTCAGATGGATAACCGTATTGCTGTGTCAGCAATTGATGAAATCGTGAAGTCGCACTCCAAAACTTATCATAGTAAGATTTCTCACCACCAACACCACCGAGAATTAGAACGTAATCTGCCGCAAAAGTTGTTGTAGAAACCGATAACAAAACAACTAAAATTGCTATGATAATTCGACGCATGTTTTTTCTCCATTACAGCACAATGTCTATTTTCTATTTTACACTACAACTCAAAATCACCACTGGTCCCACCCGTTTTCTTAACCAACTTTACATCCGAAATACACATCTCACGGTCAACCGCTTTACACATATCGTAAACGGTCAAACCTGCAACAGACACAGCAGTGAGTGCCTCCATTTCAACACCTGTTTGTCCCAAGGTTTGCACCTCCGCTTCAATCTCAATTTTATCATTTACAATTGACACATCTACACGGATAGAAGTGAGATTAAGAGGGTGGCACAACGGGATAAGATCACTTGTTCTTTTCGCTGCCATAAAACCTGCAAGTCTTGCTACCTCCAGAACATTCCCCTTCTTCATCTGTTGTTCCGATATCAACCTGAGTGTTTCACTCTGAGCAGTCACATATCCTTTGGCAATAGCTGTCCGCAACGTCTGCGGTTTACCGCCAACATCAACCATCTGTGTATTGCCTTTATCGTCAAAATGTGTAAGTGTGCCTTTTTCGTCTTTTCGTGTTATCTTTACCATATTGTTTTTGGGATAATTTATGCTGATTCAGGACTTACGCAAAAGTGGTAGGCGCGCTTTGATGAAGATTAATTTATTCTTTCGGTAATATTAATGTCCTCAAACCTGTAGGCGCGCTTTGTAAGCGCGCTGGACTTCAATAATAAATTACCGAATCTATTTTTTAATCTTCATGTAAGCGCGCTGGAAACCCAGAATTCTGCTAAAAAACACACCATTTTCGTCATAATTATTGAAAAATCGTGAAAAGTGCGTAAGCCCTATTGATTTATACAAATAGAATATTCCCTTCAAACATTTATCAGTAGGCGAGGTTTCCTAACCTTGTCCACCACGGGTAGGCGAGGTTTCCTAACCTCGCTTATTAACATCGTTAATATAATTCTAAAATCCACTCATGTCATAATGGATTTTCTCTCATAATTCTTTCATAAGTCTTACGGAATCGATTCAGATAATTTCCTTCACCGTGATACGCAACAACATCTGTAGCAACGGGTTCTATTATTTCACCCCGTTTCAAAACATCAGCACTGAACTTCTCTACATCAAACGTTTCGTTCTTATGATCACAATACGCTTTTGCACCCGCAACGGCAGCACCAAGTGCTGCACCACCCTTTTCTACAGAAGCAACAGGTCTGTTCCAAATTCCCGCAACGCGCCGCATAATCTGTGAACTGTCTGTCGCACCTCCGGTTACATATAAGGCATCCTGTGTCTGTTTCGTAAACACCTGAGAATAGACATATACAGCTGCAAGACTTGTCTCAATTACACCACTATAATCCTCTGCTAAATTCGGAGAATCGGACTCATTTGTCCGTATCAGTTCAAATGCACCAGAGACAGGAAAAGACTCTATCTTCGGTTGCCAAAATGTCATGAATTGTCCCGGTAAAACCTGTTCCAAAGCTGTTTCCGCAGGTTCATATTCCTCTTTAGAAAATCCGTAGTTATTCCTAACTGCATCCCACACCATAGCTCCATTTGTACGACATCCAAACATAAAAGGTCTACCAATACCATCATACATAGCATTCGCAAAACCTTCCGGGTCAAGTGTATCTCCATCTGTAGATGCCATATTGACAAAACTGGTACCTAAACTGAGCAGATCACCCGCAACAGGAACTTTCGCCTGCGGATTGTCCCCTGATCCTGTTACGATTGCACATTCTGAATCAAACCCGTATTTCTCCACAAAATAGGTCGCAATGTTACCTACAACAGAATCCGGTGGTGCAAGTTCAGGCAATTTAGCCAACAATCCCTCAGATCCACCAGGAAGGTCATCTGCAGTCGCTGTAACCAGTTCAGCATCCCATACCTTATCCCTATAATTCATAAGCGACATACCGCACGCATTCCCTGTATCAATCGGGACTAACGGATTACCTGTTAGCACAGCAGGAATAAAACTACTTATGAGCTGTATTTTATCTGTAGCAGCATAGCTTCGTGATGACTGTTCTGCCACACGACGAATCACCGCACCCGTGAACCGAAGTGGCGCATCCGAACCGGAACGTTCAATCATCCCTGCCTTACCACCGACTGCATCACGGACATGCTCTGTCTGTGCAACCGTATTAGCAGTCATCCATATCGGTGCGTTGTAATATGAAAAGGCACCTCCTAAAAGCGTCTTCAATTCTAAAGTGCTACTTTCTTCCGTTTGCAGGTTGGAGAAGATATGTACAGCGTTTCTGTTCAAATAAACATGTCCGTGCTGTTGTCCAGATGTATTGATCGCAACGATATGCTCCAACGCAATACCTGACTCACGTATGTCAGCAAACATCGCATCAAGTGAGGCAAGATACATCAACGGAGGTTGTTCCGCTTCACCTTCAGACTTCGGAGGTAAGATATAATCTTCACCAATACCGAAGCCATTAGTTCGCTCATCTGCGCGGTAGTCAATAGAGTGTTCAAAACACTTCTCTGCTGTCCCAATATCAACAATGATTGCCGATAAACTCTGCGTACTTGAATCCAAACCGAGTGCCAAACGTTGATTATTATGGCTATTCACTTAACAGATTCCCTTTCAATCAATTCCATGTTGTCCTGAGAAAACTTACCTAATCAAATTAGGATCCATTCACACATGTATCTAAATATTCGACAAACGCTTCAAGACTTTCTACCCTTAGTGCAGCATCATGCAGCTGTTTTAGCAGATTCACATCGTTAATCTTTTCCAACGCAGGTTGTAACAAACGAACTGTGATAGCATCAAATTTGTAATCGAGGACACTAAAGAGAGATTCAAGCGCATTTTGCCGCGCACCTAAGTCAACACCTTGTTTGAGTCCCTCTTGAAAACGCTCTTCTGTTGTCTCTAACCAATGTTGATAAACTGAAGATTCTTGCACGATACCCTCAATAAAAAGTTATTGCATTCATTGACACAATTGAATCAACCAAATTCCTTCAATACAATGTGTTCTATGAAACAACCTTAATCAAATTAGGATCCATTCACACATGTATCTAAATATTCAACAAACGCTTCAAGACTTTCTACCCTTAGTGCAGCATCAAGCAACTGTTTAAGGAGATTCACATCGTTAATCTTTTCCAACGCAGGTTGTAACAAACGAACTGTGATAGCCTCAAACTTAAAATCAAGAACACGAAAGAGAGATTCAAGCGCATTTTCACGTACTCCCTGTTTGAGTCCCTCTTGAAAACGCTCTTCTGTTGTCTCTAACCAATGTTGATAAACTGAAGATTCTTGCACGATACCCTCCTGTAAAAAACCAGCAATTGCTTGGTGAGAATGAATTAAACCACTCAGAATCCACTGTGATACCAAAAGGTCACTCCGAATATCTGAAGGTAGTGATAGCGATTTAGTCCTTTCATTACACTGAATTGCCCATTGGAGTTTTTCCATATCAGTCGGTGGATTCATCAATGGGGTAAATGGTATGAGCCCGATGTTTTGTGATTCAAAAATTGACGATCCCTCAAGTTCAATGAGACGAATAACTTTATACTCAACAATGAAGCGATGGTCTGGAATATCTTGTATGTAACTTCCCGGATCATTACGTCCAGCATTCGGTCGGAGATAGATAACATGGGACAATATCGGCAAGCCATATTTCTCATAACATCTACCCAGATAGCCTACATTACGCCGCACCATACTGGTTGAAGTGCTATCATCTACCTGAAACTCAATATGCACCAGAACGATCTCACCACCGAGACGCACCTTTATGAGACTATCCGTCCGCCGCACTTCAACAGTCGTGAACTCACCATCAACAAATTCAAGGAACGTAAAATCTGTTCTATCCAAAACCGTCCGTAAGATATCTTCTGGAAATGCTTCTACGGTATCTTTTGTTACAATATCATATCTGTCGTGCGGCAGTGGTTGAGATTCCGACTCAGAACGCTCCCTTATAAGAAGGATATCGTAGGTCGGTTGATAATTGAATGTCAATGCTATTTAATTCCCCGGATAAGCGCGGTTTTCCAATTCAGCAATAAACTTCTCTGAGGCAATAGCAGCTGCAGCACCCGCACCCGCAGCAGTTATCGCTTGACGGAAAACATGATCATGCACATCACCCGCAGCAAAAACACCATCAATATTCGTCCGCTGCAATTCATCTACAATGATATACCCTTGTTCATCCATAGTTATGACATTTGTAAACAACTCTGTGTTCGGAATATGTCCTATAAAAATAAACACACCATCAATTGGAAAGAGTTCAGTTTCATTCGTCTTAACATTTTTCAGTTGCGCACCGGTTACTTTATCATCGTCTCCACAAATTTCCTCAACAACGGTATCCCAAATAAACTTGATTTTATCGTTCTTGAATGCACGTTCTTGCATGATCTGACTTGCCCGAAGTTGATCACGACGATGAACAATATAGACTTCGGAAGCATATTTCGTTAAAAAGATACCCTCCTCAAGTGCTGCATCTCCACCACCGACAACAATTAACCGTTGATCTTGGAAGAAAAACCCATCACACGTGGCACAGTAAGATACACCACGTCCACCATAACCCTCTTCTCCAGGGATGTTGAGCGTTCGCGGTGAAGCACCAGTACATATAATCACAGATTTGGCGTGGTACTCTTTATCATAAGTATTCACGACAAACGGGTGTTTTCCAAAGTCAACTTCAGTAACTGTGTCAAACTTTACCTCTGTACCAAATCGTTCCGCCTGTTCTTGCATACCTTGGATGAAAACAGACGCTTCACTACCAAAAAATCCAGGGTAATTCTCAAGGTCAAGTGTTAGGGATAGTTGTCCACCAAGTGCCTCACCAGTAATAAGCACTGGTTCCAGCATCGCGCGAGATGTATAGACACCCGCAGCAAAACCTGCTGTTCCACCACCAATTATCACGATATTTCGATTTTCAATATTGTTTGTATTCATTGTCCTTCTATATTTATTCTATGGTCTAATAATTACAACTTGTGTTAGTTATGTGATAGTCAGGCTAATTTTAACAACTGTTCATCTTCTGTAGGAGCGATCTCCGAATCGCGACCTGTTAGTAGTCGCGCAACTCATTACGTCTCTTACATTTTCAGGAGCATTTTTGTTGTTAATATATGAATTATAGTAAAATTCAGATTTATTTATACACTACGGTAGGTTCGGTTTCCTAACTGAACCATAAGCGTCAATTTTAGGAGGAGATGCGTTTGTAGTCGCGCAATTCATTGCGCCTCTTACATTTCATAGGGGCGAGGTCCCTCGCCCATCTTCACGCACTTCTTACATTCTCGTAGGTCGGAGCGAGCAAAAGCGATCTCCGACATAGACACTAAAGCCCCAGAGGCGCGAAAGGTGTATAATTTATAACTTGTTTGAATGTCCTACATTCTGCACACACAAAATATTATAGAGAACTCACTGGAGAAACCGTTAACCTCGGAATCCCATCAACAATAGGATATATTCCTTCGCAAATATTACAGAGAATATTCTTATCTTTCCATCTAACCCCACCTTTGCATTTAGGACAGACAAGAATCTCTTTCAATGTTTTGGTCGGACGACTCCTACTTTTTGCTAATAAAGACTTCGCGCGGGATACAATACTCCGAGGAACAGCACTTTTTAACGTTAGCAAAAACTCATCATGAATCTGGTTCGAAGCCTTTGATGCCAGAAGGTCTTCAATAGTCTGCGGAGATGTCAAATCCAGTGTAGACTCCTCCAGATCCAATATCTCGTAATCAATCTTCTCTTCCCATTCATATTGAACAAGGAATAGATTATGATGCATAATATGGAACTTACGCCAATACTTATCCTGTGCAGCCAATGTATGGAAAAGTTGACCGAATTCCGCTTTCTTCTCATTCTCCTTTAAAACCAGACGACCCTGAATCAGGTTAACAACCCAATTATGGTAATGCCAACCGTATATACGTTCTCCGATTTCAGACGGTGTTTCAATATAACCACGGGATGCAACACGCATCATTTCTGACAGCAACAAATCAGCATCTTCCACGTGTTCCAAAACATGCAAACAGATAACATAGTCAAACGCACCATCTGCAAAAGGTAGAAACTGTCCATCCGCTTCTACCATCGGTCGATCCGTGACTATCATCCCACCACGTTGTTCATCATCATCTATAAATTTATCACACAAAACATCCGAACGGACATTCGGGTTGTGCCCACTGCCTATCTCCAGAACAAAATCGTCCGCACGAATGTTCATTTCTGCACAACCATTGTTATGTAAGGACTAATATATGGAAACATATTTGCTATTATTCTCCCCTTTATACCAAAACCAACTGACTTTTTAACTATGCTAAACCCGTTCAATTTGAAAAATTGAGCAAGATCTATCGGATTGGCGTAATATGCACTGTCAGCATCTCCCCCAATAGCATCTACTTGTAAATCCGGAACACGATAAATAAAATGTGGGGTTTTGATCAAGAAACGTTTCTTTATGTAAATTCCACTGTTCCGCTTAAATTGTTGAAATGCTTGTCGTTTTGTCTCTCCCCATACAGGTCTACCAGACTTACCACACAGCAAACGAATCCAATCAAGAAATGGCGTTAAAGGCGAGCAAAGATTTGGACCGGAAAGCACTATCCTGCCATCTTTACGCACAACGCGTATCATCTCTGTCAATGCTGTTTCTACGTCCGGAAGATGTTCGATAAGTTCGTTTGAACAAATAACATCAAAAGAATCATTGTCAAAAGGCAATTCTAAAACGTCACAAACCTCATATCTTAACTTCGGATTTTCCCAGTTACGCGCTTCCTCAAGAAATAGCGGTGAGATGTCTGTCCCTACCACATCAAAACCTGTCTGATTTAGCACCCGTGCGGAAATACCATTACCACACCCAAGATCAAGAATTTTAGAATCTAACCGGGCAAAACGGGTTACCAATTCTACGTAGTGCCGAAGATACACCTCATCGTGTGCATCCAAAAGATCCTTATAGGATTCCGATGTTTCGTAAAACTCGCGCATCCGTTGACGGAGTTGCAATGATGTTTCAGAAATAGGCGTTCCAATCATATATATCCAACTCCAAAGTCAATTACATTATATCTTTTCAGGGACAGAATAACCAGTAAAAAGAAGGGTTTGGGAAATATCTAAATGAACGTGTCAATTATGAACGAAGCGTATTCCACGGTGCCTCATCAAATACATCAATCAGTTGGTAACCTTCATCACCTTTGCTCGGACTCAGTGTAACAAACAACTTCGCTGGTTCAGAGGAAACATTAAAAGACGCATGCACAACATCAGCAGCAATAAAAACAGAATCACCAGCATTTAATATCTGTTTCTTATCCTCAAGCCACTGTTCCACGCTACCTTCAATAACGTAAATCACCTCTTCCTGATCCGGATGTTTATGAAAATCATGTCCAAATCCAGGAGACAAACTAACTTCCATCGCAACAATGTCTTTCGCACCTGTGGATGCTGGGCGACTTAACCAACCAATTGTTCCCCAATCTAAATTGTCTCTTTCCACTTCTGAGGACGCAATAAATTTTCCATTCACGTATATTATTCTCCTTCTGAAAATATGTAGGTGAACCCAACCGAGTTCACCTACATCAAATACCTGAATAACAACGATTATTCACTATTTTTTAGATTTTATGGTGCCCCATGTTGTCGCCAACTTATCAAGCGGGTCAACAGCAGTACCGCGTTCAAATCCAAGTTCCATCTCTGCTTGAACTTCTTCTTCACTCAGAGCACGGTTCCAGATACGAACTTCATCAATCATCCCAAGGAACCTTCTATTGGCACCTTCACCTGTTGATGCAATATAAACAACTGAGGTATCTGCGAGTCCCGGTAAGGCAGTTTTTCCACCAAATTCACCAATGTTTTCGCCATTTAACCAATACCGGTGTGTGTCGTTATCAACTTGACCAACAACATGCACCCATTCATTGAGTGGAATCTCTGTCGCACAGGTACTACCACCACCAGCACTCAAGTGCAAACAGTTACTGGGTGACTCAGTGTAGAAACTGTAAGAACGCGGACTGTTACCTTTCGCAAGAATTCCCTGCCAACGCTGGTTATTCGGTCCCATGTGTCTTTCGGCATTGATCCATGCCATCACTGTAACAGCATTCTCAACAGTCAGAATCGGGTCATGTGGCACTTCAATCCAATCTGTAGTACCATTAAATTTTAAAGCATTCCCAAACTTGCCATCAACCAACTGCGGATCACCCATTATATCGCCATCATTGCCATATCTTGAATGGTCAATGGCAGTACTTCCATCTACTTCATCAAAAGAGAGATAGAGAATAAGTGAATCTTCAAAATCTACTGCTGCATGTGCGAAAGATACAACAAACGCAACAAGAACAAATATTACAAACAATGATCTCATTGTTTAGTTTTCCTCCAATTTTATTTTTACTTCAAGCTTGCTTGAAGTTATTTTGTAGAAATAATAGTGATAATAAAATCACATCACAATTTATAGTGAATTATGAAATTCAGTGAACATATTCTTAAGATTTACAGCGTTTGTAGTCGCGCAATTCATTGCGCCTCTTACATTCACCTGTAGGCGAGGTTTCCTAATCTCGCTTGTTAAAAGTGTCATAATAATTAAATAATCCACAAAAATATATAACTACTGCCTTCGACTTTTTATCGTTCCCCACGTAGTGGCTACTTTATTGCGTGGGTCAACAGGGAAAAGTTCAAAATGACCACTTTCCATCTGGAAGTTAACTTCCTCTTCAGAAAGTGCACGATTCCAAATACGCACTTCGTCGATCATTCCTAAAAACTCACGACTACCTTCATGTGTCCTACCAATAAAAACATTAGCTGTGTCAGCTTTTCCAGGAGGATTCTGTTTCCCACCAGATTCACCAACATTTTCTCCATTGATATAATATCGGTGTGTACCTGCTTCCATCTGTCCAACAACATGCACCCACTCATTTAAACCAACTTTTCCTTGGCAGACACTTCCACCCCCAACACTGAGGTGCAAACATCCGCTATTATTTTCAGTATAAAAACTATAGGAACGTGGGTTGTTGCTCTTTGCCAAAATCCCCTGCCACTGAGCACCACCAGGTCCCGTAAGTCGCTCAGTATGAATCCAAGCCATGACAGTGAAATCCTTATCAACAGTAAGAGTATCATCATGCGGAATTTCAACCCAATCAGTCGTTCCGTTAAATTCTAACGCTTTACCGAACTTACCGTCAACATGTTGGGGATCACCTACCATTGCACCATTGTTACCATACTTAGAATGATCAATCGTGGTTTTCCCATCAACCGTATCAAAAGACATGTAAAGAATCATCGATTCTTCTGGTTCTTTTAATGCATGTGCTATAGAAACCACAAACACCATAAGAACTATCATAATATATAAATGTTTCATTTTTTTCTCCTTATTATATATTACTAAATTTTAGACAATTTCTGTCTGCTTCATTCCAACTTATCTATTTTACTTGAGTTTTGCATGATACTGTAACTCATTGTAAAACATATATCGGATGTAATAGAGATAAGCCCCAGCGGGGCGACACGTGTATTTGTAGGACACGTCAATAGTGACCGTCCATTTCATTGCCGTTGTGCCTTCAGATTTCCCCATGTTACAGGCAATTTCTGTTTGGCATCAACAGCAAAAAACTCAAAATGTCCCTTTTCCATCTGTTCGTTAACCTCTTCTTCAGAAAGCGCACGATTCCAAATACGAACTTCATCAATCATACCAAGAAAATAACGGATATTTCCTCCGCCTGCGGTACCAATCACGACAGGGGATGTATCAGCAGCACCAGGAGGGTCAGGTTTGTTACCTACCTCACCAACCTGCACACCATTTATCCAATAACGGTGAGTCCCTTCATCTACCTGCGCAACAACATGTTGCCACTCGTTTAACTTAATTTCCCCATTACATATACTTCCACCACCATTCGGCGGACCTACACTAAAGTGCATACACTTACTGTTTTTCTCTATCCACCAACTATATGAACGAGGATTGTTCCCTTTTGCTAACATGCCATGCCATTGCGAATTATCCGGTCCAGCATATCTCTCAGGATTAACCCATGCCATCACCGTCACATTCTTATCAACATTAAGCGATTCATGGTGCGGGATTTGAACATAACTGTCCATCCCGTCAAATTCAAGTGCTTTCCCGAACTTACCTTTAACATGTTTCGGTCCATTTATCATCTCACCATTATTTCCATACAACGAATGGTCAATCGTCTCTTTACCATCTATCGTATCAAACGACATGTAAAGTATTAGTGATTCCTCCGGCTCTTCCACTGCGTAGACAAGAGATATACTGAACGCCACAAGAATTGATAGAATAAGTATATATTTCATCGTTACTCCATACATTTCGAATTCCACAAACTATTTTTCTAATTTTGATTCCTCAATTGATACTATCTCTCTTCCCTCTACCACTAAATATCTTTGATTCACTGAAAGATTTGTGCCACTGTCAATTTCCCCAGTTGCCCAACGCACCTCAAGCAAGTCAATCCGTTCCGCATTTTCAACACCAAAATGCACACGCAAATCATGAAACGAGAGATAACTACCGCCACTCTGTACTTCACGATACTGAACATGATCACCAGTCACAACCTTTACTTTTGCCCCAATACCTGAACGGTTACTTTTTTCTCCAACCACCTGTATCTGTACCCAATTGTTCCGATTGCCAACAGTATTTTGAAGCAGGTCAGGACGCTCATTGCAGTTCGTAATCAAGATATCAAGATCGCCATCATTGTCGTAATCACCAATAGCAGCACCACGACTCACCTTTTTCAAGGCTAAGCCACCTGTCTCTGGCATTACATTAGCAAATGTTCCATTTCCTAAATTCCTAAACAGCAGATTCCTTTGCGGATAAGACACATGCTTTTCAAGCACAGAGATATTATCCATCAAATGTCCATTCGCAACAAATATATCTTGATACCCGTCATTATCATAATCAAAAAACTTGATACCCCAACCGAGATAACCATGTGTAATCTCTGCTATCCCCGACGGTATAGTATTATCAACGAAAAAACTGCTATCGTGATTATGGTAAAGCGTATTGGTCTCTGTCTGGTAGTTGCTCACTGTAAGGTCAAACTTACCATCATTGTTATAGTCACCAAAGTCGGTTCCCATACCAGCTTCTTCTTTACCCATATCATTGTAGCAAACGCCAGAAATTAATGCAACCTCTAAAAATTTACCTTTCCCTTCGTTTTGAAATAGAAAATTCGGATCTTGGTCATTCGCAACATATATATCCAAATCCCCATCACCATCATAATCTCCAAAAGTTACACCTAATCCATGCATCGGAAGCATGTCCGGCGGACGAAATAACACAGAAACATCAATGAACGTGCCATCTCCGTTATTCTTATAGAAAGTATCGTGCACCGCAGGATAGGCATGCGGACCACAATAAACATGAACACCGCGCTCCTCACACCGAATATCCTTTTTCGGATCGTAGACTGCATAATTCGCTACATACAAGTCTAAATCCCCATCGTTATCAACATCCGCAAACGCACAACTTGTTCCCCACTTCAGATTACCAACCCCTGCCTGTTTTGTCACATCCGTAAAAGTTCCATCACCGTTGTTTTGATAAAGTTGATCTTCACCAAAGTTGGTAACATAAAGATCAGTATCACCATCGTTGTCATAATCACCAACGGTAGCACCGACACCGTAGGATTTGCTCCCTACACCGGCAGACTCAGTCACATCTGTGAAACTTCCATCACCGTTGTTTCGGTAAAGAACATTATGCGGAGTTTTTCCATTAGAAGCCTCTATTTGAATAGCACCGTTGACCAGATAGATGTCAAGATCGCCATCACCATCATAATCGAAAAAACCACCACCAGAACCCAGAAATTCATTGAATAACCTTACGCCACTTCTGCCATCGGTATGTACAAATTTTATCCCCGTAGACTCAGTAACATCAAGAAAAATCTGATCCGCTATAGCAACCGTATTATATTGAAAAAAGAGTATACTCAGAACGAGAAGTGGAAGAAAAAAGAAGAGGAAATTTACATTTCTATTCAGGTCAAACTTTCGCATGATGCATCATCAAATAACTTATACCATTTCCAAATAATAACTTCTCATTAGCAAAAAACGCGTTTGTAGTCGCGCAATTCATTGCGCCTCTTACATTCTCGTAGGGGCGAGGTCTCCCCGCCCTATATGCGTCGATTTTAGGAAGAGATGCGTTTGTAGTCGCGCAATTCATTGCGCCTCTTACACTAACGTAGGGGCGAGGTTTCCTCGCCCGTCTTCACTTCGGACATTCTCGTAGGTCGGATGAGCAACGCGACCTCCAACATGTATTATGTCTGAACAAGGATTTTCAGGAGAAGAGACTTGTCTTCCAATGTTCTTTTGTCAAAGGTAACCCTGCATCCTTTGCAATAGAATATATACTCACCAACTCATAATCCTGCAAATCCTGAAA
>JAJDWI010000034.1 GCA_022825665.1 Candidatus Poribacteria bacterium
AATAACCCTGTTAGTCGGGACTTTGGCAATCCCCTCGGTGTCAAATTTAATTGGCATCTCAGTAGTCTTGGATTAAACCCAAGAAACTTTGCTATAAGCAAAGAAAGAATCCCATGCCTTTAGGCTTGGGAGTATGTCAAACATAATATAAAGGAAAAACATGAAAATAGGTTTACGTATTCCGGGAACAGCACGTCAAATGCCGTTTGCGGAGTTTTGCAAGTGGTGTGCTGATAACGGTTTTGAAGCAATTGATATTGGAGAAGCAACCCCTGAAGTCGTGAAAACTGCACGAGATGCAGGATTAGAAATTGGATCTGCGGATTTGCCGGGTACTCGCGAACTTCTTAGCGCGAAGAAGTCAACACAAAAATCCGGTGCACAGAAGGCGAAAGCAGCTATTGAAGCAGCTGCTGATAACGACGTTCATATTATGTTCTGTGTGTTTGTGCCAGAAGATGCAGGTCTTGGACGTGGGAAAAACTTTGAAATTTGGAAAGATACAGTCCCACCTATTGCAGAATTTGCTGAGTCCAAAGGTGTTACAATTGCTATTGAAGGTTGGCCCGGTGGAGCACCATCGTATCCTGCACTCGGATGTACCCCTGAGATGTGGCGTGCAATGTTTGCTGAATGTCAATCCGATGGATTAGGACTCAACTATGACCCATCACACCTTGTCAGGATTGGTATTGATCACATCCGTGCGTTATATGAATTTGCTCCTTATGTGAAACACGTTCACGGTAAAGATACTGCTTTTGACGAGGAAGCACTTTATTTACACGGAAATTTGGGTCCGAGTTTTCACGGACCACGTGGTTTTGGTGAGGATTGGTGGCGGTACACCATACCTGGTGATGGTGTTGTAGACTGGCTCAGAGTCGTACAGATTCTTGAGGATGCAGGTTTTGATGGTATTGTCAGCGTTGAACTTGAAGACTACCGTTATTGGAAAACATGGGAAGCAGAGTCTGACGGCTTACTCCGTTCTCACGAATTTCTTTCATGCTTTGTTCGGTAAATCAGTTATAGACATTAAATTAGACTAAAGTAGCGGGAACTTATCGTTAGAATCTCTGTTTACAACAATAATAAATACGATGCATGTAATTTCGCGAAAACGTCTAAATGAGTTTGTTGAAGAGAAAGATAATACCGCTCAGCCAGCACTTGATCGATGGTACAGAAAGATGAAGCAAAACACGTTTCGTACACCTGATGAACTGTTGCAGATATTTCCATCGCATAGTGTAGATAAAGTAGGCAAGTTGACAGTTTTTGACATTGGGGGTAGAACAGCAGCACGCCTTATCACGGCTATACACTATAACCGACAAAAAGTCTATATCCGGAACGTGTTAACACAGGCGGAGTATGAAACAGGAAAATGGAAGGAATGACCTATGATTAAACATGATCAGCTTAAAGAAAGTTCAAATGGACTATCTGAACTCGAAAAACTTGAAACGTCAACACTACATACTGTGTCTACTTCTGTACCTCTTGTGACTGCCATCGAAAACCTGATTGAAACAGTTGGTGAGAGTCAAACTCGTCTCTATTCGTCACTGACGGAAAGGGATTACCAAAAACTTGTAAAGATATTGGATAAACTTATTGATGTGGTCGGTGAAGATGAAAACCACATATTAGCTACAGTAATGGATTTCATTAGTGTGCTTATTGAGAATTATGAGGATGAACACGTTCCAGAACTGATGGAGATATAGTTTAAAACCTTACATGCAATGATGAAATATTTTGACAAAGAAGATATTTTACACCTTGTGATTTCTGATGAACCCCAAAGCGGAAGTATGGAATTGAGTCCTAATATCACAGCTGAATTGAATGATAACGGTGAACTTATCGGGATTGAAATTCTCAACGCAAGTACTTTCATTCAGGAAACAGTTTTAGATAAGGGATACGCTAAAGAACTTTCACTCTCCAATGTCCAAGTTTCTTAATCGGGGAGTCATTGAATAAAGAAGGTTTAAAGGTATGCCAAAAACACTTCCTCTCTTTGGTGACTTTGTCCTTGAAATTCCTCCCACAGAAAGCATAAAATATGCCGGTTCCAAACTAAAACTTATCCCACAAATTCTACAACTCGCCAAGAAGGTTGATGCTGCCTCAGTTCTTGATGGCTTCTCTGGCACAACCCGTGTCTCACAAGCATTCGCGAAATGCGGTTATTCCGTTATAAGCAATGACATCGCACACTGGTCAGAGGTGTTGGGAACGTGCTACCTACTTAACAATAAACCGAGATCTGAATATCAATCCCTTATAGATCATCTAAATGGTGTGCAACCCATAGATGGTTGGTTCACAGAACATTATGGCGGACATGCAAATGATGGCAGTTCAGTACAAGCAGATGGATTAAAGAAACCTTGGCAATTACACAACACACGCAAATTGGATGGAATTCGTCAGGAAATTGAACATCTTAGACTCAAAAAAGTTGATAAAGCAGTGGCATTGACAAGTCTAATGCTGGCACTGGATAAGGTTGATAGCACTCTTGGTCATTTTTCCGCCTATCTCAAAGATTGGTCACCACGTTCCTATAAAGAACTCGTTCTTGAAGTGCCAAAGGTGTTTAGGTCAAAAGGGGACCATCATGTTCACCGAGAAGACATTTTTGATCTCGTTTCGCAGGTCTCTGTAGACCTTGTATATTTTGATCCACCTTACGGTTCAAACAACGAGAAGATGCCACCTTCTCGTGTGAGATATGCAGCATATTACCATCTATGGAAAAGCATTATTCTATACGACAAACCAGAACTTTTTGGGAAAGTAAAACGTCGAAAGGATACATCCGATCAACTTTCTGCATCTGTATTTGAGGAGTTCAGACGAAACCCTAAGGGACGGTTTATTGCTGTTGAAGCCATAGAAAAACTTATAAAGATGACGCAAGCACGTTGGATTATCCTTTCATACAGTTCTGGAGGACGTGCGACTGCGGAAGAACTGAACGACGTTATGCATTCTAACGGTAAACTTCTTGCTGTGGTAGAAATGAACTATAAACGTAACGTCATGGCTGGTATGAAATGGACTGACGAATGGGTGAACGCTGCCGAAAAACCCAACCGAGAATTCCTATTTCTACTTGAGAAAAGTTAGCGACTAATACGCACACTGCCTGCTTGCATGGCTTTTTCTGCTTCTGCTACTGTTGCCCAGTTAAAATCTCCTGGGAAAGTATGTGCCAAAGCGGAGTATCCACCAGCGAAATCAACAGCATCTTGTGGTGATTTTCCGTTCAGTAGACTATATATTAACCCTGATGAGAAACTATCACCTCCACCAACTCTATCTACCAATTCTAAATCTTCATAGATACGAGATAAGTAGAACTCTTCCCCATCATAAAGTAGTGTGCGCCAATCATTTAACCAACCTGTCTTGGCATCACGCAACGTAGTACCTATCATTTCAATGTTTGGGAATGTCTCTTTTACACGTTGTGCTACCTCTTTGTAGCTATCTGGCTCCAGTTTGCTATACGATTCGGTAGTTCCTTCTGCTGCGAAACCGAGAGATTTTTCAAAATCTTCTTCATTGCCAATTAGGACAGAGACGTGTTCCATCATCGGTCTATTAGCTGCTTGTGCTTGTTCAGCATCCCATAGTTTGGATCGAAAGTTAAGATCATAGCTGGTCTTAACACCAGCAGCACGGGCTGCTTGAAGTGCTTCAGCAGAAACTGCTGCTGCAGATTCTGACAATGCAGGTGTGATACCACTCAGATGAAACCAACGTGCATTGCTAAAAATTGATGTCCAATCAATTTCATCGGGTTGGACTTTGGAAATCGCAGAATGTCCTCTGTCGTAGGTGACACTGCTGGCGCGTGGACCCGCACCCATTTCAAGGTGATAAAAGCCGTTTCGCTCAAAGCCAACACCATCAAAGTCTACCCACACGATGTTGGACATATCAACGCCAAGTTCCTGTCCTTTGTTGCGGATATATCGACCTGACCAATTATCTACAAGTCGTGAGACCCATGCGGTTTTTAATCCGAGCTGTGATGCGTTCACTGCAACGTTCATCTCTGCACCACCAGCTGTTATAGACAATGATGATACCTGTTCAAGCCGCATAAACTCAGGTGCGGTGAGTCGGATCATTGCTTCTCCAAATGTAACCAAATCATACATTAATTTTCTCCTGTCATTATTCCAGTATTATTTATTTCTTTGTATAAGTTCTCAATACATTCTCTGCAGAAACAGTATATTTTGCCGTAAGTTCCAACCTCTTTTTCTAACATTTGATTGATTGGAAAGTCTCTTTGACAGAATGCACAAACTTCCATCGGTTCTGTCAATTGTGATCCATCGTCAGTTGTGTCGCGCGTCATAAAATGCAAAATTAAAAATACTATGATTGGGACGATGAAAACACATAAGTAAAAAAACATCGTGAAAAATACCTGTTGCAGACTTACAAGATTAGATGTTGTTACTATAATGGAAAAGTGTCATTATGTCAACGGTAAATGGTATGTTATACCAATTCTAAAAATTATTTTTCCATTACTGGATTCAACCATCGTTGTTGTCTGAACACTGAAAACTGAAACATATATCAAACATATTGGATATATATTGTTATCAAAATCAATAACACTACAAAACCAAACGACCATCAAGTATAATATAACCCAACATTCAACACACAACTTACAAAATCAAGGAACGCAATGACAATCAGCCAAATCCAAAAACAAAATCTTCAAATAAATTACACAAAACTTCTGCAATGCAATGACAACATACCAAACACAAAAACGAAAAAAACAACTAAAAAAAACTTGCTTTTAGTTGTTTTTTTTAAATTTCCGTTAACAAAAAAACCGACTTAAACCCTTACCACTACAGGATCGAGAACACTTAGCCAAAAATATAAAAAAAACAACTAAAAAACAACTAAAAACAACTAAATGAAGATTAAGTTATTAAATCGGTAATTCCAATTCTCATTAGGTCCAGCTGCTTCTTACATAATCGTAGGGACGAGGAGACCTCACCCGCATTCTCACATACAGTCCTGTAAACCGAAGCGAGCAAAGCAACCTCCGACATAAACACAAAAGACCAACAAATACTATAAGCGTATTTGGCGTTGATTCCGAGGGGCGACAGGTGTGAGGTAAATCCTATATGTATTCCCGAAAATGGCACTTTACTTATGAGAAATGGTATTATATGTTTGAATTTAATAGATTATTCATGACCATCATGGACATCTATGTAGTAATTTCATATAAAAATTGACTCAATCCGTATCTATTGGTAAATTAGACAATAATAGATATGTAGTGTTATTGGATAAAGACACATCGTTAAAACCTCTGAAACCACATCAAATATTTAGGAGATTATAGTATGGACAACCGAATTGAATTCGGAAATCTCAAAATAGATATAGGTTTGTATGGATTGGTTCAGGATGAGATTGCACCGGGAACTGGTATTGAACCAGATAAGTTCTGGACAGCATTTGGTGAAATCGTAAGAGACTTTGCCCCTGAAAACAGATTGCTTTTGGATAAGCGCGATTCTCTACAGAAGCAAATTGACGCATGGTATATTGAAAACAAAGGTAAACCGATAGACCATAACACATATTCTGCATTCCTTACTGACATAGGTTATCTTGTTCCCGAAGGGGATGATTTTATTGTGTCAACAGAAGATGTTGATTTAGAGATTGCTCTGATTGCTGGACCTCAGTTAGTTGTACCTGTAGATAACGCACGATATGCTTTAAATGCAACAAACGCACGTTGGGGAAGTCTTTATGATGCACTTTACGGTACTGATGTAATAGATGAAACTGATGGTGCTACTCGTGGAGATACATATAATCCAATTCGTGGTTCGAAAGTTATTGCTTATACTGAGGAGTTTTTAGATGAAGTGTTAAGTCTTGAAACTGGAATCTTTTCTGATATTACAAGGTTTTTGCTTAAGACCATAGGTGGAAAACTGCAACTGAGAGTTGTATTAAGAAATGGAGTGGAAACTGGTTTAAATGATACAAGCAAATTTGTAGGATTTACACAAGATGGTGATCAACTTGCATCTATATTATGAAGTCATATTGAGTAAAACCTATAAATGTGGTAATATATAGATATATAAACAATAATGTAGGTGCTATTTTTTTCTTAGAGGTTCTCTTATGGCTGACACAACTGAAAAACAACACACTTTCAATCGTCTTCCGAAACA
>JAJDWI010000068.1 GCA_022825665.1 Candidatus Poribacteria bacterium
TGGCAGAGGTGAGAACCCTAACCAAGTGCTAATAGCAATAATACCACATTTTGATTAGATTATCAAATTTATTTTCAATAACACCCTTAGCCGTCTACATCCCACAAGCTAAAGCATGGGGATTTGACGGAGGAGCGTTAAGAAGTATTCAAAAAATATTTCATCTGTAATTACCGTGAAGTGTTAGTTTTATCTTTCATAAATTGGCAGAAGGCGGTAGTTCAAAGCTAATGTGAGTACAGCCATACCTGTTCCATAAGCTTTACCGTGGGAACTGTTGAAACTTCCATCTGATTGTTGCATTTTCTGGAGTCGTTCAATAGTGCGTTGATTCCAAGCTTGCCATGTCTCTAAATCGGATTGAAATAGAGCCTGTGCCATATAATATAGTGTGTAAAACATATAACTGCCCCCTGAGTTATAATTCGCTCTACGTTTGATATATTCGGAAGTTGCTTTATATTCAGGTGTATCTTTCCGTTTTCCTATAGCATAAACGAGTGTGGCGATTGCGGAGCGGGTGATGCTATCCCCATGGCTTCCTGATGCTGTATAAGAGACGCTTCCACCTCTTGATGTGCATGTTTGAAAATAGTTCAGTGCTTTGTTGATTGCTTCATTCGGTATTTCTACACCAGCGTTTCGTGCGCCGAGTATCCCCATTAGGACGGTTCCAGCAACGGTTGTATCGGCATCTCGTGCTTGTGGACCGTATCGCCATGCGCCCCATGGGTTTTTTTCTTGTGCGGTCAATACACATCGGACTGCCAGTTCAAGAGCTTCGCTTAGCGTTCGTCTGCGATTTATGGGAGCATCGCTGTCTTTCCAGAGCAGATCTTCGCTTACTGCCCCATACGCCTCAGAAAGTGCTAATGTAGCAAAACCGTGTTGATACATTGAAGCGTGTCCGCTTGTTCCCATATATCCTGTTCTTGGGTCTTGGCTAATGATCATGTGTTGTAGTGCTTTGCGGATATTTGTTGCATAAGGACCGTAATCTGCGTCTTCGCCACTTGCCATTAATGCCATGACGCAGATTCCAGTGATTCCTGGACCATTTCGTGATCCTTGCCAACTTCCGTCTTTTAACTGTGTGTTGGCGAGGTATCGCAAACATCTGTCATTGATGCTTCTCACTGCAGGTGGAACACCTGTGCCGTATCGGAGTGTTGGGTCTTGTGCTTCGGTGGTGTCAGTGTGTATCGTACCTATACCTATACAGATAGCTGCTATTAGCACATAAATGAAACGTTTCATTTTATTCTTCTTCCTTATTATGAATTCTAAATTATTATGTGGCATTATTTCGTAGATCTGGTGATGTTTTGCTTTCCCTATAAATGTCAACTTAAGGGCACATATTTCTTCCGCTTAGACTTTAGTGTTGATTTGCATGTATTATACTTCTGGATCTATAAAGTCTGCTTTTCTGTTTCAGCGGAGGTTATTATTCCGTTTCTATAACTTAATCTTCATTTAGTTGTTTTTTAGTTGTTTTAGTTGTTTTAGTTGTTTTTTAGTTGTTTTTTTCTTAATTTTGCTTAGGTGTCCTCGACCCTGTATTAGTAAGGGTTTAAGTCGGTTTTTGTGTTAACGGCAATTTAAAAAAACAACTAAAAGCAAGTTTTTTTTAGTCGTTTTTTCGGTTTTTGTGTGTGATATGTTGTCATCGCATTGCATAAGTTTTGTGTGATTTATTTGAAGATTTCGTTTTTGTGTTTGGTTGATTGTCATCGGTGTTCCTCTATTTTGTAAGTTGTGTGTTGGATGTTGGGTTATATTATACTTGATGATCGTTTGGTTTTGTAGTGTTCTTGATTTTGATAACAATATATATCCAATATGTTTGATGTCCGTTTTAGTTTTTTGGTTCAGTTTCAGTATTGACTAAACCGGGATTTTCAGGATAATAGGTCGCTCCTACAGAAGAAAGATTGCCAATGAACAACAATGGTTGAATCCAGTAATGGGATAATAATTATTAGAATTCGCATAAAATATTCGTTGAATTTCACTTTCCAGTTTGACCTGCGAAGTCCTTGATAAATGTGAAAATATGTCGGAGGTTGCTAACACTTGCTCCGAGATACGAACCCGTGTAAATTATAAGTTCCTATTGGATTGTGGCAAGACCTGTTTGCCATTCTTTGCCTTTTTTGCCTGCGTAGAGCATGGCATAGGCATCACCGATTTCAAGTATTTGTCCTGTTAAGACACCGTCGCAATCAAATGCATCAGGGTCATCAGATGGTGTGAAGACGGGGTTATAAGGGTTCGGTTCGAAGTTTTGGAAATCTTGAGTCCTTACGTGTCCTATTCTCCATACTTCGCCATCAAATCCACCATAGAGAATATGATAGTATTGTGGTCCTTTGAACAATTCGGTTTCACGGACAGATTGACTGTCCCATGTTTCTCCGCTACCAGTGAAAACCGGATTGGCAGGATTTTTTGTTACCGATGCCGGATTGTCAGTTGATGCGGTTGCATGACACATCGTCAGTCCTTCTCCGAACGATTTCGTTGCCTTGCCAGTATAGATGATGTGGATTGTGTCGTTTTCCACTGCAACGGACGGATGTGTTGAACCGTGTCGTTCATGATCGGTATCCGCAGGAATAACAGGTGTTTGCTGGACACGTTGCCATTTCCCTAAATCACCATCGCTTACAAGCAAACCTGTCTGTTCAGGTGTTGTCTTTCCTTTACCTCGATAATACATGTAATACTTACCGTCATGAGGATTTAGGAACGGGAAAGGATACTCAACAGCTGCGTTATCAAAACCGTTTTCTGAAGGTTCCAGAATAGGATTGCGTGCATCTTGTGTGATGTCTGTAAGGTCACTAATTGGTGCTGTGGCATGCATCATTATCCAACGGACATCAATTTCGCGTTTACACCAGATATAGTGCACTGTTTCGTCAACTATGATGGCATGCGTTGCTGCTGCCCAAAGAGGAGGTTGAAGGGAAATGATCGGATTCCCTGTCTCTATCCGCTTGAAACTGGCGAATATCTCAAACGGGATTGCGTCTTTTCCCATCGTTTTCCTCTGTTTTGCAGTTCGCTGTGTACCTATTGGTTCCCTTCTAAAGTGTTGAAATAAGCATCTAACCCTTGACGGAATTCTTCTGGTAAGACGCGCCCTGTTTTGCCAACTGCTTGTTTAGGTGCACGTTTTTCTATGAATGCAGTGCCTGAGTCGTCACCGCCACCCGTCAGTCTTAATGCGGAAACTATTGATGCTAAAGCACCTCCACTACCGCTACCGGGTGTATCTCCACCACCGCCTCCACCACTGGGAGAATTTGGGGTGCGTTTCGTTTGAAGCAAGATTTCAATAACTTCCGATATAGCTGCAATTGCTTTGGGTCCGGTATCAGGCTTAGCCAGAATTGATTCTGCTTCTTCCATTACCTCAGCTGCCATTGATACTTTGGCATATTGCTCTTGGATGAAAGGTTCAGCAGCAGTAGGTAATAGATTTATCTGCCTTGCTACTTCACGGGTATCCTCAGCAATTTCGTATTGTGTATCACTTAATGTTGAGCCTTTTTCAAAATACTTGTCGGCATTGAGTGCATCCTTTGCCTGTTCAAGTTCGCGCGTTTCTTCGCGTAATTGAATTTCGCGATTGATGAGTCGTAATATTTCCACGACGATTTCAGGAGGTAGGTTCGGAAGGACGTTTAGTCCACCTCCGCCTCCACCTTCAGGCAATGGGTCTACTAATTGTTCTGCCCACCGATCTAATGTGTCCGCCCAGTATTCTGCTTCGATGGTAGATTGACCGACAAAATTCCTACTGATTGATCGGACAAGATCCCGCATCTGGTTTGCTACAGATGCATCTTCCATTTCAGCAAGGACACGTAGATAGTTTGCATTAGGACGGCGATCAGCATACGCCGCCATGTCTTGTATAATAGAGGTGACTTTAGTGGATTCAGCAGACTCAAGTTCTGCGATACGTTTTCTGGTTTCTCGGTTGTCGGTACCTCTGTCTGAAAGTCCGAAGCTACTTAAGTTGTTGAGGTCAGCTGCAATGTCAATTTGCTTTCGTGAGGCAGCTTTCAAGCGTTTTACGAAAGTGCTGTTTTCAAAACCGACAAGTAACTTTTTCATTTCGTCTGATAGCGCAGCAAATGCATCCAATAATTCTTGTTGTACTTCTACTGCTTCCGAAACGAGTTCTTCTGCCTGTGGTATTTCGGGTTGTTCTTGTTCATCTTGGTCTTGATTGTTTCTGCCGCTTCCCATAAGCATGGTGTCAGGAATGCCCATTCCTCCGATAGTTTGTCACGTTGGACCCGCATGTGGGTCATCAAATAGGTTGAATCCCGATTCAACATCTGAAAGACCTGGAAATGGGTTTGCAATAGGAGGAGGACCTGCGTTGCCACCTTCTGGCGGTTTATTTCGATTTACACTAACGGAATCCGCATTTTCGTTTGGATCATCAGGATTTTCAGTTTCTTCATCTGTTAGCGCAGATGGCACTTTGTTTTCAGGACCATACTTTTTGGTATCGTCTTTCTTGCCGCTTTGTTGTTCTCCAGAGTTTTGAGATTTACCAGATGATGCTTGGTTTTGCGCTTCTGAGGAATCAGAAGGTTTGCTATCGGATTGGTTCTCGTCTGTCTGCTTTTGGCTGTCGGAATTCTGTGAAGATGCATTTTCCTGATTGCTGTCTGCTGACTGCTGATCACTTGGATTTGATTGTTGACTGTTTGCGTTTGACTGTTGATCACTTGGATTTGACTGATCACTTGGATTTGATTGTTGGCTGCTTGATTGTCCAGGTGCTTCGGATGCCTGTGCAAGTAAATCTGCGACAGAAGGCATTTGCTTACCCGCTATATCCTCTAATTTTCCGAGCATATCTGACCATGATTCGAGTTGTTCAGCATCAAATTCACTATTTTTTGCTGCTTCTTCAAGCAATTCTTCGCCGCTATCTATAAGGCTATCAAGTTTTGATGCATTAGCACGTTCCGCTGCAGCTTGCTTCTGTAATGTTTTACGTTGTGCTGGGTCATCAAGTGCTTCGGTGGGTAGGTTTTGAAGTTCACGATTAGTTTGATGTAGTTGTAATTCTTTATCGTGGACATCCTTTGCTGCACCTGACCAAAGCTGCATCTGTCCTATAAGCCATTTGTAGTGTTCTGCGGGATTGAGGACATGCAGGACGATTTGCGGTGAAAGGACACGTTCACGGTTGGGATAATAGTCTTCCGCAAAGGCACGGACACGTAGACTTTGTGGCGGAATATTTTCTCTTTCAACGGAGAATGTCGCTGGGACATACAAGGATTCCGAATTCGGAGTTCCCGATGAAACGGTTTTTTCACCGTTGTCTGGTTGTGGGTTTTGGATAGGATTCTCTATACCTTCCCATTCTAAACCGACTTTCTTTACTCCAAAGTCATCCTCTGCCTGAATCTCAAATGTAAGTACCTCTGTGGAAAGGACAACTTGATTATTCTTTAGTTTGGTAATAGCGACCGTTGGTTCAGCGTCATCTTGCACTTCAATTTGCAGTTTTTGCGGTTCACTTGCCTCAAGTCCGTAACGATCTTTCCATGTCAACTGCATCTCTGTCGTCTTTTCAACTGAAATTGGTTCGGTTATTACGTTTGCCCCATCTACCTTTTGAGGGCGATCATTTAATGTTGCTTCCGATAGTTCGCGTGTGGTTGTTGCTTCTAAGGTTGCTGTGCTACCTTTTACCAAGTTTACTATTCCACCCCGCACATCATCAATTCGTGGTTCTTCGCGTTGTAAATAATCGGGTAACTGGACATTTGCGATAAGTTCCTTGAGTGCTGGACGCAATTTAGGTTCAACTGGGATGGAACGGCGTGCATCTCCGACGCGTAGATTTACTTTACCATCTACCGTTTGCGGTGGCAATTGAAATTTATATGCTTCACCTTCTCGTTCTGCGACTATAGGTTCTTGGTCTGAGTATCGTGCTTCGGCTGATTCGGGTTTCCATGGGGATTCATCTTTTAGTTGTGCTTTAACATCAAAGGGTTCAGCATAAGCTACTACTTTAAGATCTGATTTACCTTCCAATTGCGCAAAGGTGTATCGTTCAACATTTCGCCACGGGGTAAGCCAACGCGCTAAGGCATTCCGACTTGTTGCTGGAATAACGAGTGCACCGACAATTACCAACAGTAACGGTACCCCAACGGCTAATGCCCACCGACGATGTTTTGGGTTTGGGACAGCATTTGCGAGGTTATGTTTTGCTACTTCTTCATCAACTTGACGCATAGCGGCTGCAACTAACGCAGGACTTGCCGATTGGTCAGATCTATTTGCTGCAAGTTCTACGATGCCGAGTACGTGATCGCCAAAACGTGGAAACTTATGCTGCAATAAACGAGCGATTCCATCAAGTTGTCGATTTCGCCACACCCATTTGTGGTATTTCAGTGGTAGGAAAATCACCATTCCAACCATGCCGACTATCAGGATGAGTGCGCGCAGCAATGTCGGTGTATCATACACTCGGTCTAAGCCAAACACGATGAGATACGAAATGATGAGACCAAAGAGTGCTGCTAAGGTGCCTTCGGCAATTTTGATGATCCATACCCGTTTCCGGTATTGTTCAAGTGCTTTTTTCGTTCGCGGGGGTAGGTTTACCCCGTTGTTTTGTGGATGTGTTTGGTTCATTAAGGTTCTCCTATGTCGTGAAGTTTATATGGAATCCTATCCTATGATTTTAGCGTGATAGTAGGTACGTTTCTGTTTTATATTGTTCTTCTATATAATGTTCCCGTGGCAGATATATTGCAACTGATATGTCAATACCGTGTAGATATTGACACATCAAGCGACCAACGTCTTTCCAGGCCAAGCCTCCTAAACCACAACCGAGGGCAGGCATTGCGAGCGATTGAATTCCTGCCTTTTGAAAGTTGTCTCGAACCCAAGCGAGACCACCTTCAATATCATCCATACGTGAGTTGTCTTTCCAATGTCGTTTAGTTGCGAAAAGTAGGAACCATTTCACAGCGTTAGGCGCGACAAGTGGTTCCCCAATGTCAGCTAATTCTTCATCTAATGAACTTTCGCGCTTGTAAAGGTAAGGTTTTGTTGCTGTAATTCGTTTTTCCCGACACACATCTTGATAAGCGACATAAACATCGGGAAATTGGTATTTGGCTCGTGAAGCTAATCCTTTTCCCATAACGCCTTGTAGATTAACACTAATTGTTAAGGTCTGTAAATTTGAAAAGAACATGTCTCCGTCAATGAGTGAAATGTTGTTACCGATTCTTGTCCGACTGTTTGGTTGAAAAAACATGTCTGGTTCAGAACTAACAGATATAGGGGATTTTCCGATAATTTCTTGGATAGTATCTATCTTTGAATTACCTGCCACATAAACTGATTGGATAAATTCCGGTTTGATGTGACCGGGAATTAGACATTCTGCCATTATTTTGCGTTTAGATCCATCGTCTCTATTCCACCAATCGTTTCGAATTATTGACCACTGTTTACGGAGCATTTCCATGCCTCTGGTAGGAGCATGAAATTGTGTAGTCTCATGTGCTGCGTTTCCGTCTGTGATGAAGATACCTTCTTCATACATCACTTTTTTGTTGATACCAAGTACAGCGAGATCTCTTGAGTCTTTTTCATGGACAACACGGTACATCATGGCGTTACGTGGTTGAAAGTATAAGTTCGCATAAGACCAGAGACTTTTATTATCAGGTGTCATTATGCGGTTACGCCGACTGACAATATCCGCGTCATAAATATGTGTTGGATGGACTCCTTCTGCTTCAACTCTTTCGTGTGAAAAAACGCCTCGTGAAAGAATTGAACGGAGATTGTCTATATGCGTAATGTAGTAGAGTTCTCTTATATCCAATTTCTTCATAGCCATCTCTGAAATTACTACGGAAGCCCATCGTTGTATTCCTATAAGTTTACTTGTAGTTGTCTAAACTTCAGCAATTATATCGTACCTGCCATCTTTCTCGCAACCCAGAATAGACCCAGAAGCAGTATAATCAATCCACCCCAAAATGGATTTGCCCAGATTCGTGTTCGTTTGACAATAGGTTCAGGTTCTGGCAGTGCTGCAAGATGATCTAAAAGGGTTCCAACCTCATCTACAGATACCATTTTCCCACCGGAAATATTTGCGATTTCGTTCAAGACATCAAAACGTGCTAAACGTCCTTGTTGTTCTCGATTCAAACCTTGTACTGATAGGTCTGTTTGAATGGAAGCACCGGTTTCGCTACTACTTGCAACGAGACGGTAGCTGCCTGCTTCCTTTGGTATGTACGTCCCAATGAACAACCCCCAAGCGTCTTCTGTTCCCGGTTGAAGTCGAATTGTCTCCGTTTTACCTGAAGGTGCTATCGCTTGCACAATCACTGTGCCTCTATCCAATGGACCACCGAAGTTGTCAATGACGTTTGCATTTAAGGTTAAGACATCATCAACGTGAGGTCTGTCAGGTGAATAGAATAGTCGTATTGTTTCACTTTGCGCCATCTGACGTCGGTATGCCATCCAACGTGCGACTTGGCTCCAAAAGCGGTAATGGTATTTGTCTTCAACACCGTGCCGCCAACGCCATGCGCTGTCTGTTCCCATAAATAGTACTTTACCTGTGCCGTAAGTCTTTGTAACGATGAGCGGTACCCGTCCGGAAACTGTGGCTGCCTGATCGTGAACCGCTAAAGTTTCAGTACCTACCTTTGCTCTTTTGACACCAGCATACCAGAAAAATCCGGGTAATGTGCGCCAGACCTCGCTACTGTCAAGGTCGGTATCACCGAGGCGCGTTAGCAGACTTCTCTGTCCGGGTTCAGTAAGTGCGAAATATCCTTGAATACTTGAACCGACACCATTCGGTATGGCGGGGTCTAAGACAACAGGATAGAGGTCGGCAAGCGGACCAGTCGTCAGGGAATCTTGTCCTCCAGTGCGTCCCGGGAGAAAGACAATTCCAGCAGCTTGTGCGCTGACGAGTTGACGTAAGTCTTGTGCTTGTTCATCTGTCAACTGATCTGGTGCTATCCCAACATCTCCAAGAAATACCACGTCAAATTGACTCAGTTCTCTGGCATCAGGAAACCTTTTGATGTAGCCGCGTCCACCTCCAACTTGAGGTAGCTTAGGATGAAAGAGGAGACATGTTACATCAACACCAGCATCGCGCTCTAAGGCATTGCGTAGGTATCGATATTCCCAACGTGGAAAGGATTCTATGACAAGGATTTTCAGCTGCTCCTTCCGTATGGATATAGGAGCAGAAAGTTCGTTATTTTCGGGAATCAATTCCTGTATATCTTTCGCAATCCGTAGGGTTAGGTCGTAATCTCCTGTTTCTGTTGGTGTCCACGCCATGTTATCTTGTGCTTTCCCCATAGCAGGTACAGTGATAACTTTGCTAACTGTTGCCTCATTGTTAATGTTTAGTGTGAGACTCACTTCCCTATCTTGTCCCAAAGTATTACGGACTACAAACGGGATGCGAAGTTGTTTTTTTGTTACGCCATAAGTTGGGGCATCCATGCTAACTAACTCTATGTCGGGTAATGGTACTTCACTACCGACTCCCACAGCGAAAATCGGTATCTCTTGCACGTGGTATCGGGTTGCAGCATCATCCAAGGGTGATTTGCCGACATTCCAATCTCCATCCGAGACAAGCACTACACCACGAAGGTTGTCGTGAGTTTCCAGAACATGTGATAGTCCAGCGTTTATATCTGTTGCTTCTTCTGCTGGGTCTAACAGTGAAGAGAATGGTTCAAAAACCACGTTGAGTTCGGTATCATCCTCTGGTTTCCAAACTTCTTCAGACATCAAAGGTAGGATCGTTTCAGCACGACTTTTACGTTTTGCAGTGGAATCTTGTCCATCAAGAACATCCTGTGTTTCCATACTGTTGGATTGGTCCCAAAGCACAGCAAGCGTTGAACGTTGTTCTGGCGGTTGTGATTCTAACCATTCGGGTTGATTTAGGGTGAGAATCACAAGGCAGACACATACAAAACGTAGCAACTCAAGCCATCCGATTTGCTTACGGTAACCGCTGCGGTGCCATGCGTACCAACATAATACGCCGGTTGCAATGATGATAATTATTCCCAAAATAATGACGGAACTGTTTGAAAAGAATTCAAGGTATCCTTGTTGGTCTTGCATATTTCTTTTTCTCTCCGAATGTATTAGCTTCTTTTTTGATAGGTTACATAGTGCAATAGGAATTAATTATTGATTTCGAATAAGTCATTTTGTATTACATTTGAGTCTTCGTTCTGAAGTTCAAGTTCTTGTGCTTCCTCTTCCAAATCACATTTTGAATTTTTGGTTCCGCAGATACTAGGTTCAGCACACAACTTTACACGAAGAAGATCAATTCCTTCATGTACTTCAGGATGTGTATCCTCTCCAAAACCAAGTACTTCTGATAACAATCAGCGATCAAGTTCTTTTCTAACAGGGTCATTTTTCATTTCGTTGAAGGGAAGCATGCGTTTATGTTTTATTTCTTGGAAAATTGCCTCTGCCGTTGCTAACTGAAATGGATTAAGTTCACGTACATCTAAAGTAGGTAACAAACCTAACGACTCTTTTCTTATAATTCCCCTTCCTTCTTGTTGTTTTCCACAATGCATCCAGTGACATAACAAACCTAAAGTTGAATTTCCCCATAATGTCCATGCATAATCATAATCTTTATTTTTAAAAACAACGTTTGGAATTAGAGCTACTCCTATAGAATATTGTTTAGTAAACATTACTGCAAGAGAATTAGCATTAAATTGTATGCAACTGTTGTAATGACATCTACCATTCCATGCTTTTATTTCTGCAACTTTTTCAATTGCATTTGGTCTAGGTAAAGCGTAAGAATCTGGAACAACAAGCATTGCTCTTTGATTTTCTGACTTTACATGCCACAGACATGGATAATCTGCTGTTTCACTATTTCCCTTTTCAACGTCAAAAGCTTTTTCACCAGAATCATCTTTTATATCCAATATTCTTTTACCAATAGTAGCAATTTCAGAAATGGGACATACTGGAATGCTAATAGGCATATTTTGATATGAAAGCCATAATTGACCGTTAGCAAGTTGGTAAGCAGACTGAACTAAAACAATATCTTTCACTCGTGTTACGGACCATGAGTTATTTTTTTGTATAAGAGGCGCGTCTAATGCGTATCCAACAATTTCATCACCAACTATGATTGAATTTCCTCCAACAGGACCGTCTTCAAGTTTACGGATTTTAGTGAGTTTATTAATTTGCTTGGCAAATTCCAGGGCTTCTAATTCGCTGTGTGGGCAGCGACTTAGGCAAACGAAGATTCCACGTTCAGTACTAGTTGATTTTCCCTTTGTAGCAATGATTAGACACTCAGCTATCTTCGTATCTGCAGAAAAGGAACAATTTTTAATATCAGGGGCTGCAATTGTGAGAACAAATACCTCATGATATTCACGTGCAATAAGATTCCTGACTTTGCTCCAACTTGTAGTAGCAGATGCCGCAATGGGGAGAACAACACCCATTCTCCCTTTTTTCTTAAGCATCTTGTCAGCAAGGTCAACAAAGTAGGAACCGAGACCTGCTTGTCCATGACCAATTCTGCTCTTTTGGAACTTGAGTGATTTACGCATTTCCACAGCGACTTTCTTATCAGCAAAAATATGTTTCGGCATATCCGAGTTATTGTCCGCCCCTATTCGAGTATAAGGAGGATTTTGAACTACGTAGTCAAATTCCTTATGTCTAAAATGCTGTTGTTGAAATTCCTCACGGTTACCACTGCCACTTACAATTTCAACTGTTTCCAAATTTAACGGTATTATTTCTTCAGGATTCATGATCAAATCTAACGCTCCGATAGCAAGTCTGCCGTCTTTGTGAGGTGTTCCGTAGGGCATTGTTTTAATACGTGTGTGACCTATAGGAATATCAGGAAAAGTTCCAGCAATAATAGAAACAGTCAGGTGTGTAGCATTAGGGAGAATGTCACAACCGAGGAGGTTTTTCTCTACCATGTATTTGTGGATGTCTTTGCTCTTTCCACCTAATTGTTCATGCAAGTTAAGAATACGTTGGTATATGCCGTTGAGAAGCGTACCAGTACCGCATGCAAAGTCTGCTATTTTGATTTCCTTAGCAGCTTTCTTTAGTTTTGGTAAGACAAGTGCACAGAGAAGTGTAGATGATTCGGGGCGCGTGTAGTTTGCTTTGATTGTTTTCCTATCTTTGATGAAATCTTGAAATGCAATCCCGGCAAGTTCATGTTCATGGGCAAGTCCCATTTTTTGTAGGGTATGGGCAGTTTTTCGCAAAATGCGCAACACATCACCAACTAACTGATCATCACCGCTAAGGACGCGAACAAGTCGGTCAGCTACACCAAAAATAGGGATATAATTGATATCTTGTATATGTTTCCAAGCTTTTAGAACTTCAGAGACAGATAGTTTCCCATATTCTTCAGTGATTTCACTGAGACTAGGCACAACTTTCATATCAGGTCTATGTGCAAGGAGACTCTGGAAAACAAAGGCGTTTGCAATTATGAGCATTGCCATTTGTATTGTTTGTTTACTAGGGTCTTGATGTAGTATATCGGCAATTTGTTCTCCGAGATCAGGACGTTCATCAACAGTTTGTTCGGTGCGCATTGTAGCATGGTTTACACCGTTTTTAAGTGTTTGGACAGCCTCCTCTATTTTAGAAATAGGAGTAGCACCGACACGAATCGCAGTTGCAATGTCTGCTACGCTCCCTGTTAGCCAACCTTCTTTTGGGAAGCGGTGTGGTTCGTCTGTACTTAATAAACAATAGGTAATATCCTCTGCTTCATTCATTCTTACGTTGAGTTCAGCTTGATCCATTATCCTGAATCTGTATGGAAACCGAACAGCGATACCTGTGTGAATTGTATGTCCTATTGTTTTAAGCGTCTTGCCAAGGTAGTCGTCTTTGAGTTGTTTTTCACCACTGAGATCCCCGCCATTCTTATGGTCAACCTTATCTTCAATAGCAATAGGATTACGCTTAGGTTCGGTGACAATAACATCAGGTTCCTTGTCGTTTTCAATGAAAGGTCTTGACGGATGTTGGTTAAGCGTCCATCCGTGTCGCATCGGACGGAGCACATTGACGAATGCGGTTGTAATAAGATCTTCTTTGTTTGGCATAGTTTCTAAACCTATTTTCTATAACGTAATATCCTGAAATCACTAATCAGCTTCGCCACCAGCAGGTGCAAGGTCTATCAACGGATTAGTTTCTGCTTTTTTACTTGGCAAGCTCAACACTGCTTCCACAATAAGTGCTATTGCCATTGCAATGAGGAAGATACGCCAGAGTTCATTGGCTAAGGAGGAGGTGTCTCCTACTTCTAAATCTATTCTCCGATATGATAATCCGGCAAAAACCGTATCCACAGCCTCTACAGATGCTGCTTTTGCAGTGTCTTCAACTTCGCTGCGGTTCACGGCTACCCAATATTCATCGTCTCGGTAGACACCAGCCTGTAACCCGCGCTGTGAGAGGGATACTGCTTCCCCTTCAGGAGCAACTGCTTTCCACTGATCATTATCTGCAAGTGCGTCAGGTGCAGCATGCCGTTGAGACGCGTCAGCCAACGCACGACATCCTTCAGCTAATGCGCGTTGAAGCAGGACATAAAATACCACACCATCTCGTTCAAGAGAAGAGAACTGCGCCGTTGGCAGTGTGCTACAGAAATATACGCGACCCCTGTCGGTATTCGTACGGGTCAATAACGGAATATCGTCACCAAACCTTGCTAACGTTGTTCCACTACTTTCAAGGGCGCGGTAACGATAGGTGCGTAAATCGTTCAATGGCAAGGCATCACCACTTTCCGAACGTGCTAACAGATCCGTTTCGCTACGCCACCATGAGACTTTGAGATGTTGACCATCTTCAGGATTTTGCCAGTCGTTCCAACGTGAGTCATATAGACTATTGCCGGCATTCCCGTTTGGTGGGAAGAAGATAACAACCCGTCCGCTATTGACGAAATTCTGAATCTGTTCGGCGACAAGACCAGTTGGCATCGCTGCCTGCCAGATCAACAATCCTGTATTTTCCCAGTCAATCTCTCCTGTACGATTCACAGGAAACACATCAGACTGATGTTGAAGACGACTATCGGGTGGGATTGCGAGGGCACGTCGAAATGTTTCACCTATTCTTACATCATCACTAACGATGGCTGATCTCCGAATTGGCGGTTCAGAAAATACAAAGAAAAATCTATTGTCCGACGGGTTCGCATCACCCGGTAAACCGACTGATCCCCATCCTGAAGTGAGTTTTCCATCAATAGGAATACGATGTCCTTGTATAGATGCTCCGCGCGCGTCGAGTTCAACTTCTACTACAGAACGAACGTTGTTGACTTCAAACTCAATTGGTACACTTCGTATTGGGTTGGTGTTTCCTTCAGTACGGACTGTCACATCAAGAATAAGTTCCGCTTCGTTGCCTCGTTGCCAACGTTGGACGTTTTTCACTCGGACAGAAAGGTTGTTTGAAGGAGGTGTAGAATATGCAAGTAAGAAGTGATGCACACCGTCTAACTGTGCGAATTCATCGCGTATAACATCCCAACGTCCACTGTCAACTGCCCAATCGTTTTCATGTAGGTCAGAACAGAGCCAAATGTCTGCGCGCCCAGAGTTGTTCGCCTTAAGATAGGTTAAAGCGGATTCATACATGCCAGGAATATTGGCACTGGTTGCACTCGGTTTGGTCATGGGAAGACTTAATAGTGCTTTCGGTGAATCAACTTCGTGGAGTTGTCCTGTGGCACTGTCAATCAGTATTAGATGTGTTCCATAATCACCTTGTTCAAGTAACTTTGACAACCTTTTTAATGCAGTAGATCTTTTCGATTCACCAGCCTGAAGGTCTTGTGTTTCCATACTTGCGGACCGGTCAAGGAGAACCATAGTTACATCAGGTTTTGCTAATCCAATACTGCCTAACCATCCACCAGATAGTGGTCTACTGATGGCAAATATTAAAGCTGCGATAGCGAGAGTACGCATTAGTAGTATGAGAATATGGCGGATACGCGCCATGCCTTTACTCATGCGTTTTGCAGCCATCAGGAACATCATCGCTGCCCAGGGCACCGTTCGATGCCGCTGTTGATTGATGAGGTGAATGATGATTGGCAGCAATATTAAGGGAAGTCCTATTAGTGCTAAGGGTTGTAAAAAATTCATAGTGTGTATTGGCTTTCGGCATTCAGCCGTCTGCTTTCAGATTATTGTTTTGTATAGATTTGATATTTTATTATTAGGTTGAATTTATTTTATCTTTTTTATGAAATATATGGCGAATGTTTTGTTACGAGGATGTGACGAATATCGCTTACGTATTACCCGACCTATGATATCAACTAAATAATATCGGCATTGGAATAGTCAATTCTGATAACCGTTTGCTAATAGCCAACAACCAAATATTACGCCCGTTTTTTAGGTGTGCGTCCTAATAGAAATTTTGCTAATACGTCGCCGTAATCCTCATTAATACAGATACGGTGATAGTCAATTTCGGTATCGCGAATAACTTCGTTAACGCTTTCAATGTATGCTTCAAGGGCGCGACGGTACTGATCTCCTATAATGAATGGGTCAGCTAATATAGGTTCACCGCCCTCCATATCAACGAACCGCATTGGACGATCAAATTCAAAATCAAGTTCGTTCTGTTCCATGAGGTGAAACACCGCTATATCATGCTTCCGAAATCGTAGATGTTCAAAGCAATTTCGCACCACTTCAGGTTCAATGAATAAGTCTGAAATAATGATAATTAATGCTCTCTGGGGAACACGTTCAGCGGTTTCGTGGAGCACTTCAGCTAATCCTGTTTCACCGGAAGGTTCAACCGATCCGAGTTCGTCAAGGACAGTGCTAAGGTGTGTTGCACTACGTTTTGGAGGGATCTCTTTGTGAAACTGTGTGCCTGCACAGTAAAGACCGACTGCATCACCTTGAAGTGCGGCGATATAGGCTAATGTACCACCAATACGTCTGGCATAGTCCAGTTTAGTCATACCGTTGTACGCGAAACCCATTGAGCCACTTGTGTCAACGATTAAGCACAACCGCAAGTTTGTATCAGCTTCAAATTCTTTTATATAGTGTCGATCATTCCGCGCATAAGCACGCCAATCAAGTCGTCGCGTATCATCGCCTGGTACATACTTGCGATATTCCGCGAACTCAAGACTTGAACCGCGAATAGGGCTGCGGTGTTTGCCGGATACGCTGCCTATCATCGGCAAACGGGCATGCAATTGCAACGTTGAGAGACGCTCCAAGACTTTCTGATTGAGGTAATCTCGTTTGAGTTGCAGTGCCATTTTTTACCCCTGCTCAGATAACTCTTCAACCAGACGTTCAACGATATCTTGGCTCGTGATATTTTCTGATTCGGCAGCGAAGGAGGTAATGACACGGTGTGATAATACCGGATTTGCGACTGCGGTCACATCTTCAAGCCGTGCCATGTAACTACCGCTAAGTGCAGCGCGCGCTTTCGCACCGAGAATTAAGTATTGAACCGCACGTGGACCGGCACCCCAAGCAACAAGCGGTTTGAGCCAATCTGGTGCTGCATCGCTTTTTGGACGTGTACTACGGGCTAAATCAACGGCAAATTCATAGATGTGTTCTGGGACCGGGACGCGCCGAACAAGATTTTGGAACGCTATGACACGTTCTCCTGTTAGGACGTGTTCCAACGTTGGCAGCGACATACCGGTTGTTGTTCTGGCAATTTCGATTTCTTCAGAACGCGATGGATAGTCTACCTCAATTCTGAACATGAATCGGTCTAATTGTGCTTCCGGTAGTGGGTATGTACCTTCCTGTTCAATCGGATTTTGCGTCGCTAACACGAAGAACGGAGGGGCTAATTGGTAGGTTCTTCCGATTACAGTAATCTTATGTTCCTGCATTGCCTCAAGCATTGCTGCTTGTGTTTTTGACGGGGCACGGTTAATTTCATCAGCGAGAATAAGGTTAGCGAACAGTGGTCCTTTTACGAACTCAAACTCACGTCTACCACCCGGAATTTCTTGGAGAATATCAGTTCCGGTAATATCCATCGGCATGAGGTCGGGTGTGAATTGAATTCGACTGAAATCCAGTGCCATGGTTTCAGCAAACCGTCTAACTAAGAGTGTTTTTGCTAAACCGGGAACACCCATTAACAGGGCATGTCCTTGAGAAAAGAGACATATTGATAAATTTTCTATAACTTGTTCCTGTCCGATGATGATCTTGGCAAGTGCCTTTTTTAATTCGTCGTAGACATCGCGTAGTTCGTCAATTGCAGCAACATCGTCGGCATCCATTTGGTCAATGTGTTGTGGTGTTTGCATAAGAATCCTTGATTGTTATCAGTTATCGTAATTTGATTCTGAATTTTTTATATAAGGTTAGTTGTTTCACTCTAACAGTTTTATTAATTATTTTAACTCTGATTTATAGTTCTTATGTGACTTTTTGATTAATGAACGGCAGTATTTGTTTGTGATGTCCAATCCTTAATTATGACGAAATCTTTTACTGTATATGTGATTCTGAATTTTTCTAACACTTCTGCTACTGTTTTGAAATCACTAAAAGCCATGTGTCACACCTCCTATTTTAAAATTGTAGCATACCTGACCGAATATGTCAAGGTTGAGCAACACCGATTTCAGCATTCAGTTTTCAAACTAAGAATCATATTTATGTGGTCTTCCAAGTGAGATATTTCATATTTCATATATAGTGACGCCAGTTAAGGGTAAAATAGTTGCATGAATCTGAAAAAGTTTAAAACCTTTAATCATTTTCTCTGATAGGACCGTTTCTTTTGAGGATAGTAATGAACCTTTTGAGGTAACAATTCAATGTGTTTATCCATCCATTGTAATCGAGCACGCAGCCAGGTTTTTAGGGTATCTACTTCTCCTTGATAGGTGGGGCTTCCCGGGTCCCGATTAGCAAAGGTGTTACGTCCAAGTACGCGCCATCTTAAGAAATTCCGTTCTTGTGCTTCGGACAGATATTCAGCGGTTTTGTCAATTTCGCCAAGAATTGCTGATGTGGAGAGTTCATTCTTACGGAGTTTTTTCCACTTATTAACAAGTTTCTGTTTGAAGTTTTTGTCTGAAAGTAATCTATTCCACCAGAAAGGGATATGGTTTGTATAAATTAGCCAACTATTGGTATTCCAACCATCATTGAAACTAATATTTCCCGCGGACCAATTGAAATCCCAAACAGGTCCCATCGTTAGTTTCCCACCTCTGTCTACGGACATATATGTACTGATGCGGAATCCGTCTATGTTTTTGAAAAGTTCATTGATGATGAAATGGTCAATAAAAGAATCCACATCAATATATTTCGCATACCCTTTCTTAGGATCTTTATAATCCTTTCCAGCTAACACAGATTCAAATCTGTTCATATAATTCCGAATCCAATCTTTTTGAATATAAGATATTTTGTGCCCTTTTGGATAAACATGTGCAAGATGTGTCCCTCTTTGAGTATAGAAGAAAGTTTCTTTAGGATCCATTTTGTCAATTTTTATGATATATCCGCCTGTGATTTCTGGAGGTTTGTTCTGGGTAGGCTGCAATGATTTTACGTCTACGCGGTTTTTCCCGCGCTTAATCTTTTCTGTTAGCAGATAAACGCCAACATAATGTTTTGATTGAATCTTTTTATCACCTGTATTATTGAGGAACACCTCAACAAACTTTGTTCTGCTTGCGTATCTGCCAATCCGATTGCTGAACTCATAAGCCAAGTAGTTCCGCATCAGCGACTTATCCGAATAGGGACCATGCAAAACCCAATCTGATTCAGCAGGCAAATTGAATATAGATACATCTTTGTCATCACCATTCTCATCCTGAAATTCAAAACCATATTGCTTTTTCGGGAATCCACTTGAAGTTTGACCTCTGGTCTCAATACCAATTTTACCTTCAAAATGGATATTAGGATTATCTAACGAGTTCCTACCGCCAGATTCATCATAAATAATCTTCATTTGTGCAGGAATTTTAGGTTCATCAGGTATCCATCTGCCATTCGTGTTTATAATCACAATCGGCAAGTTAGATGTTAGGGGCATAGGGATGTCTACGGAGTATTGAGGATGCCGATAATTTTGTCTGTACCGATATTCTTGACGATTCACGGGCTTTTCTGCTTGAGAGGATTGGCGAGGGGTATCAGTAAAGCAGCTTGTAAGAATGAAGAATATAACACTGCATAAGATAGACGTAGTTATTTTTGTAGAACGATTCATAGTCGTCAATAACCTCGTTTATGAAGATTGGAAAGCAGCGGATTGAAGATATATATTATAGGGAGTAAATATTCTGATTCAGAGTAAAAATAGTATATCAGAATGGAATGATGATAACACATTAAAGTTAGATGTTGTCAAATGAGGTAACAATTGAATTGTCAGACTTTTTTGTATTTTTGATCAAGTAGCGAAAAGAGTTTCTCTACCGTCATCGGTTCACCATCCTTATTATGTATGGAAATCTCTTTGTCAACAACAGCATTTCGTAGCTGCTTTTCAAGTTTTTTTCGATTGGTACCACTTGATCCCGCACCTATCGCTATACCTGAACCCATTCCTACAGCAAGCCCTAAACCGAAACCTTCCATAATTTCCTTGCCTCCAGCTATATCAGTCCCTGACATACTCCCTCAAGCTAAAGCATGGGGTTCTTTTTGTTCTTATATTATAGTTTTATCTCTAAATGACATTTCCTGCTTCGTCTAACACTGCTACAGCGTGTAGTCTAACATGTTATCGACAGGCGTTTATGCTCTCGGCATGCCCTGCTGCGAGGTTTCTAAGGTTTATTACAGCGTTGACATCTCTATCTATTGAAACATTAAACCGTTTATTTAGTTCTGATGCTAAAAGAAAGTTGTCTTTGTCCAACTCTGACTTGAAATCGGCAAGGACATGATTGTAGGCAAATCTCGCATACCCACATTGCTGGGCAACCAATTCCATTGCTTATTATTCACATCTAATGCAATCTTTGGATTTATACATAGTATCACTGTTTCTGTGAAGATTCTGTTTCCCACTCTAATGGTGTGGTAGAACTTGCAACCCTGCCACTGAAAAAGGTATAAGTAATATACAATGCATTTTACCTAATGTCAAGTCTTTTGAATTTAGTAGAGTTGTTAGTGGTGTCTGCATCCCGCAAGCTAAAGTATGGGACTTGACACCGAAGAATGATAAATATCGTTGTAATTTTACACTCCCCGTCAAATCCCCATGCTTTAGCTTGTGGGATGTAGACGGCATTTGATTTTATATGTGAAATAAACTTGATTTTGTTCCACAAACATGGTATACTATTTATACCTTTTCAGTGGTGGTTGTTACTGCAACTACC
>JAJDWI010000045.1 GCA_022825665.1 Candidatus Poribacteria bacterium
ATCTGGGTCGCGCATTTGGGGAATAATACGGACCCCGTTAGTCGTGCTTTGGCGGGCACCCCTGCAGTTGCTGCACGGTAAACTTGGCTTAAACCCAAGTGAGTTGTCTATAAGACAATAAAAGATGCCCACATCTTCAAAATACGCAAGGCGTGAGAAGATGACCTAAGGAACCCTAATCCTTTAGGTTTGGGAGCCGTCAGAGCAATATATAATGGAATATTAGTCATAGGCACCCGGACGATGATTACCCATCAATCTCTGTTGACGTTCTGTAGCCTGTTCCAAAATTGACTCATCAAATTGAAACCGATTCAAGTAGGGTGGATATTTCTGTGTTATCATACGGTTTGCATAATGAACTTGTAACAGATAACGTGTCTGGTTGCTTCGGTTAGCAGTACCTCTATGCCAAACTTCACTCCTGAAAATAACGACATCACCAGCATTGCATAGTATACTCTTTTCCGTTGCACCCTTCCACTCCGTTTCACCATCAGGTCGTCGTCCAGAAAGATGACTACCCGGAACAAACTTCGTCGGTCCAAGGTCTTCATATAGGTCATCTAAGTAATAGTGTGCAGTTGTGATAAATATCGGCACCTTCACACGAGAATCTTCCAATACGTCAGCAGGAAGTGGAATAGGTATATAGTCGCTATGTAGTCCTTGGTCCGGTCGACCAGGACCTGTCATCCACGATGTCATGCCAATTACATGACAATCTCCGCCATGCACCGCTTCTGCTAACTCAATCACGGGCGATTTATCAAGATAATGTAGAAATACTGCATCACGATTAAAGGCATTATTGATATGTTTATTGAGAAAGCCAGATCCATTTTCTGGAACGCTGTGCTTGTCAAAACTCGCTGGAATTGCCGTTAATTTATCCATCGCATCTCGGAGTTCTACAAGTTCTTCAGCATTGATTACCTTTGGCAAATAGGCATAACCATCTTCCTCCATCGCTTTGACTTGGCTTTCAAGGTCGGGATATGCTACGAGCGGTAACGCTTGGCTCATCGTCTCTTCTCCTTAAATACAACTTCTTTGATGAACTGGGGCATCTGCAATGCATCCTAACAACTTTTTAGGGACATGTCAACTAATTTATTAAATAATTCGTTATATAATGCATCCAAACATGTGTAATATCAAGATTATACAATAGAACATATATTCATCTATAGCAAATGTCTTACATAATCAATTATGCAAATTGAAGTTCTTCGTATTTCTCAGCTCTAACATACGAACTACAGACCGTATCAAATGAGTATGCTGTTGGAGTGGGTTGTTTATTTTAGAATGATTGTAAATTCAGAATGTTAATCAAATTACCAGAACATAGCAAGGGAGAAAAAATGAAAAAGAAAGACGCAGCAAGAAATGAAGACACAATGCAAGAAGATATGGAATCAGCAAAGGATTCAGCTATTCGCGTACCTGGGGTAATTCTGGAATCTTTACCCGGAAACCTATTCAGCGTCCAGTTAACAGAGAACGACCATAAAGTTGTAGCATACCTTGCAGGAAAAATGATGCAACACAAAATATGGGTACTGCCGGGTGATCAAGTAACTGTTGAACTTTCCCCTTACGACCTAACGCGCGGACGAATTATCTGGAGAAATCCTGGATCATAAATACCTCCTAATGTTCATTGAGTTTTTGCAAATACAACACAATTGTGCATCCGAAAATGTGTATTAGTGAATCATTATCATTTTTTTGGTAATGGTATCCTAATGCCGCTGTATTGCGGAAAAGGAGGTATTTGTTATGTTATCAAATCAGAGGAGGTGTGACACTTAGTGTTACGCCCTTTGGTGTGACACCAAGTGTCGCACACTTTCTGACGGGACAGAGGTATATCCTCTGTCCCCATTTTTGTGCTTTTTCTGTAGTTTTCTTAAAAGTGCATCCGAAAATGTGTATAGATAGAATATTTGTTATTTTTTTCATTTTGTTGTATACTATTGCATGTTGAATACACGTATGAATAATCATGGATGTCTGTTGACATCTAACTCTATTTACATTAATACAAGGAGGTTACCATTATGTTGTATCTGAACTACACCACCCTTAATCCTAACCTATTGCGTCTAAGGCGATGGTGCCTCTGTCCATTAACAATATAATCAATTGGAAATGGCATAGGTACCCTCACCACTCGCTGAGGAGTCGTTATCTATGTCCAATTTTAATCCGGATTTTTGGGAAATTCCGGTCCCACCGGAATTCTTTGATCAGCTTACTACGGAAGACCACCTCTGGTATCAAACACCAAGTGACGAATATACACATATACGTCACATCAAAAGACGAAAAGTCCTAAAACAAATTCGTCAGATTATATCTAAAGAACTCACTGACCGTCAAAACGATTGCGTTCAGTTATACTTTTATGAAGGGAAAACGCAGGAAGAGATTGGCGATATACTCGGTATTTCACGACGTGTTGTTAGTCAACATCTGTTCGGTGTCACCCGTGATGGTCGGAGGGTCGGCGGCGCGATAAACAAAATACGCAAATTGTGTCGCAAATTAGGAATACACTATCCGTAGTTGGAAAATATAAAGATATAAATTAATCAGGGCGTGAGGTAAACTACATAGTTACCTCTCGTCCTGTTTTGAGTTTTTCTTGATATAATGAAATTTAATTTGACATCTGGCAATTTCTATGTTATAATGATGTAACATTAGGAAAATCCAATCTCGACGCATTGGGGCATTCTGCCCACCTCCGGTCCTTGTTAAAATCTTTATCAAGGAATCCAAAGGATTGGTAATCTGATAATATCAGATTTTTCATAGGATATAACTTTGTTTCCTTTTAAAGAAAAGGAGCTTTTCATGGACAAAGTCGAAAAGAACTCGTTAGAACTTGTAGAACCGTTAGATGATTCTTCTGAAGAAGAAATATTTCGTGTAAAGCAATGCCTCAAGGACGCTGGTTTCTCAACTGAGGAACAGGAGTGGATCGTTGAAGTATTTAGGCATCCAGACTGCTTTGGTGATCCGACTGGTGCATCTGTATTCAGAGATCGACATGATAATTACGAACATGGTGATTTTGGTGATGCTTTAAGCAGCAGTCTTGCCTGGACAGAAATAATCAACACAGGAAAGAACAAGAATACCATCCTTACTCTCCTTTTCAGTCTGATGCTTAACTTTGGTCCTCGGTATAACACCGAATTATCCCCTAACGTTCCACTTAATAAGGCAGATAGTCCCAGTGATAGACCACAATGGGTTAGAGAATTTCAAAAACATGCTAAATTCAGTGACAAAAGTCTTGATTGGGAAATACTGATTGAAATATATAACGGCACATACAATACAAGCTTTGACTTATATAGTCTACTACCGTTTCTCTTTCCAAGTGGAGTCCCGTTAAATAATATAGTAAACTTAGACCTACTGAATCCGGTTTTCAGACGAGGCTGGTCCAGCAACGATTTTAATGATCCGAGACAACTTGAATTCTGGCTCATCTGGCGATTTAAGGCAAACGATGAACTTCAGGAAATTATTAAACTTGATACATTATTACCAGATTTTTCTGGTTTTTCTGAAGATGTATTAGGTGATAAGATGCTTGGCTTCATAAATTCAATTGACTATGCCATAAATATGGCATCATCAATGGCAAGATTCAATCCATATACTGATGGTTGGAGATATGTTGCACAGGAGTTAATACCGTTCATGGAATTACTTACTGACAAACATCCTGAGTCAATTCAAGAACGTTCATCTTTACTCAAAGCTTGGTGGCATTTATCCAGATATATTTATAGTTGGAGTTTTGGTGAATTAGAAACTGAACTCCCTGATGATCTGAAGAAAAGACTTATTGATAGTGCTTCAAGGCATATCGGCATCTTACGGTCCGTGCTAAGGGATACGCCTGAGGAATTTGAGAATGAAGATGTTCGTGATTTTTATGACAAGGCTTTTTACGTTTTGCTAAGTTTCGCGCTTCCTTGGAAACGTTTGAAACCTTTGTTGCTCGCTTTTTCAGGTATGACAAAACAAGCAGTTGCAAAGGATCTGCGAACATGGAAGGAACTTGATAGCACTGATAATCCACCCCCAATATATTCTCGTGTGGCAAATTGGATTGAGGTGGCAATGTATTCACAGAATCTACGGTCTGAAATACAAGAAGACCCGCACTTACGAAATTTACGTGAAGAATTTGCAAAGTTTTGCCTTGAACGACTTCAAACAAATTCGAAGCATAAAGATGTTGATTATGTCAATGAAGATTTTAAGGAACCGCGACCTGAGTGGCGACGGTGTTACGTGCAGGCATTGAAGGCACTACGGGTGAATCCAGGAGGACGTGCACATCGCACCCTCTTCTGGTTATACAACAACGATCCGGATGAGACTGTTCGTGATCTTGCTAAAAAAGCACATAAACAAGTCCGACATCTTGATCGTAACAAACCAAATTTAGATGTTGGTGCGTCTCCTCGTAGGCCGTTATTTGAAGCATTTTGGTGGCTCCGACAAGCACATCTGATAACTCTTGGTATAGAAATTGATCATGCCGGAGCGATGCGTACTCGCCGAAGGGAACTACACCGAACACGAGAGAAAGATGACCGATAGTGAGAATATAGCAAATACTAAGATTTTACTATCCTTTTCATTTTGTATGATTCAATATAATATCAAAAGTATTTGTGCAAAAGAATGCATCTTACGATATAACCAATTTATAGCAGAAGGAGGTGATATCAATGGCAAAATCAACAGGTAGCCGATCAGGTGGTAACCGTGGAGGCAAAAGCGGTAACCAAGGTAGCAAAGGCAAAGGTAATGCTGGATGGCCAAGCAAAAATCCTGGAAAACCTTCTGGTGGTGGACGAAATAATGCCCCACCCAAAAAAGGCAAATAATGAATAGTATTGATTTTTGACTTTATTTGAATGTAATTTGTTCTACCATCAGTAGACACTTTACACTTTGTGACTCATATAGTCACCCTATATTGTCCATTAAATCAATCTTAAATTGTCAAATTGTAGGTTGTGATTGGAATATCTCAGTCAGAACCAACACATTATACATAATAGTAAATAATGCGAGCACCTCAAGGTTTAATAACCTTATTTTGAGTTCCTTAGGAATTGTGCGTAGACGCATTCACCTAGATAGACTAACAATATCAATTGTGAAAGGAAAAAAGTGAAAATTTCAAAAACTCAATTTAAGCTCTCACCAATAGTTCCCTCAGTCAATTTTCATCTCTGGCAACCCTGCAATATGCAGTGCGATTTCTGTTTTGCTCCGTTTCTTGATGTAATGCGAGAAATGAAAATACCCAAGGGACATTTACCAGAAAGAGACTGTATGGCAGTCGTTGAACAGGTTGCCGATATTGGCTATAAGAAAATGAATTTCGTTGGTGGTGAACCTACTCTATGTCCTTGGTTGTCAGATCTGATAGTATTAGCAAAAGAGCGGGGAATGGTTACCTCTATAGTCACGAACGGTTCACGAATTACCGGTAAATGGCTTGACAATCTGAATGGAAGTCTTGACTGGATAGGTTTGAGTATTGATACCGTTGATCCAGAAAAATCAATACGTATAGGACGTGCCATCGCTGGTAGAATTCCTATCACTCAAGAAAATTACTTGGACATCATCGGGGAAATAAAACGTCACAAGATTCGCTTAAAGATCAATACTGTGGTGAATTCCGTAAATTGTGAAGAGGATCTTACGTCTTTTATCCAATTGGCAAAGCCTGAACGATGGAAACTGTTTCAAGTCCTCCAGGTCAAAGGTCAAAATGATGCACATATTGCTAAGTTTGAGATCTCAACAGAGCAATTTGAGGCGTATGTCCAACGCAATCACACTGTTGAAAGTCATGGAATCACGGTGGTCCCAGAGAACAATGAAGCGATGACAGAAAGTTACGTTATGATTGATCCGGCGGGACGCTTTTTTGATAACACTCAAGGTTTCTATAGATACAGCGAGTCGATTTTGAAAATCGGTGTTGCGGAAGCTTTGAAGCAGGTGTCAATTGATCCTGACAGGTTTCGTAAACGAGGAGGAGAATATGACTGGTAAATTCATTGTTATTGAGGGACTTGATGCAACGGGTAAGTCTACTTTGGCAAATATGTTAGCCAAGTGCCTTAATGCAACTCTTCTTAAATGTCCTCCGCGGCTTAGTGCTCCGGATTTATCAATTACTGATCTTCGCGATTATTTTGACAGCAAACCGTCTCAACGACGGCGTGCTTATTATAGGGCAGCAAATCTCATCGCAAGCGAACAGGTTGGTATAGCACTGGAGAAGGAGCATGTCGTAATGGATCGATATTGGACAAGTACAGTTGCTTTTGCTTCATTAGACGACGACATACACCTTAACCAAGAATGGCAAGGACGTTATCCACCCGAACTTCGGAAACCTGATGTGGTAATCCTGCTTACAGTGGATGAAGAAAATCGCATCGAGCGAATGCAAGGTCGTGGTGAACCTGTTACTTCTGAAGAACAAGACCTCACCCAGACTATTGCTGGACGCGAAGCCATACTTCAAACATATCGCACATTCAATCCAACTGAGATTGACACCAGCAATCTTGATCCTAATGCAGTGCTTGAAGTTGTTCTCAAAAAACTGGAGCAACATGGAATATTTAAGAATTATTAGCACGGCACGTGTGTAAGATGACGAACTTATCAAGAAATGCCTTGACAAACTGTCGGGGCATTTTGTTTTAACCTTTCAGTGGTGATAAAATGTCCTGACAAATTTATTGCAGCACCCAGTTGCTATAAAACCGTATCTGTATTATTATACATTTCGTTTCTTATATCAATAGACGAACGAATTATCTCAATACATAAAGCGAACAGGAGTAACCACATGGCAATACGGATTGTGATCATCGGCTGTGGTGGCATGGCAAACGGACATCTCAACGCATATCTTACAATTCACAATACAGAACCTGGGAAAGTGGAACTCGTTGCAACGTGTGATGAAGTTAAAGACCGAGCAGATAACTTCGCTAACCGCGTCAAAGAAGTCACAGGCAAAAAACCAGCTGTCTTTGATGACACTGACACAATGCTCTCAACGGTCGATTTGGATGGTGCGGATATTTGCACATCGCACGCACATCACCATATCAACGCTATTAAATGTCTCAATACTGGTATCAACGTCATGATAGAAAAGCCGATGGGTATCACCGTCAAAGCAACCCACGCAATCATGGCAGCTGCGAAGGAAAATGGCAAGATCGCCGCAACCGCAGAGAACATCCGCCGTATGCCGAGTCGACGCACAGCAGAATGGTTAATGAACGACAAAAAGATACTTGGCGAAATGCGTATGTTCCACGCACAACACGCCAGCCATCGTGAACCTAATCCACAGAGTGAATGGCACTGGCGACTTGACCTTACACTCGGTGGTGGGGGCATGGTTATGGATTCAGGTGCACATTATTGTGATACGATACGTTATCTCTTTGGTGACCCCAACACAGTTTACGGACGCGTCTGCCAATTTGAGAATCTGGAGGTAACAAAAGCTGGAGAAATCGTTAAGAATGAACAAGAAGATACATGGTTCGCAACAATCAACTTCAAAAAAGGTGTCATCGGACTATGGACATGCACCTGGGCTGCTGTAGGACATAGTTTCAATCACGTCATCTATTACGGCAGTGAAGGTTGTCTGCTTGACAATGGAGACATCTTCCACGGACCATTCGAAGGCGGAGAAGTCATCCTCAAAAATGGAACACGACTTTCTATGGAAAGCCTTATTGAAGAATATATGGCAAGTCTTTCTAACGAGGAGAAAAACAAGCTATTCCCACACAATTTCACCGACGGAGTAGTCCTTGAATGCTATGATTTTGTAGATGCAATAGAAAACAACCGGCCACCAGAATTAGATGCAGAAGCAGGTCTTCGCGCAAAATCAATATGTGAAGCAATCTATGAATCCAACGCCTGTGGACAAGCAGTCAATTATGAAGACGTAGTATCAGGCGACATTGAGATATATCAGAAACCGATCAACGAACGGTGGGGGTTATAGTTGTCTGCTAAAGAACAAGCTGCCCCCGCAATTGATAAAGCCGTTGAACACCGTTCACACCGGAGAGATCACGATAGAATTGTCGGGTACTTTGAAATCTTACAAACGAATCCAAATTTTCGTTGGTTGTGGACAGGACAAGTCGTTAGCCTATTAGGTGATTGGTTTAACATCATCGCTTCTGCAATCCTCATAAGGAAACTGACAGAGTCGGGGTTAGCATTAGGAGTATTGTTTACAATACGTATGCTTGCCCCTTTCTGCGTAGCTCCAATTGCTGGAATATGTGCTGACCGCTACAACCGAAAACATATTCTAATTGTTACCGATGTCGTCCGAGGGCTACTACTGATAGGTTTTCTCTTTGTACAAGACGAAAACGACATCTGGCTACTTTACACGCTTGCAACGCTCCTATTTGGTGTCAGCGGTTTTTTCAGTCCTGCACGAAGCGCAATTCTGCCTGATGTCACCTCGCGGAATGAACTCGGCACTGCCAATGCACTAAGTGCCACAACTTGGTCTGTAATGCTCGCATTTGGTGCTGCTCTCGGAGGCGTTACAGCAGGACTGTTTGGTGTTCACACCGCATTTATAATTGACGGACTTACCTTTTTCGTTTCAGCAGTACTTCTTCTCCAGATTAAACTACCCAACCGTTCAGACTCAGCATCTGATGTGCGAAGTGGACCACAACTTTCAAGCATAGACTACATGTTCCGTCACCCGGATATTTTCTTTATAACGCTCCATAAAGCGGTAATTGCACTTCTATTGTCTTCAGGATTTCAAGTTGCACAAGTTGAAATTGCCAAAACACATTTCGCAATAGGTATTGATGGTGCAATCAGTTTAGGTTTGATGTTCTGTATGGGTGGTGTTGGCAGTGGAATAGGACCTATTGTCGCAAGGTTATGGACTGGAGACAAGGATAAACCGCTTCGACGAAGCATCAGTCTGGGTTACCTGATTGGTTCCATAGGATTGGTCATCACTGCACCGCTGTTAAGCCTTCCTATTGTCATATTCGGTGGGTTTATCCGTAGTATTGGTGGTGGAATTGCTTGGGTATTTTCAACCCAACTGCTCCTCCAACATGCCCCAAACGAAATTCGCGGACGCATCTTTGGTACCGAATTTGCCCTATTTACACTTATGGGTGCCATCGCTACTGCAATTGTCGGAGCATTAATGGATCTGGTTGGTGTACAAGCCGTATTATGGGGAATGACATCTCTTCCGATAATTCCAGCACTATTATGGTGGATTTGGCAATCACAATACAGTAAGACTATATCAAAATAAACACTTATACTTGCTAAGCATCTTAAAATTCCTGCACGATATGGTGTTGATAAATTGGATTAGCAATTTCACACATTCTATTGCTGTCTTTCTTAATCACTCCATACATCATTAGTTCATAGATAATCTCATTATCAAGGTTAAATGGTAGTCCTCTTTCACGAGAGACAATTCTCATGAGTAGTTTCTCAAAGTCACGATCTCTGCGGATATTGGTCAGAAGATGATCAATATTAGTGTTTCTTTCCTCAAGCAGTTGCGAATATGCTTCTGCAAAATGCTCAGTTTTAATCGTTACATGATTAGGAATATTCAATTCTTCGGTGAGTATTTGTGCTGCACGGTTTACGAGGAAAGGTTGTCCTGCCGTCTGTTTATGCAGTGATGTGATAACTTCTGATTCAAAAGATTGTCCAACTTCATCGGTATACTGTGACAACAGTGACTGCACCTGTTCCAAACTGAAGTTAGGCAAGTTAAATTCATCTTGGATATTAAAAGGAGAAATGGAACGATCATAATTGAGTTGCGTGATACTTTTGACCCCGACGATACAAACACTATGTATACCTCTCGGTTCATCAGATAGGTAAATGTAACGAAGTGAATGTAGAAAATCACTCAAAACGGATTGAGGAATACCATCAAATTCGTCAATGATAAGAACAACTCTGTGTTTAATTCCATGTTGCAACTCCAGCATACTTGGTAATTTTTCAAAAAACTCTCTCATTGATACTTGATCGGAGATCCTTGTATCAACAAGGAATTGTGCTAATCTCTTAGTCGAACTTTCCCCATAAATTTGTAATACTCTTTCAATTTCCTTACATATTTCTCTGTTGAAGGACATGAAAAAATCCAAAGCAGACAGATTTTTATACTCCTCAAAATTCAACTGAATTGGAAAATAGGATTCATCATCATTAATAAACACCTCAGTAGCAAATCGAAAAAATGTTGTTTTTCCAGTTTGTCGTGGCGCAAAGAGAACGATATATCGTCCCTCTTTTATACGGTTGATGAAATCCGCTATTTCTTCCGTTCGCGGAACAACATAGTGCTTATCAGGATATACTCGACCCCTTGTACCAAAACTTCTCACTTCTTCACCTTGATTATCATGTTTTTTGCATTGATGAGATCATCCGCTGAGTCATGTCCTATTCATCCTCATCTTCAGCATAAGAATGTCCGCTAAAAATTGCCCGAACCTGTTTTGCTGTTTTCGGTCCTGATAGCAATTTACCAATACGGTCACCTTCCTGTTCCAATAATGCTATGACATTCGTCAATACCGCTTCCAACTTATCTCCAGGAAACTTACATGCCCCATTTTCATCCATGTGTATAATCTCACCCGGTGCCACATCCATGCCTCTAATTGAAACTGGCACATTGACGGCTTGGACTGCCATTCCGCCGTGTCCAGGTGTGATTCCACTCAACAAATATTGGAATTCCATCGGACGAATCTCATCAATATCACGCGAAGGACCATTTGAAATCGCTCCTAAACATCCCACAGACTTCATTGCGGCTGTCATATTCCCACCTGCTAATCCCACTTTGTCTGCTAATTCTGGAGGGAATTTCTGTTCAAATGCTAATATTGTCGGTTTCGGAGATGCATCTAACGCATCAATCACATCCATAAAAGAGAGTTCAGAGAAACCTGGATCAGGTATTCCGTAGACACACGTCACAGCATAACCCGCGACTGCCCCCAACTCAGGATACATACATCGGATAGTAGTGTCTGTATACCAGTTTTCTGTCCACGGGTTGTACAGTCCAAGACATAGCGGATTTCCGGGATACGTAGCGACTACGTTGGTTATTGAAGGTGTATCATATTTACGCAATTCTGCTAACATTTCTTTATCAGTTAATGCCATGCTTTTCCTCTTAATAATATATTACAATGTTATGTTTATTACACGGGTAAAGTCCGACCCGCATAAGCACGTCCAACCCGGGCGGTTTCTTCACCAGAACCACAGATTCTTACACCAGCATCAATACTCGCTTCAATTGTATCGGGTGACGCGCTTTCCAAAAACTTAAGACCTGCTGATTTACATGCATCAAACACACGATCCCTTGCATCTTGGAGTTCTTGTGGACGGGGATTTGGTTGGTGCTTATACCCAAACGACATGCTCATATCACCCGGACCCCATTCTGCAAAAGCAATTCCAGGAACACGCGCAGTCATTTCAACATTTGCCAATGCACGTTTATTCTCAAACTTTAGACCGAGAAGCAACTCACCGTTTGGATTCAGAGGCCAAGGGTCAGCAGTATCAAGATATTGGTCAACAGAAACTCCCCAGATGTGTGAGGCAGGTCCCTGTCCGGCAGAACCGCGCCTACCGACATCTAATTGCGTCCCTACTCCGATAGTTTGGAACGGATATCTGCATGCTTCAACAAATGCTTTTACAGCCTCTGGTGATTCTGCATGACATAGCAATAAACCATGCACACCACGGGCAAGTAATTGACGCATTTGCCATCCGTTTGCACGAATTGCGTCTGCACTAACGCCGTCAACTGGCAATTCAACAATTACTGCAGGTGTTTTGTGTCCACTATTCGTAGGACCTCCATCTGCCAGTCCACGCATATAACTGTCTAAACCTGATAGATCAAAACAACCGTGTTCCATACCGATGTTGATATAGTCAGCCCAAGTTTTTGACATTGCACGACCTGCATCATAGTTCAAGTCTGAAGTTGTGTGGCTTCCAGTATAGAAAACCGGTTGGTCTGCTTCTAACAATTCAATTGCTTTATTAACCCGTTTGGGCATTATATTACTCCTTCAAAATCCACGTGATATTATTGCATAGTGGCATGCATCTGTAGTTGGTATATAGATGTTATCATATAGATAGTTGAGCAATCTGTCAAGTTGATTTTAATGAAGAGATATTCAGTTTTCCAAATCCTATTATTTTCAATCAGGACTTACGCAAAACCTGTAGGCGCGCTTTGTAAGCGCGCTGGACTTCAATACTGAATTACCGAATTTATTTCTTAATCTTCATCAAAGCGCGCCTACAGATTTGAGGACATTAATATTACCGAAAGAATAAATTAATCTTCATGAAACCGCACCTACCAGGGAGTGTGAACATATTTTTCGATTTCACTATAATACTATTTCCGTATCAACATCTTCCGGGTTGCAGTGTATTGTCCTGCAGAAAGTTTGTAGAAATAGACACCACTTGCGACAGGTTCACCGGTATCGTTTTTACCATCCCAATATGCTGCGCGTCCCCGACTATGATATAGTCCCGCAGGTTGATGTCCTATATCAATAGAACGAACCAATTGTCCGTCAGATGTGTAAATTTGAAGGGAAACATCTGCTGCTTCCGACAATTGATATGGTATCCAAGTTTCAGGATTGAATGGATTCGGGTAGTTTGGGAGAAGATTGGTCTTTTCTGGTGATAGTGCAAGTAAGAGCTGCTCAAGAAAACGGATACCTTTTTGTGATGTTGTATCGGTTAGGTTCAATTGTTGTGCTTTGGTAATCCAATTCTGTATATCAGTTCTTGAAGGCAGTGATTCGAGATTATGATTGTGTGCTAAAGGTGCAGCGGCTGCGTCATCTATTGCAGCTGCAACTATCAAAAGGTCAGCAATATCCACTATACCGTCGTCATTTACATCGGCAGCATTTGGACCTGTTTGTCCAAAGTTGGTGGAAACCGCAATTAGATCGTTTATATCAACCACACCATCACCATTTACATCTGCTTTAATTCTTATGGATTCAATAATATTAGCGTAATCCCATAAGAGGACTGTTCCTCCACCACCTAATGTAGCGAATGTTTTCCCATCAGAACTAAACTTCAGACTATATACACCTGTAAGCATACCTTTAAGACTATGTTTGAGTTTGAGACTAATCGGATCCCACAACCGTATGGGTTCGCTTTCGGCTGTTGATGCAGTTACGAGTGTTTTTCCATCTGGACTATAAGAAAGGGGAACATATCTACCTTTATGATGTGTCTGAATTGTTTTTTCCTCACCTGTTGCAATATCCCACAAAAGTACATCGTTTCCGGCTATCACGGTCGTGAGTGTTTTACCGTCTGGACTGAACACAATGTTACCATATCCAACCGAATGTCCGGAAATCGTTGCTATTTGCTGCTTACTGGTAATATCAAATAGACGTATTTTTGCACCATCTCTGATAGCGAGTGTGCGATTATCCGGATTGAAAGCAGCTAATGATGTTTGATTCTTACCTATATCAATCGTCCATAGCGGATTTTCCGTTGCTGCATCCCAAAGTATTGCTCTTTCATCACCTCCGAGGCTTATGAGATAGCGTCCATCAGGACTAAAGTCGACGAAAGAGACTTGCCGATCATGTCCAAATAGGATTGACTCTTGTGTGCCAGAGACAACATCCCATATCCTTACTGTGTAGTCATCAGCGTACCAAAAATTTTCGTCCTTCCAATTACTTCCACTTGCTATAGTCTGTCCATCCGCGCTATACGCAACAGATTCAATTGCCCCTATATGTCCTGCGAAGTTATTTATGTTTTTACCTGATGTTGTATCCCACAGACGCACCAATTTATCATAACCGCCACTTACAATAGTCCGTCCATCAGGACTGAAATCAATCTCTTCAATCCATGTGACATGTTCAGTGATTGTAGCTCTGGGTAGTAAATTCTTTGCATCCCACAAAACAATTGTACCATCGGTACTTGCACTTGCAAGTGTATTTCCATCCGGACTAAATGCGAGACTTACGATGTCGTCAGTATGTGCTATGAGTGTCTTTTTATAACTACCTGTAGCAGTGTCCCATAGTATTACCGTTCGGTCATCACTTCCACTTGCGAGCGTGCGGCTATCAAGACTAAACGCAATATTATTAACACTATCCGTATGTCCTTGAAGGTTGGTTTTCAGTGTGGTGGCAGCCACATCCCATAATTGCACCGTTTTATTAGTCCATCCACCACATATTGCTATAGTGTGTCCATCTGGACTGAATGCGATATTTGGCTGAAAGACGTTGCTGCTATCTTCTAATATAATAGTTGTTTTTAGTTCACCAGTGTCAACATCCCAAAATTTCATCGACCAGACTTCCTCATCCTCACCAACACTAACGAGAAAGGTTCCATCTGGACTGAATGCGATTGTTTCAACACCATTTTCATGCCCAATTATTGTTGTTATTAGTCTTCCTGTAGACACATCCCACAACTTGATTGTTCCGTCTTTATAGTATCCACTGCATGTAGCGATTATATTTCCATTTGGGTGGAATTTTGACATATTGAGATATTTGAGATGCGCTGAAACAGTAAGTTTGAGATTACCTGTAGAAACATCCCATAGATAAAATTCGTTTCCACTACAACTTGCAAGCGTGTTTCCATCCCGGCTGAATTCTACACTTGACACATAATTGGAATTGTTTGTGAGTAAATTACGTTCTTGACCCGTGTGTCCATCGTATAGCCAAACCCCTATACTACTGGCAACTGCGAGCAGGGAACTATCTGGAGAAAAGGCGATATTTCCATCATATATAACACCTTTCCCAAGACGCATTTTTGCCCCTTCTGGCAATGCCCATTGCGTGTATTCTTGTGCAAACGAATTTGGTGAAGATAGAATACAAAACAATAATATATAAACCGAAAGTCGCATAGTTTTCATCAATTTGGTCTCCTATTTTCGTATTACCATTCGATTCGTTGCTGTCCAATTCCCGGCAGTCATTGTATAGAAATAGACCCCGCTGGCAACATGTTCTCCGAATTCATTTTTACCGTCCCAATATGCTGCATGTGTCCTGTCCTGATAGATACCAGCATTTTGATGTCCTAACTTTAGGGTGCGTACTAATTGTCCATCAGACGAATAGATATGGAACATAACGTCAGAGGGTTTTGCTAACTGGTAAGGTATCCACGTTTCAGGATTGAAAGGATTAGGATAGTTAGGTAATAGCACAGTTTCTCTTGGCGTTAACTGGGTCAATATCTGTTCAAGTTTGGCAATACCTTTCTGATAAATAGGTGTCTTATTGTAAATTAGCCGTGCTTGGTCTAACCACTCTTGTACTTCCGCAGCGGTGAGTAATTCTATAGGTCGCATATATTTTGATGGCGCAGCGTTTACATTTTCGAGAGCAGCAGCTACTAACAAAATATCTGCGATGTTGACAATACCGTCACCGTTTATATCAGCAGGGTTTTCATCTCCGATCTGCCCATATTGGGTAGCAACATGGATTAGATCTTGTATGTCTACTGTGCCATCATGATTCACATCTTCAGCGAGTTGTACTGGTTCCTCTGTGGTGTCTAAATACGGGGTGTAATCCCATAACATGACTGTTCCGTCCGAACTTGCACTGGCAAGTGTTGAACCATCAGGACTAAAGTCAATATTGTATGTGCCAGACGTATGTCCTGTAAGAGTGGTTATTAATTCGCCCGAAGCAACATCCCAAATCTGTACGGTATTGTCATCCCAATAGTCTGCCCCACTACTAACAAGTGTTCGACCATCAGCACTGAAAAGGATTGAACTTACCCCATCGGTATATTCAGTATGAATGGTTCTCGGTTCCCCTGTTGCAATATCCCATAAAATAATAGTATTATCCTCACTACTACTTGCTATGATGTTATCTCTTGGGTGAAATGCAACACTAAACACTTTCCCTGTATGTCCGGTAAAAGTTGATGTATTTAATTCAGTTGCAACATCCCATAAACGGACTGTATGGTCATTACTTGCACTTGCAAGGGTGCTACCATCATGATTTAGTGCGATAGAGTTGATACCTTCTGTATGTCCGATTAGAGCTGATTTTTGTGTTCTACCGCCATACCATATATGGATTGCTGTGGAATATCTATTTCCACTAAAAAGTAATTTCCCATCAGGACTAAAAACAATGGATGAAGATCCCCAAGTAAGGCTTCCTCCACCTTGTCGTGGTGATCCACCAAATCTTGAGAGAGTGACAATGTGTGTTGCGTTTTCAACATCCCACAAAAGGAGACGTGATACTTCCTGAGTAGCAAACGTGTTTCCATCTGGACTGAATGCCATATCATAATAAAATGACCAATGTCCTCCAAATATCATACGTTTGTATTCACCCGTGTTAGGATCCCAAAAATGAAATTTTTCCCTTGTAATAGTAGCAAGTGTGTTACCGTCAGGTTTGAATGCCATTGCATATACTGATGTAGTATGTCCGGTAATAGATAACATTCGTTCACCACTTCCAACATCAAATAGATACAGTTCATCACCTCCGCCACTTGCAAGGGTGCGACCGTCCGGACTGAATGCAACAGAACTTATTCCCCCAAGATGTCCACCGAGTTCAACTTTATGTGTTCCTGTGGCAACATCCCATAGATGTAATCCTTCGTATCCACCAGAAGCAATTGTGGTTCCATCTGGGCTTATTGCCATAGAAGTCATGGATGGTGTTCTAATTTCATATTTCCTTTGTCTGTTGTCAAGATCCCATACTTGTATGTCGTCGGATGTTCCACTTATGAGGGTATTCCTGTCTGGACTGAACATGAGATAACGTATACCGCGTGCATACTCGGATAAAGTAGTTTTATGCGTAGCATTAGCAACATCCCATAGTTGTAAAGTGTTATCCGAACTTTCACTGGCAAGTGTTGAACCATCAGGACTGAAGACGATTGTCCCTACCCAAGCTGTATGCCCTTTGAGAGTTGCTTTATGTTCTCCAGTTGTAAGATCCCAAAGATGAATATCTTCCTCGCTTGTCCCCGCAAGTATCCGCATATCTGGACTGAAAGCGATACGGTAAATATCCTCTGTTTCACCATTTAGGGTTACTTTAACACTTTTATCAGTCAGGTCTCGTAATTGGACTATGTTGTTTTCATCCGATGTAACATAAAGGCTTGTATCAGGACTTATTCCCAGAATGTTATTTGGAGTTTCTGCAATAAAGTCCAGTTCATCACCCGTGTATGCATCATATATCCAAATACCTATAGAACTTTCAACTATGAATCGATTGCCATCTGGTGAGAAGGTTATATTATTTACACCACCCTTTCCAATACGTAGTTTTGCACCTTGCGGTAAATCCCATCGTGTCCAGTCTTGGGCAAATACACTTGGTAGAAAGATGGCAGAAAACACCCAGAACGAGATTAACAACCTTCGTATGGATGGGACAAAATGAAATACTTGTGATAAACAGTCTATCCAAGTTTTCTGTACTATTTTGTAGTTTTTCGCTGATCCCATTTGGCAAACCTCGCATTTACTTCATTATTATGTATCAGTTGAAGCAAATTTTATGCCATAATCAGGGATGAGTTGAAACTAAGCAATTATGTTCTGTATACAACAAAATATTTGTTTTTCTGTTCTTATATTGTCAAAAAATAAACATTGCTGTCCACAATTTGAACAATTCCAGAAAAGATATTGTAATTGTTTGATGTTGCGAGGGGTTGAAGTAAATTGAACAACTGTACCTAATTGTGCATCCATATTTCATAATGCACGATATTGTACATTTGACTTCATCACATTGAACCATTAGGATTAAGTTTAAAGGAATGTGACTTGAGTTACAGTCAATAGGAAGGTTGAATTAGAGAAGAGATTGAAATTGGTATATAATAGGACAATACACCGTAATCACCTGAAATGATAGGTAATCGTGGTACATTGCCCTAATGTGTGAATACGATTTACTTCAAAATCAACATCTTACGCGTGGCAGTAAAATCGCTTGCTGTCAAGGTATAGAAGTACACTCCACTCGCGACAGGTTCACCGGTATCGTTTTTACCATCCCAATATGCTGCATTGGCACGGTTTTGATATATGCCTGCAGGTTGATGTCCTAACACTATAGTCCGTATCCGTTGTCCATTTGTGGCATGGATACTAAGTGATACATCCGCTGCTTCTGACAACTGATACGGTATCCAAGTTTCAGGGTTGAATGGG
>JAJDWI010000110.1 GCA_022825665.1 Candidatus Poribacteria bacterium
AAAGCAGATGCTGGAGAATATGTGCCATCATCATTCATTGCTGCAGCTTCACCATTAACCATAACTGATACGGATACTGGTTCTGCTACACCAGAAGATTCTACCGTAATCACTGGCATACCATGATCATACATCTGACCCGCTGCCGGAGAATGAATCGCTACCGACGGTCCAGCTATATCTACTGTGAAGTCCGTAGATGCGCTTGCAGTATTGCCATTCACATCAGTGACCTCTACAGAAACTGTATGATTACCATCACCTAACGCCTCCGTAGGTGTATAAGTGAAGTCATTACCACTTACTTCCATTACAACTTCACCATCAATTGAGAGGGTTCCAGTTACTGGGTCTGCGCCAGAGAATTTACCTGTGATTATAGGCATTCCGTGGTCATAGACTTGACCTGCAACAGGCGTGCTGATGGTTGCTGTCGGAATTGGATATTCAACAGTAAAGGTTAAAGCTGTCTGAGCAGTTAATCCACTACCATCAGTCACCTCAACAGAGACGGTATGGTCATCTTCACTGAAGCCATCAGCAGGCATATAAGTGAAGTTGTTTCCATCTACCATTACTGATTCTGAAACATCTACATCATTTACGGTAAACATGGAAATGCTTACTTCACCACCACCAGCAAAGAAACCAGTGACACTTGCAGGACTTGCGTCAAATTCTTGTCCTGAAGCAGGTGCGGTGATTACGACTGTCGGGTTGAGACCTTCAACAGCAAAATTAACTGATGTTTCACCAACATTACCGAGTATATCAGAAACTTGCACTGTGAACATATATGCACCACCAGCAAGTTTGTCTATGCGGGTATAGACCACAGAGTCCATATCCTGCTCAACCATACTCTGATCAACATCAATTGGAACTGCATCCATATCAACCTCTTCAGGTCTGAGTCGTGCTAAACTGACAACTGCAGTGTTATCAGCACTAACACCACTACCCAAATCACCATCTCCAAAACCTGCAAGTAATGTCGGTAAGTCATTGACTGTATGACCTTCAGCAGGTGTTTCAATAGTGATCATCGGACCTGTGTTGTCCAAGTTAATCATTGCTAATGGGAAGTCCACAAAACGTTCACGTATTGTAACACGTCCATGTGGAGTATACCATCCATCTGTTACTGACATAAGGTCACTGGCTGCAAGTGAGAAAGAATTACCTTCACCACCAGCCATAAATGTAACACCATGTCCATCAAGATAGACACCGGTAAGGTCATCAACAAACAGTGTACCGTTGTTGACGTTGAAACTTACGGCAATAGACTCGCGGAGGGGAATTCTCTCTGGAAGTTCACCATCCACTGCTACACCATCAACCGATGTTACCATAAGATCCATTATATCGCTTACTCGGAAGTTTAGGACATGAACAGTGACAACTGGTGATGGCATATCTGCTTCACCTTGCACCTGAACATTACCAAATTCATCAGCAACGAGTGCATGATACATATACATACCATTCGCAAGTTGTCCGATATCAACCGTAATTGATCCATCGGCAAGACTACCATCGGTTTCAGTTACTGTTCCATCTGGAGCAGTTTGAACCAGAACGGTATTACCACCGTGATAAGTTTTCGGATCTGCAGTCGGTTCAATCGTAAATGTAACCTTCGTTGACTCAACACTTGCATCAACAATTCCACGTGCTGTGAAACTGCCATCTTCATTTGCTACAAGTGAACCAACATGGTCGGCAACATCTGTAATGTTTGTCGGACCGAGTGGTGGCACATCATCAACATTATCTAATGAGAAGGATGCTTCCACACCATCTCTCTGATAATATTCATTTTGTGCTGGATTTTTCGGTGTGAGTGAAATCGCACGCACTACATACTGGTTATCATCCAAGGAGGCATCGCGTTCAGCAGCATCACCACGCTCAATCGTATCATCTAATTTGATGGTACCTTCTGGAGCATCGGTGCCTTCAAGTGCGAACTCACGAGTGTCCACCATAAACTGCCATTTCATGTAATGTGTTGGGATTCCAACTTCAGATTCCCCACCCGAAACAGCTCCTGCTTGGGTTATACCTATAAGACCGCCAGTTATATCATCTAAATCGGCGATACCTTCTAATTCAGATATATCCACGCCAACAGGATCTATAGCAGTTCCAGTAATACGTTCCCATGTTTCATCGACGGGACGCATCACCTCAACACGAATACCTTCAGTTGGTGCTGAAGTAATGTAATACGTATATACATTGAAAGTAAGGACACCTTGCCATGCACCACTATCGGGATTTACCATGCCGTCCGAATTTTCAACAGTAACTGCTATCACACCCGGATCGGGTCTGTAGGAATTTTGGACAGTTACAGTTACTTCGTCATCTTCATATTCATCTGCTTGAATGTTTCCATATTCAAGAAACATTTCGTCAGCAGCAGTAACATCGTCATACGGATCCGCTTTATCATAAGCCAAGGCGTGGACAGTAAACATAAAGGCTTCGCCCTTCGGATTATAAATAAATTCCATCGGATTTTCGTGATAACTGTCTTCAAGATACCTATCGTTGTAGGAATTGGCAGGATCATCGTCATCCATCAATGTACCAACATCAATAGTTACTGTAAAGACACCGCTACCTTCGGCTGTCTCGGTAATGTCACCGATAATTGCACCTTCAGGTAGGGAGGTGAGCAACTTCACTGAAGCGTAAGTATTACGTGCAGCTGTCGGAGTAAGAGTCAAAGTTATAACTGGAGAGTTTACTTCCATATCATACTTGTCTACTAATCCACCAACTGTAACACTTCCGTCATCGTTTGGCATAAACACAGAATCAATTGCGTCAATGCTTGTTACTTCAACATTGGTCGGACCAAGTGGGGCAACATCGTCATCATTGTCTACAGAGAACATCTCTGTATAAGTCTCACCTTCAGCAACTGGATTCTCATTTGGATTATCAGGTAAGGATCCATCAACAACAGGTGTAGCACGAACCATGTATCGATTGTCATCCATTTCCACATTTCGTGCACCAGGACTATCCTTAGTAATGGTATCTGCCAACATTGTTGTATCTATAGAAATCAACCATTTCAGATAACTACTGGTCGCATCAACGTGGATCATTGAAGTATCGGAAGGATAGATTTCGCCTAATGTTTTACCTTTAAACATTATTGCAGCTGTCGCATCACCACCCATACCATTAGGATCGCTAACTTCTGCTGTTCCAATCGTTGTCCATTCGTCATCGCTTGGACGTTGAACATCAATCTGAATTGAAGTAGTTTCGGGATAAGTTACGCGTGGTGTGTATGCAATAAGTGTGATATTACCCTGCGGAGCACCACTATCTGGATTGGTCATCACGATTGATGTTTCATCAACATCAACGACCAAGACCTTCGGATCAACAGGATGAACATCATCAACAAGTTCAAGGGTGAATACCTCTGATTCGTCAACAAGTTGCAGACCGTTTGTTGTAACAGCACGAAGATTTAAGACACTACCTGCCATCACTAAATCACCAAAATCAGTGAAGTCATGAGTAATTGTAGCAGGTGTTGTAATCGTATCTGCACCTTCAGCTATTTCAAGTTCACCATCAATGGTCTGCCAGTCACCATTCGCATCCTGATACTGAATCATGATTGTAGCGGGATGTTTTTCGTTTGAACGACCATCATCATTAATCGCAACGGAGAGTGTAATCTCGGTAGCATTTTTATAAAGCTTACCACTTTCATAAGGTTCGTCAGCATCACCATCACCATTAAGGTCACCCAAACTTGCATGTGTGATACTCGTTCTATCCCATTCAGGCATAACAACCCTAATTCTCGTCGGCGGAACATGAGAACCGACATTAAAGAGTGTATCAATACCCATCGCACGTACGCCAATGTCACCTAATAATAGTGGCAACTGATCACCTTGGATAGGAATCGACATAACCCGTGTAGGATCAGAAGTTAGCGGTATCATGTTAATATCATCAATCACAGCACCTAATAGTTCATGGATCTTAGCACTTTGTTCTTCACTAAACGTTATACCTAAGCCCATGAAAAAGGGACTTGCTAACTGATGAATCAAGGCTGGATTAATAATACCAAGAACTGCTTCCAAATCCAAACCAGCGGCTAACTCAAGAGCAGCTTTTATAGCTGGATCGCCTTGTGTTGCTGCTAATCCAGGCAACTGTGCTTTGGCAATATCCCAAATATCAGATGCAAGCATTGAGTTTTCTACTGTCAAAGGAAGCCATGTAGTTTCTGGGTTTCCATCACTGTCCAATCCAATTATCTGGTATATTAGATAACCGTCTTGACCCATGAGATCAAATCCGGATGCTAACTTGCTATCCGCTGTGAGCGTGCTTGTTATGTTCAGTATTGATGCACCCTCACTCGGAGCTGTCGCAACAAAGATACTATCTTTGTTCCAGTAACCTGTTGTGTTAGCATTCGCTGGTCCAACATTGATTATCGCTTCAGGAGCAGTAGTATCTGTAGTGAAATCTACCGAAATTAAATCCACTGCATCTCCACTTGCATTGTAGACAACAGCTTCAAGGTTGTGCCCACCATCTACAATGGAACCAATATCAGTATACCAGAGTGAGTGTGTTGCAATATCTACTTGTGGCACACTAAACACAGAAGCCAACAAAGGATCAAAATTTTGCTCAAAATCACTGGTCAATTTGTTTGCATTGCGCAACAAAAGACTCTGTAGTTTTATGAGGTCACTCCCATCAACTTGGATACCCGTGGTTTCGCCAGACTGAATACCTACAATTAAGGGTGCAGCTATTCTAACAATTTCAGCTACTACATCCGGTGTAAATAACGCATCGAATATACCTCGTTGAGCAAGTTGTAGGTTACGAGGATCTGGCATTGACCAGCTATTGATGATATATTCTCTTGTGGCTGGTGATGTTGTAGTACCATCTGGAGAAGCCAAGATTTCAGCAAGCGCATCACGATTGATTATCTCTAACTTCACGGGTTCAGCAAGTGTAACTTCAAAATAGTAATAGGTACTACCTTTCGGTAAAATGCCAATTTCACTTTCCCAAACTACACCATTATTACCTGGAACTGGATCCATATCAACAGCGATATAATCACCATCCAATCCAGTTTGTGAATAACGAAGCACAACACCTGAAAATAGTTGGTTGCCTAAATCTGGCCATGCAGGTAGATTAGTAGCAGCAAGTCTTTCTTCCAAACGGAAGGTGTAGGGAATAGTATCAGCTTGGAATTCATCAGGGGTAATCCTCTGACCATCAGATATTGGGCTGCTATTGAGTCTGAATTTAACACTGCCACCTTCAAGCGCGGATGGAACGCGCACATATACGTTCATACTATCGCTTGCAAGGTATTTTGTAACGTTAGGTACATTAGTATAGATAAATTCAGCAAGATCTGGAGCAATAGCGTTACCAAAGTTTTCAGGATCTATCTGTGCCTCATCACTTTGGAATATTGATGAGGGTTTTGTTGCTGTCAAAATCTGTCTAATCTGTGCCTTTGGGAGAATTCCTTGTGGAACTTGTGCCAAAAGAAAGTCAACAACAGGTTCAACAAATGCATCTGAAGATGCTGCATCAAGTCCAGATGAAGCAATCAGATCTCGAATAAATGCTCTACCATGAATCGGATTAAGTGAAAGTCCACCCAGTCTTGATGTGCCATTTAGGTTTGAAGGAACAACAGGAATAGAACCTCCTGGCGGTGTCGGATCAACCGGTGGAGTCGGATCCACTGGCGGTGTCGGATCAACCGGTGGTGGGGTCGGATCCACTGGCGGTGTCGGATCAACCGGTGGAGTCGGATCCACTGGCGGTGTCGGATCAACCGGTGGAGTCGGATCAATTACCTCTGCCTCATTGATCAACCTCAAAAGTTCATCAAGTGCCTCCGCAAGGGGATCACCAGTAAGACTTAGTAAAGCGTTGGTGGTATCATCTTGGAGTACCATTTGAACATCTTCATCTGCAATAAGTGCAATATGATCGTCCGTTAATGTGAGACCAGCTGCAGCAGCAATCGCCTTTAAACTTGTTCCAGTCGGATCACTCGTTACCGAATTGATTGCCGTAGATATGATAACAGGAATCGGCAAGGGTAAATTTGGACTCTTGAGACCTTCAATAATCTCCGGCAGAAATTGTTTGACATTCGCACGCCGAAGTATCTGATTGTGTTCATCAAACACCTGTTGGGCGAGTTCTGTGGGAGTCGGATCCGCATCCTGCCCAAATACTGTGTCTGGTAATGAACTGTGAAAAACACACAATAAAAAAATCAAAAAACAAACAAGTGTTCGTTTTTTCATTAACTCTTCCTCCTCGTTAAGTCTACGCGAAAACGAGACTAAATACTGAAGTTTTAGATGGGCAAGCGGGAAACACGACAAAAACGACCGGAGGTAGGTGTTTGCCCATCCAAAGTTAACATCCTACAACCAAGTAGTAAAATTTTCTCCATAAGTACGTAAATCAACCTTCACATCGTGTCAGTCCATCCACAATGAAGGTCAATGGATACCAAAATCGGGCACCGAAATTTTGTATTTGACCAACGTGCACCTATATGAACGTTTAACATAACAGATTCTGGCGATTACGTTTATAATATATTATTGAAACTAAAGATGCCTATTAGAAAAGAACATCTGTCATTTTAACATAATGTGACAAAATAAAGCAAGCATTTTAATCTTCACGCGGCGTTTAAATATAGAAATTCGTTTAAAATCCCCCGCCTATTTGCATTTAAGGATTAAATTGCAATCATTATCAAATATAATACCATAATTAATAAAATATGTCAAATCAAAATTCCGAAATTTTCCTCATAAAAATAGGCAATTTTGGACTAATTCTCATTACCCAATTGACATAGTAATAAAAAAGAGATAAATTGTCAACAGAATATTGTGTTTGAGGAAAATAACTTATGTTGACAACTACTGAAAAATCTCAACTTGACCAAAAAGGATATGTACTTCTGAAGAAGATAATTGATTTAAATACAACTCACCAACTCCGAGAACGATCCTTACAACTTGCTACAGATGAGCAAAAAGCAGGTAAAGGACATACCTATCTACAAAACGATACCGCTCAACGTATATGGAATCTGGTTGACAAAGGGGAGATTTTTGAAGAAGCAATACAACACCCCAAAATGCTCGCTGCGATGGAATATCTACTCGGGGCAGACTGCACGCTAAGTTCGTTCACTGTGAACATCCTTTACCCTGGTGCCCCAGACGCAGGTCTCCATATTGACTATCCGTTGTCTGCACTTCCAACGCCGCGTCCAAGTTTTCCTATAGTAGCAAACAGTGTTTGGTTTTTAGATGACTTTACCATTGAAAACGGAGCGACCAGTTGCGTACCTGGAAGTCATAAACGACTTGAAGCATTACCAGAATCCGGTATTGAATACACTGATAAACAACAAATATGTGGACCTCGTGGTTCTGTTCTCATTGTCAACGGCTCAGTATGGCACGGGTCTTCAGAAAATAGAACCAATTCTCCGAGAGTTGCTTTGCTTGGGTTCTTCTGCCGTTCCATTCTAAAACCACAACAAGATCATCTGAAAATAGTATCAGATAAGGTTATTGAACGTGCAACACCAACATTAAAGCGGTTACTCGGACTGAATTCGTTACCAAATCTGAATACATAGATAAACTTTCTGTTATACCACTTCTAAATAATAACTTCTCATTTACAAAAAACGCGTTCGTAGTCGCGCAATTCATTGCGCCTCTTACATTCTTCACCTATTTGCGAATTCCAGGATCTCATAATGAGACTGTATTTATTAGAAATGGTATTAGAAACACTAAAGAAGCCGTGTTGATTTAACCCAACTATCACAGCACCAATTCTATTACCTCCTCCATTAGAACCCATTCAGATTCTGGTGTTTCTGGTGTCAGTTGATATTTTAATTGTGCCTTAAGAGTCTGACCTACGTCGACATCAAAAGTATATGTTCGCTTCTCATCTGGTAAAAGACGGTTCTCTGTTTTTTCAGATATTAATACCTGTTTTTTCTTAAGTTGAGTCCCATCAGACGCAAGGTGAGTCACTTCAAGAACAATCACACGTAACGTGCCACCAGGTAACAGATGTCCTGCTTTATTTTCAAGAACGACAGACGCTTTCTTTTCAACAAACTCAATCTTAAGAGATGCAGCATTCTTAAGCTGTGCAACGCTACGACTCCCTCGCCAAGTATGTTTCCTTCCTTTGATACTCTCAAAACTTGCTGTGCTTTGTAGTCGATTTACAATTGGCATGTGACATGTCGCACAACTCTTTTTTTCTTCCGCGAATCTACTCTCAAGAAAACTGGATACTTGATCGTGTTCCGGTACCTTCGGTTGACCATGGCACGTAGCACACAACTTTGTCGGAGATTCATAGATCGGATTGGTCACATTTGCATGAAAATTTGTCTCAGCACTCGCTTGTGGTCCGTGCATCGCACCGTCCTTATCAAGATGACATACAAGACATGATACGCCTGAGCTTCGTTGGTTGCTCCGCAATTTTGGCATTTCCCCAATACCGGTCACAAGGATCGGTTCTGGTGCATGGCATGGGTCGCAACTCTTTTCTCTATTAGGAATCAGTTTTGCCGCATCTTGATAAATCTCATCTCCCCATGCTTGTGCATGCATCGACTTCTCCCACTCACGCCAGATTGCTGGATGACAACTCTTACATTTCCCCTCTTCAAATCCACGAAACATATCCTCATACTTATTCTCATTACTTTCCACATTAGTTACAAAATTACCAACAAATACAAAAATGCTTAATCCAGATAATAACATACACGTCCCGAGGAGACATTGCCGGAATGTTACGCCATTACGCATATTTGCACCTCTAAATGTTGTTAAGAAGTGATATCGCTGCTTGCTCTCCACTGTTAATACAGTCTGGAATCCCAATGCCGCGATATGCATTCCCTGCTAATGTAAGCCCTGTGAAACCCTTTGCAAGTTCCTCAATTTCACCGACAAGTCTTTCATGACCAACCTGATACTGTGCCATAGATTGTGTATGTTGACTTACTATTGAAAAAATAGGTGGGTTAGTTATGCCAAGTAAATTGGATACGTCTATTAACGCAGACGATGTAATATCTTTCAATTTTGTATTATTGTTTGCAGCACCTTTAAAATTAGTAGCACTTTCACTTACAAATGCGCGTAGTAATACATGATTCGATGGGGCACGGTTTTCAAACTTAACACTGCTGAATGAACACCCTATCAGATTGAGTTGCTCCTTAATAGGCACAACAAAACCCATGCCGTTGAGTGGATGCGGTATGTCCTCACGACGAAAAGCAATATTTACCGTTGCAGATGATGTATAAGGTATATTGGTGAGTTTATCTGAAAGGTCCGGAGACACTTCTGACAAGATTTTACTTGTTTGTGGTGCAGGCAACGCAAGGCAAAGTAGGTCTGTTTCCAACACTTCCTCGTTATCAAGCCAAACACGCCATCCCATTTCATCTTCTTTTTTCTGAATCATAGCAACACTACAACCCAAACGGATACATTCAGATAGGTTTCCTGCAAGTGCGTCAACCAAAGTCTGCATGCCATTAGCAAAAGACAAAAATAGACTATAACGCGGTCCACTTGTATCACGACTTGTTTGGACAGCCTTCCGTTTTTGCGTTAATAGGGCTTTGATAATACTACCATATTCTTCTTCCATCTCCAAAAATCTTGGAAATGTGGATTTCAAACTTAGGTTCTCCGCATCCGATGTATAGATACCACCGATCATCGGTTGTGCCATCCGCTCAAACGCCTCAGTTCCGAGTCTACGTCTAACAAAATCTGCCACTGATTCATCATCTATTCCATTTCGACGTGGGATAAATAGGTCAAGGGCAATACGAAATTTACCACGTAAACTGAAGATAGGGCTTTTTAGAAAGGGACCGATAGACCCTGGTGCCATCATGTAGAATCCTTCAGGCACAGGTACCAGTTTGTCTTTTCGTATAACAAAACTACGTCTCACCTTTGGGTTCGTCCCTATCAACTTATCGTCAATACCGAGTTCTTCGCACAATGCCTTCGCCCACGGCTTCGTAGAAATAAAGGCATCCGGACCGTGCTCAATAATAAACCCATCTCGGTGTTCAGTTTGAATAACCCCTCCTACCCGGTTGCTCGATTCCAACAGTGTAATATCAAGTGAAATTTCCCTTTTTTCTGCTTCACATTTCAAGCGATAAGCCGCAGCTAAACCGGTAATTCCTCCACCTACTACAATTGCACGTTTCTGTTCCTGCACCATCACAGTCATCCTTAGTTGCCTAAACAAGTGAGGAGTTGACACCTGACATACTCCCCAAGCTAAAGCATGAGGGTCCTTTTGTTCTTACATTCAACATGGATTCGGAATAAGTAATACCATTTCTAAATAATAACATCTCATTAACAAAAAACGCGTTCGTAGTCGCGCAATTCATTGCGCCTCTTACACTAAGATTAGTATTAGAGTTTCAAAATGTGGATTTATTAGAATTGGTATTACATTATCGTAGGGGCGGGGTTTCCCCGCCCGTGCAAACAAGATGAATTTAAAGTCTCAGAATGTGGTTGTATTTATTAGAATTGGTATAACTTACGGAATCGACTGAATCCACATCCTAAATTCCATTGTCATTGTTTTATGTAGAAGCATCCGAATTTTCAGAGTCATTCTTGACTAAATAGGTCATAATAGCCCTGTAAAACCATACTGAATATAGGTTCGTGGCACATGATAAAATTGTGCAAATTTCCCTCTGACTCTGAAAACTCTGAATCTTTAGAACGTAAGTAATGTAAATATCCGTATACCAAAGGGGTTCCTACTGGCACACAATACTATCATTAATCGAACTCACGTTACATTAGAGTTTTATCTCTAAATGACATTTCCTGCTTCGTCTAACACTGCTACAAAGTATAGCCTTTTGGATTTAACAGAGTTGTTAGCGGTGTCTACATCCCCGATCTAAAGCAACGGGCTTTGACACCGAAGAAGGATAATCTGATTATGAAGACTTTTCACAGACAAAATCCGCTAACATACCAATAAATTTCGGGTGATCTCCTACTGTCCCCGCACGAATAAACTCAATTCCACACGCATCCGCTGTCTCCCTCGCCTCTATATCCAAATCATAAAGCACTTCAACATGATCACACAAGAATCCGATAGGCGAAGCAACGACGGTATCAACGCCTTCTACCTGTTTCGCTTTTAGCCAATCATTGATATCCGGTTGAGTCCACGGCATCGGACTCGTTTCTACTTCACTCTGATACGCAAAACCGAATCGTGATTTTCCAAGTTCTTGTGCTACCGCTTCACCGGTCATCTCAAACTGCTGTGTATACGGAGAGGTATTTGCAGCAGACTGAGGAATAGCATGTGCGGTGAAAACTATTTCAGCATGTTCAAACTTGTCTCCACAAGTTGTCTTAATTATTTCTGCTATAGCACCCACATAACCTTTATGTGTATACCACGGTTCAAGATAATCTATAGTCGGTCTTTCACCATCTATCGCTTCAATTCCTCTTTTAACTTCCAGTTGATACCATTCCCAACTGACTTTAGATTGGTGTGGTGCCATTATTATTCCCAGTATTTTACGATGTCCCTTCCGCGTCATTTCAGCGATTACTTCCCTTAAATAGGGTGTCCAATGTCTGAATCCAGCAAAGACAGGTAATGGTAAATCCCGTTCGCGCAATGCAGTTTGTAATGCTTTGGCTTGTTTGTAGGTCAATTCGTTGAAAGGAGAAAATCCACCTAATTTAACGTAATGACTGGAAATATCTTTTACACGTTCCTTTTGGGATTCTGCTTCACCAGCAATCCCTTCAACAAAACAGTACGCCTCTCCCGGACAATCTTGTCTATTATATTTTTTGCAGCAACCCGGAGTAGGACCGCCAAATGCCACGAGTAAAACACTATCGTATTTCATTTTCTCTCCTATACCATATTAGCTAATTGCGCAGGCATAAAACTTGGATCCACTGCAATCGCTTGAGCGAATGCTTCACGGGCAAGTTTTTCATCTGAATTTGTCCGGTGAGCAAGTCCTATAGAAAAATACGCTTGTGCCAGTTGTGTGCCCTCAATTCCACTTACTAAGGCTTTATAGATTGACTCCATTCCAGATGCAGGATCATCGCCGTTACGAAACGCTGATAAAATATGATTGTAGCCATGTAATAGATGGGCAGGAGCAAAATCTGGATCCAATTCAAGTGCAGTATTGAGCGCATTTTTTGCCTCAAAGAAAAAATCCCCCTTCTCAAGTACACTTGACACACTACGAGATGCTTGGGTAAGCAGGTTCGCGTATTCAGTCCACGCTTCCGGGAGATTAGCAAATTTTTCTGTTGCTGTTTTCAAAATAGCGATTGCTAAACCAAAGTCGTTACCTTCTGCAACTTCTTCCGATGTTTCAAGATACGCCTCAAAGTCTTTCAGCTCTTGTGTTCGTTTACAAAGCATATCGGCATCTGCTGATGGAATAGCAGACGGTTTCAGGTGTTGCCAACCGGGTTCAGGATCGTCAATCAACCCACGATATACTCTTAGTATAGCATAACGAGGAGTTCCCCATACTTCAGCAATGTCACTAATCCAACTTGGCATATTACCTTCCAAATCAGCAAGCAATTCTGCTAAAGACATGCCTTTTTCAACACGTTTTCTAACTTCTGTTAGAAAATAGGACTCTATTTTGATCAGCAGGTCAATTTCTGCATCGTGTGCTAACGGACCGTGTCCAGGAAGAACATGTTTAGGAGAATATGTTTGTAGTTCCTGTATAGTATTGATCCAATCGTGGTTTGCCATTAGTCCTTCATTCATCACAGGTTGTCCAAAGATGGGAAAACTGCCAGTCATTACTGTATCACCAGAGACGATACATCCCTCCACAGGTATTCTAATCGCACTTGCATCATCAGTTTCTGCTTTTCCTAAGTGAACAAGATGTAATGGTTGATTTCCTAAATCAAGTTCAGTCTCATGTGAAAACGTCTTCTGCGGTAGAAACGGTGGATCTCCAAGGGTAAAACCACGAGAACGCAGAAAATCCTCTTGACGCGGTGCCCTATTTACCATAAAGTCTTTCGTCATCTCCCGTGCGACAACAGTTGCACCTTCATCACGAAAAATTATATTACCATTTGTATGATCCCAGTGATAATGTGTATTTATGGCATACAGAATCGGTTTATCGGTGATGGAACGAATTGCCTTCAATAACCGTTTACCCATCATCTGGTTCACCTGTGTATCAATCACAGCAACCCCATTATCCCCTATGATAATAGAAGAATTTACGATATTCCGAAACAGATATACCCTATCTGTTACCTTAACAAGTTCTCCATATTGACGTGGAGCAAAAGGGTTTTCTTGAATATTTCTCATCAAATTTCCTAATAAGTCTTTGCAATTTTTACAAAATGTTTAACATTTTCAAATGGTGTGTCTCTATGTAGTCCATGACTCAGATTTAAAATATGTCCTATTTTTCCACCTTGTTCGATGCAATGATGCACTGCAGCTGTAATGTCTGAAAATGTGCCGTCACGAAGAACATCATTATCAACATTTCCCTGCAAAGCAATTGACCCACCTATTTGCTTTCTTGTTTTTCCAATATCTATACATTTTCCAACACTCAACACATCAGCACCACTCTGATGCATTAAATTGATGAATGAACACTCCTTGGCAAACATGACACTCGGAACATCACGGTTGAGTTCATCAAAAATCTTCTGATGATACGGAAGTGCAAATCTTGTGTACATCTCGCGCGACAGCACATCTGCGATTGACTCGAACAGTTGCACTATCTGAGCACCCATACTTATTTGGTAATTCAGATAGTTAATTGTCATTTCCGTCAACTTATCTAATAGTTGGCATAGGAGCTCAGGGGCATTATCCATCATTTCAAAAACAGGAGCAGCTTTTTCAGATATACCTTCACCTTTTTTCATCGGACTTTCTCCTGCAATAAGAAAAAAGGCAAGCGTTAATGGAGCACCTGCAAAACCGATAAGCGGTAGTTCACCATTCAACGTTTCACGCAGTGAACGTATAACATGACCTGTGTACTCTAATTGTTCGTGTGGTTCATCTACCGGACTTAGGGCATTGACTTGAGATTGTGTGCGAATTGGGGTGTGTAAAACAGGACCTGGTGAAAATCGGAAATGTGCACCCATCGGGGCAAGTGGTGTGAGAATATCCTTATAGACAATTATGGCATCCACACCAATACGCTTGGGAAGAAGGGATATTTTAACCGCAGCCTCTACATCGGTGTGCGACATTGGCATAGGGCAGGTTCGGAAGAGACGTTCCAGTGGAAGGTTAAGTTTTTCACGGGTCTGTCGATACAAAGGATCTGATCTGCCAGCCTGTCGCATCATCCATACTGGAACACGTTCAACAGGCATGCACTTCGCTGCACGAAGAAGTAAGTCATTTTTTGATTGTTGTTCCATATTACAAGGAATAATACTTTACCGCGCTTTCATAGGGCAATTAAGTGATATTTCAATGTGATATACTTTTCTTTTGACGACGTTCGATAAATTGCCTTAATTTGGCAAAACTCTTGACATTTTTCATTATCCTGCCACTTTCCCGTTCTTCAAGATAAAGTAAAAAGCCCATCACATATAGACTCATCAAAAAAAGCAGAAAACCTATAACACACTGTGTAATCGCACGATAATTCAGAGTAAAATTAAGGTATGGAGTGACTTTCACATCGTCAACTGTTGCACCAGAGGAATCTTGTTCAGGCCACTCTATTGATAAAAAGTCACTCCAACCTGTTATACAAAGCGATAAAAATACGATTGACAAGGCAAAAACTATAAAAAATGGTATGCCCATACAAACTTACCGATTAAGAGGATACTTTTATCAACCCTTTCGTGCAGCTATCTTCGCGATTGCGTACCTTTGTGATACCTTCAACGAGTGAATCAAGTGGAAATTCATGGCTGATAATCTTGTCCATATTGACATCACCACTGGAAATCAGTTGAACTGCCTCTTCCCAAGTGTTCGGGGCTAACCAAGAGAACCTTATGGTTTTATCCATAAGGATTGTATCAAGAATGGGTACCTGCATGACATCTTTGTCCCCAGGAAGACCAAAAATGACAACCGTCGCATGTCTACCTGTAACTTCAAGGGCAGTGTGAATTGCATCAAGCGAACTCGTTGCTGTAATTGCACGATCCGCCAATTCACCATCATTAAGTTCCTGAATCGTTTCTCCAAGGTCTTCAACATAATGCGGTGAGTCAGTCTCTTTTACGTTAACAATTAAATCTGCACCGAGTTCCTTACCACATTCCAATCGATAATCGCGAGTTCCAACAAGTAGTACGTTTTTTAAACCGCGACTTTTTAGTACTTGAACCATCATCAAACCAATAGGACCTGGTCCAAAAACAACCGCAGTCTGTCCTTCTTCAGCATTGAGATTGTTGACAGCATACAACCCACATGCAAGTGGCTCTGTGAGTGCACCCTGTTCATACGTAACGTTTTCAGGTAATTTCACAGTCCAGCGATAATCAGAAACTGCATATTCTGCAAAACCCCCATCAACACCTACACCTAAAATGCGTTTTTCTGGACATAAATTAGATAACCCCTTTTGACTCCAGAAAGAATTCGGGTTCGATTGAACAGGATTGACTACTACCCTATCGCCAACTTTAAATCCACCAGTATCTCCTGCAACACTACCGACTTCAACGACTTCGCCAGTAAATTCATGTCCCAGGATAAGTGGACCTTTCCCATCATCTGTTTCAAGAGAACTATAACCGAAATAGTACGCTACATCTGAACCACAGATTCCTACTGAACGCACCTGAACTAATAGATCATTATCACCAGCAGTAGGAACTGGACGATCTTCAAGACTCATTGATTCAGGTTCATAAAATATTTGCGATTTCATTTCATACCTCCTTAACTTGTTTAAATGAATATCGTTAGTTTAACATACATACATATTATTTACAATAGAATTATCGTCTCACCACATCAAATTGCACAAGCATAGATATGTTGAAAATCACCGTTATCAAAATATAAACCGCATTGATAAAAACAGATACCGACTACAGAACTCACCTAAAAATACTGTAATAATTGCAATAAAAAGAAAACCTGTCGCTGCACGCGTTGCACCTACTTCATCCTTCTCAACAGATTTAGGTCTTAAACAATCCCAAGAAATAAAATAGAGTAAAAGTGTTCCAGCAAACCCAATACCCAACCGCATCCAAAAGATGAGTTGATAATGAAAATTAAATGACACCGTATTTTGTGCTTGAGACCTAATCACCATGTTTACACCAAACAGAGAAATTGATAGTACGAGCGACAAAAGCAACACAGTATTAAACCTTCTCAAATACGATACAGGCAAATCAGGTGTAACAAGATACCAGTGACCAAACCACATGCCAGTATGAACAGCCCCAAGTAGAACTGCAGATATTAAAAATTGGAAAGTTAATAGATATGTTACACTTGGAATTTGGACGATCTCAATATAATTGATCGCACTATACGTAATCCAAACGATGCCAAGGATATTTCCAAGATAAAATAGTACATAAGTAAATAAAGAAGATTTGAACCACCAACTCAATGTATATATAAAGACAATGAGGACAAAACATAACACAAGTACAGATTCAACGTTCTCCCAAAAACTAAAAAAAGTCGAAAACGATACCCGTTGCTTATTCAGATACAAATTAGCACAACGGGCTAAAACAGCTACAAGTAAGTATATACCACCCATCAACCGATAATAATTAGCACCTACCACACCTTTCGGTATGAGAAGCATAACAACAAACCCGCCTACTGCAAGTTGACTGAATACAAGATAAAATATCTCTGCAATACTAAACATCTATTTGTAAGAGAAACCCCATTACAGCCTAATACCATAACGGGGTTTGCAAAAATTTGATTTGTTTGGTGTCTTCATAGTTTGAAGACGATTACACCGACTATTGTATTTCAACGACTGCGCCGATGGCTTCAAGCTGTTCTTTCGACTTTTCTGCATCCTCTTTGCTGACACCCTCTTGGATGACAACAGGTGCAGATTCGACCTTCTCTTTAGCTTCCTTCAAACCAAGTCCTGTAATGGCACGTACCTCTTTAATAACTGGTATCTTCTGTCCACCGATTTCTTTGAGTTGCACATCAAACTCGGTTTTCTCAGCCGCTTCACCCTCTTCTGCTTCTGCAGCTGCACCCGCAGCAGGAACTGCTCCGGCTACTGCCATCGCTGGCATCGCAGAGGCACTCACCCCAAACTTATCTTCAAGTGCTTTTACCAATTCGGAGAGTTCCAGAACTGACATCTCACTAATTTCATCTATCATTTTTTCTATATCTGCCATTTTAAATTCCTTTCTTAATCAAATTAATACGCCTATTCGGCTGCTTTCTTCTGTTCACTAATCTGTGTAAGCACAGATGTTACCTGACCAATTGTTCTACTAAGTACATTCACAAAACGCGTCATAGGAGACCCGTTATTCAATACATTAACAAGACCATACAATGGGGCTCCAATACCACCAATTGCTTGACCAATCAATACCTCTCTTGAAGGCATATCTTGTAGGGCTTTAACCGCACCAGCATCAATTACCTGTTGTCCAAGCACGCCACCTTTGACCTTCAAACTTTCGTGTTCCTCACTAAAGTCAAAAAGGATTTTACTGATGGCAGCGGGGTCATCGCTCGCTGCAAGAGCGGTATTACCTTTCAAATATGGCGCAAGCCCTTCGATTTCTCTTTCTTGCGCAACAACGTTAATTAACGTATTCTTGCAGACCTTATATTGAACATTCGCGGCACGTAACTGTTGACGCAAATTGTTCACTTCAGCCACAGAAAGTCCTTGAAAGTCTGTCAAAAGAACTACGTCTGAGTTTTCAAATAACTCACGAATTTGTCCAACCTGCTGAACATTAGCTTCATTCGGCATAGGTTAGCTCCTTTCACATCTTGACAACTCCATCCAAAAATAGAAAAACCCCCAGATACCTGGAGGCTTGACCTAACTACGGCAGTCAAAACCACTCTTTCCGAAATGGTTGGAAATGATTCTGACCTTATCCGAGTCTCGGTAGGTAATTAAGCCGTTAGCCCCTACTTTCTACAACTCTATTATGTTTACGGAATTGTCATTTATTCCTATTTATTCCTTTCCGTACTTACGACGGAATCCATATATGTATAGTAAAATTGCTACAAAAATTGTTGTGGATCAATCCTGATACTGGCACCCATTGTCGCGGATATTGCAATACTCCGAATATAACGACCCTTTGTCGCAGCAGGACGTGCCTTTACAAGCGCATCCATCACAGTATTTAAGTTATCCTTAATTTGTGGTTCTTCAAATGAAGTTTTTCCAATCGGGACATGAACTATACCAGATGTCCGCTCAACACGATATTCAATCTGTCCTGCCTTGATATTCTGAAGTGTCTCAGTAACATCATTAGTCACAGTACCTGCTTTCGGATTCGGCATCAATCCACGCGGTCCTAAGACTCTCCCTAACTTCGGCATGATACTCCGCATGAGGTCCGGTGTAGCTATCGTTGCATCAAAATCAAGCCAACCATCAACGATTTTATCAACTAAATCATCAGTGCCAACAAAATCCGCTCCCGCTTCCTCTGCTTCACGTGCTTTGTCACCCTCTGCAAACACAACAACACGAACTGATTTACCTGTCCCATGTGGAAGTGAAACAGTACCACGGATATTTTGCTCAGCAACACGCGCATCTATACCGAGACGTGATGCTAAATCTATAGTTTCATCAAACTTTGCTGTGCTTGTCTTCTTCAAAAGTGAAATAGCATCATCAACCGTGTATAAATTGAGACTCTCAACTTGCTCTGCTATATCACGATAACGTTTTCCTCTTTTCGCCATATTGCTCTCCAAGATGTTAAATATAAGACTTTACTTATTCCATTAAACGGGATTACTACCAAATTTGCTAACCAAACATTAAGTAACGTTCAATCCCATACTCCGCGCTGTGCCTTCAACCATTCGTATAGCTGCTTCAATATCTGTTGTATTCAAATCGGGTAATTTCGTTTGTGCAATCTCGCGAATCTGATCCTTAGTTACATTAGCAACTTTATTACGATTGGGTTCTCCAGAACCCTTCACAATCTTCGCTGCAGATTTGAGTAACACTGCTGCAGGTGGAGATTTCACTGTAAAGGTAAATGAACGATCACTATAACAAGTTATAATAGTCGTCACAACCATACCACTCTGCTGTTGTGTTTGTGCATTGAAGGTTTTGATAAATTCCTGCAGGTTAATCATATAAGGAGCAAGACTCGGACCAACCGGTGGTTGTGGAGTTGCCTGTCCAGATACTAATTGAAGTTTGACTTCACCTGCTACTTTTTTTGCCATTATATTTACTTCTCCGTATCTTCATAATATATATTTATAGTCTTTCAACACCCATGAACCCCAATTCAAGTGGGGTTGAACGTCCAAAGATTGTTATAGAAAGGCTTAATCGTTGACGTTGGGTATCAATACCAAGAATTTCTGCTGTAAAGGAACTGAAAGGTCCTTCAATCACACGAACCTTATCTCCAACAGAATAAGTAATCTCTGGCACCGGTGCTGCTTCCTCTACGGTTGCACTTTCCAACATCCGTTCAACATCTTCTGAACTCAATGGGATCGGGTTGGCATTACCAAGAAAATTCATCACACCGGGTGTTTCTTGAACAAATGACCAACTCTTTTGCCCAATCTTATTTTCTGCATGTGGACCAATTTCATGCATACTGTTGATCAATACATAACCAGGGTACGTAGGACTGCTCCTAATCTTACGATTGCCGTCTACATTCTTTACGGTAGTAGACATTGGAACGCTAATCTGTAAAATTTCGTCACGAAGTTCCTTATCAGAATCCGCATCAGAAGCAAGCCGTCTCTCAAGATTAGACTGTATTTTCTTTTCATGTCCAGTATAGACCTGAACGATGTACCAATAACCATTCATGCTTAATTCCCACTGAGAAATAACTCTCTTAAAAAGGACATCCCAAACCCTTTCAACGGTTCATCAAGATTCAGAACATAGGTACTAACAAGAACAACCACAAGAGGAACACAAGCAATAGCAGTATTGTGTAATCGACGGTTTTCAGAATCTTTACCAAGAACAAACACCATTATAGGGATGGCAAGAAGAATTATATTCGCAGGCCATGTCCAAACAGGATTCGCAGGACTTCCATCAACGAGCCAGATAAATGCACCTAACATCGCAGAGGCAATTAATACTACAATTGTACTACCACGAACTTGTTCGGCATCCGGTTTAGTCACCTTTTGCCATTCTAACATAATATTCTGTATATAATTTTTTATCCGTTTTATCATGATACAAGGCAGGCCAGGAGGGATTCGAACCCCCAACATCCGGTTTTGGAGACCGGCGCTCTACCAGTTCGAGCTACTGGCCTGTGGTATAGAGTGATTAAAAAAAGAAGTAGACATTGTCTTTTAAAGTTAAAGTGTTTTTTGTCGCGGAATTCATTGCACCTATTACATGCGTCTGTAGGATCGACTTCCTAACTAAATCTATCACAATGTCCAATTAATTCTAAAACCTACTATTTTTTATCTTATCTCCTTATGGAGTGTATGTTTACGGCAGAAACGACAATATTTCTTACGCTCATATCGATCCTGCTGTGTCCGCCGGTTGCGGGTTGTCACATAATTACGCTGTTTGCACGTATCACAAGCTAAGGTCACAATGTCTCTGGGCATAATTTCCTACCTTCATATATAATTATTAGTGGAGCCGACGACCGGGATTGAACCGGTGACCTCGTCCTTACCAAGGACGCGCTCTACCGACTGAGCTACGCCGGCAAGTCATACAAAAACAAGCGGGAGACGGGATTCGAACCCGCGACGCATGGCTTGGAAGGCCAATGCTCTACCAGCTGAGCTACTCCCGCATATTTTCAATTGGGGGCGGACGGATTCGAACCGCCGTAGGCATAGCCAACAGATTTACAGTCTGCCCTTTTTGACCGCTCAAGCACACCCCCAAATAAAAGCTGACGAGAGGAATCGAACCTCCAACCTAGTGATTACAAATCACTTGCTCTACCATTGAGCCACGTCAGCACACAAATGTGCTAAAATAAACTCGTATGTCAATATGTCAAATTAAAATACTCCAGACGGACGCTGAAGTATTCAGAATCTTCACCCCTTTAAAGTATACAAACTTAAACTACGTTTGTCAAAAAAATCTTAACAAACACACTATCACGACGCTTCTTCTGACTCGTCTTCGCTCTCTTCTGTGTCCTCTTCGGATTCCACTACATCTTTATCCGGTGCTTTCTCTCCATATAATTCTTCTAAATGATCTTCTCCTTCAATAGCATTATATCCTTCAGATTCAGATGAGAACAAAGATTTAACCTCAGATTCAGACGTTCCAGAATCAACTATTTCATAAGACAATTGACCTGATGATAATTCGTCTGTTGCTATTGAGACCGGCTTCTGTTTTTTTGATAAACCTGCTCCTAATAGTTCGTCATTTAACGAACGAGCACGTTTTGCGATTACGTTAACTGCAAGATACTTATTTGGCACATGTTTAACTAACTCTTCAAGATACACAATCGCCATTTTTTTACTCCATTTGATTCAAGAATCATTGATATAATTATACTGATTTTCTAAGGTGAAGTCAAATTAAATTTTGACATACACTTGTCAAAATGGTAAAATATGTTATTAACATGACACTACTTATTGAAGGATGATAAATACGAATGGATACTACCGTTCATCACATTTTGCATAAAGTTCTCTCAGAAGAACGTTTAGACTTTGACGATGCATTAACACTTTTCAAAAGCAATGACCTACTTGCCCTCGGACACGCCGCAGATACCATCCGAAAAAGAAAACATCCTGAAGGCTACATAACTTACATTGTAGATAGAAACATAAACTACACCAATTGGTGTTATGTTGATTGCGACTTTTGTGCCTTCTACCGACACAGAAAAGACCCTGATGCCTATGTAATGGAACGCGAAGAACTCGGACAAAAAATACAAGAAACACTTGATCTCGGTGGCGAACTTATTCTAATGCAAGGTGGATTACATCCAAAACTCAAACTTGAGTGGTACGAGGATTTACTACGGTGGATAAAAACAAACTACGATATACATGTCCACGGTTTTTCCCCACCGGAACTGGATTGGTTTGCTAAAATAAATCGGATGTCTTTGAGAGAAATGCTCATAAGGCTCAGAGACGCTGGTCTTGACTCTATTCCCGGTGGCGGGGCAGAAATACTTACTGACCACGCACGCAATATCATTAGTCCTAAAAAGTGCACCGCTGATGAATGGCTTGAAGTAATGCGGCAAGGGCACCTTGTCGGTCTAAAGTCAAGTGCTACTATGATGTATGGACACGTAGAAAGTTACGCTGAACGTGTGGAGCATCTCATGCGATTGCGTGACCTACAAGATGAGACAGGTGGATTCACAGCATTTATCTGTTGGTCATTCCAACCGAGTAACACTGAACTCGCACACCTACCACCAGCGGGAAGTTTCGAATACCTCAAAACCTTAGCTATCTCACGACTGTTTCTGGACAACATCAACAATTTCCAATCATCATGGGTTACACAAGGTCCAAAAATAGGACAACTTTCACTTAAGTTTGGCGCAAACGATATGGGAGGAACGATGATTGAAGAAAATGTTGTAAGTAAAGCAGGCACAGTCTATTGCATGCCGATAGACGAAATCGAACGAACCATCACAGAATTGGGATTCATTCCAAAACGTAGAAACTTCTTCTACGATATCCTCAATTAACGATAATCCTCGTGCACCCAAACATTCGCAACCTTTTTCCGTGCTGCAAACCAATTATCATACGCATCCTGTTTCTTCTGCTGAAGGATAGTCTGATAACGCTTGGTTTTTTGACTTGGGTCTGTTTGAAACAATTCCAAATCAGGTTCTACACGTTCCACTAATTCAATGATGTAAACAGATGTATCTCCTTGAAACGGTCCACGTACATCTCCAACAGACATATTAAACGCTGCAAACATCACATTTTTTGAGTTCCCCATACCTGAAACATAAGAACTACCAACTGTCCGATTGAAAAGGCTACTTTCTTGAACAGTTTTCTCACCCGCTGCTACACCTTCTGGTGCTTTATACTTCTTAATTAACGAATCCAACAACTCACCTTCAGCACGTTGACTATAAAGGCTTTTTGCAGCAGCAAATGCACTCTCTTTCGATTTTTCTGTACGGAGATCATTGATTACATCAGCTTTCACTTCATCATATTGTGGAATTGCAGCTGGTTTCTTTCCAAGCAAAGTCGCAACAAAATAGGCTGAAACATCTCCATTGAATTTCTTGGTCTCTATTGTATTTGTTACACCCACACCCATATCAAAGAGTGCGTCAACCAAGCCACCGTAAGTCCATTTGGAACCTATTCCCCCTGGGATACTGTCTGCATCTTTAGCGAAAAAACCCGTTTTACCAACGGCAAGCGATAGTTCCTTATATCGGTCAAGTCCTATTGCAGTTTCATAATCACCTACTTCAATATCAAAGAGTAAGTTTTCTGCGGTTTCTTTTGCCTTATCAACACCATTGATTTCTACCAGTTTGTCTCTGATTTCCATCTCTACTTCAGAGAAGGATTTTAGAGTCGGTGCGAATTTTTCTTCCAATTTGATAATATGATATCCAAAACGTGTTTCTACCAATTCACTGACTTCTCCAGCTTTTAGTACATCAAAGCACGCTTCCTCAAAAGGTTTCACCATCTGACCCCGTCCAAAATACTTACCGGGAGGAAGATCAGGATTACTTGTACCTAAAGCACCACCATCAGCACCTGAGGGACCCTCTGAATGTGTCTTTGCCAAATCCGCAAAAGATGTTCCAGCAGCTAACTCTTCGGTAACAGTCTTGAGCAATTCTTCTGCAGCTGTCTTCGTTTCAGCTTTTTGTTCGTCTGTTGCGTTTTCCGGGAACTTTTTCAATATGTGACGCGCTCTAACTAACTCAGATGTCATAAATTCACTTTGGTTATCCGCGTAATACTTTTCAATATCTGCTGTTGAAACGAAGTCTACAGGATCAATTTTGATAAACTTTACATTTACCTGTTCATCGGTCTTGTAGTTTTCCCTGTTTTCATTAAAATACTTTTCTGCCTCAGTATCATCTATATAAACAGATGAAATATAGTCATTGTGCTGAAATTCTATATATTTTACCTTCGCCTTCTCTGCTTCAAGAAGAAAATCTTGTTCTGCCTCAGTATCCGTAACCAATTCAAGTGTTTGGATACCATCTCGCAACGTTGTTGAACTCAAAAAAATACGGACATTCTCTTTATAAAGATTCGCAATCTCCGGTCCAAATTGGTTATATTGTTGTACTCGATTTTTATCGCTACGGATATAATGTTCTATCTCAGCATCTGTTATATTCGCGCTACCTTCAATTGCACGCCTTACCAAGGAATTAATCACATCTTTTTCGATAGTTTTTCGATCAATTTCTCCACCAAACCTCTGATTCTGTTGCTGTTGGGCACGCATCTGCTGTGATACAATCTCCTCAAAATTACCTCTTGTTACTTCTATCCCATCAATCGTCAGTACTACCTCACTCTCAGCTCCCGCACCACGTTGACCACTGGATCCACTATAGAGTAGAACTGAAGCGATAACAAATACGACAGCGATAATCCACATAAATATTTGGGCAATAAATTTTTCCCGCAGAAAGATCATCATAACGAAACGTATTCTCCTCAATTTCAATTTAAACTGTTATTAATGATAACCTATGATGGTTTCTTTTTCAATTAAATTTTCGTTTAACACTTGCATTTTATTTTGTTTTATCATATAATTTGTTAAATAGTGAAAATAATAATAAATAACATAACAGATTTTAACCTAAAATATACATTAGAATCTGGACAATCTTTTAGATGGAATTTGGTAGATGATGCTTATTTCGGCGTTGTTGAAGAACAGATAATCAAAATCCAACAGAACAATGACACCTTAATTATACACAGTTCTCACGACAAAGATAAAGACTCTTTTAAATCGTATTTGCATCATTATCTTGATCTACATCGTGATTTGGCAAATATCTTAAATGCTGTCAATATTGATGCATACATTGCTCAGGCAATTGATATGTTCTGGGGAATGCGTCTACTAAACCAAGAATTATGGGAAACCATAGCATCGTTTATTTTGTCCCAAAACAATAACATAGCGCGTATCCGAAACATTATCCGAACTATTTCTATGCGATACGGGCAAAAATTGGAATATCAAGGTTACGTAGATTACACTTTTCCCAATCCTCAAGCAATTGCAGACGCAGGTATTGATGCAATCTTTGACTGCGGCACAGGATACCGTGCAAGTTATCTGTGGAACGCTGCATACAACGTCCACATCGGAAAATTTTCTCTTGACACACTAAAACAGATGGAATACGTTGATGCAAAAATTGAACTGATGAAATTGGAAGGTATAGGCGAAAAAGTGGCAGATTGCATCTGTCTCTTTTCTCTCGGGCATCTTCAAGCTTTACCTATTGATGTCTGGATAAAGCGGATTTTTGAACAAGTGTATCTCCGAAAACGTGCAACGCCACGACAAATAAGAGATTTTGCCGAAAACTATTTCGGTGAATTTGTCGGTTACGCACAACAATATCTCTTTCACTATGCACAAAATCAACCTGATTGGGATAATGCTGAGTACCTCGCTTTAACCTTCTAATAGAAGATAAGTCCAATGTAAGTCCTGATTATTTTGTGACACAAATATATCATATATTAGATGGGTTGAAAATATTAGATAGAATAGAAATAGTCTATTTTATATTAGATTAGGAGGATTCTAATGCCAGAAACAACAGGGAAAAACGTAGTATCACTTCTGGAAGAACATGTTGATAGGGCTATCTCAACTGTAAAAAACTTAAGAGATGAAAAACTTGAACTTGAAGCTGAAATCGCACGACTCAATAGTGATGTAATACAACGTGACGAGAAAATTCAAGAATTGGAAGCTCATATTAATGAAATGCAGGAGGAATCAGAAGAAGAACGGACCGGTATCCGAAGGCAGCTTGAAGAGTTAATGGAAGGTCTTGCTGAACCAGAGTCAACATCAGAAAAAATTGATGAAACACCTACTAATACTGAAGCTGAAGTAGAATTTACCGCTAATAATTAAGAGGGTGTACACAGAAATCAAATAGGTGCGAGTTTTAGTACTTTCTCACTCTTATATAATGAAACCGTATCGGAGAAAGTTCAATCTCATCGCAGCAATGTCAGATGTTACCATGCGTGTGGTTACACCAAAACGATGGTACGAAAGTTTTCAAGATATATACTTTGAACCAGAACCTGACATACACTGCGAAGAGATTCCTTGTCCAATACGGTTCTCTGGTTACGGCAGCCGATTTTACTATCGGAGCGGTATCGCACAACACTTCAAAAACTTCCAACCAGACATTATCCACCTTGAAGAGGAAGCATGGAGCCTTAATGCTTTACAAACAGTCCGGTTGAAGCGAAAGCATTGTCCGAATAGTAAATTCATTTTCCGCACATCATTAAGTATACCATCAAAACAACGGTTTGGACCTCTACCTGTATGGATTGAAAGACGCGTCTTTCGTGAAACTGATATGGCTTTTCCACTCAGTGAAAATGCAGGGAAAATTCTAAGGAACAGAGGATATCACGGAAAACAAATTCCCTTTCCAAATGGCGTTGATATATCCCTTTTTCAAAAACAAGATATGCACCAACTAAGGAATGCCCTTGGTCTATCCGACTGTTTCGTTATCGGTTATGTAGGACGTCTACTTCAGATGAAGGGAGTTGACACGCTTATTGAATCTGCAGCAATACTCAACTTCCCATTCAAACTCTTGATTGTTGGGAGTGGAGAGGATAAATCAAAATTCGTTGAAATCGCAGCAAAAAATAACATATCTGAGAAAATAATCTGGATAGATGCTGTTCCTCCAGAAGAAATACCCAACTACATAAACTGTATGGATACATTGGTTCTACCTTCACGCACAACGCCAGATTGGGTGGAATTTTTTGGGAGAGTTCTTATCGAAGGTATGGCATGTGAAGTGCCTGTTATAGGGTCAGACTCGGGTGAAATCCCACAAGTCATCGGAGATGCAGGTTTAATCTTTCCTGAAGGTGATACTAATGCATTGGCTGAACGAATCTGCAAACTGGTTGAGGATAATTCGCTACGCGTTTCTCTACAAAGCCGTGGACTTGATAGAGTACAACACTTCACATGGGAAACAATTGCTCAACGCACTTACGAAGTATACCAGCAACTGTTAGTAGAATAGAAACTACCTAATGGATACAATACCTTCGCCAAAATTTGTTGAATAAATAGGGCAGATATCCTAAAGTTATATAAAACCAAACAATAACTTTGAAAGGATGATCGCCCATGCAAGAAATTATAGCACTGTTTTCGGTTCTTATTCCATATTTATCTACAACGATTATACGACAGTTATCGCACATTGTATTCGCACAACTTGCGATGACGGGACGCGTGACAATGTTGAATATCTCTCGTT
>JAJDWI010000122.1 GCA_022825665.1 Candidatus Poribacteria bacterium
GCCGAGAGGCTAAACGCCTGTGGATAACGTGTTAGACTACACTTTGTAGCAGTGTTAGATGAAGCAGGAAACGTCAGTTAGAGGCAAACTCTAATGTAAGAACGAAGAACCCCAAGTCTTTAGGCTTGGGAGTATGTCAGCCAGTTTATCAATGGATTGAACTGGATAACGCTTTTTACATATTCTTTTCGTATTTGGGCGCGGAGTTACCGCGCCTTTTTATATTGCATCTATTTCTACAAAGTGCTAAATTAACTATAGTTTGGACAATTTTAATAGTTATCTAAAATTTGTTTAATGAAGAACTGTGCATCCTAACCAGTTTTAGTTTTTCCACCTGTCGCCCCGCTGGGGCTTTGTATCTGATCTGGGAGTTTCTTGTTCTATACACATTCCGCCCCGCTGGGGCTGTTCAGATATGTATAAAACATCCTTTTTTTATGAGTTACAATCGCTAAGAAAACTCGCAAATAGTAGATAATCCTTGAGTACCCAACATAAATCAGAATATAACTGTCCAAACTATAGTAAATTAAAATGAGTATATACAATATAGAATATTCTTAGGAGGACATTACATGCATCGTAACTTTTTTATTTTTGGTGTAACAATACTTTTCATTGGAGTCATAATTGCTTTTGGGATTCAATCAGTAGAAAGTCAGGATGATATTGTAAAACGTGGAAAATATCTTGTTGATGCAGTTGCTGCATGTGGACATTGTCATACACCACGTGCAGGTGCTGACTATGATCCTGATATGTACCTGGCTGGACATCCAACAGATAAACAACATCCACAATACAACTTCAGCATGATGCAGCATAACATATTTCTATTAGTTTCCCCTCAGTTGAGTGCCTTTTCTGGTCCATTCGGAACGAGTTTCGCAACAAACTTAACACCAGACAATGAAACTGGATTAGGGGAATGGACTGAGAAGATGTTCATTGAATCAATGCGAACTGGACATCATCAAGGGAATAAAAGCAATCGGAAGATTTTTCCACCGATGCCAACGAAACATTATGCAAAAATGACTGATGCAGACCTAAAAGCAATATGGGCATATCTAAAAACGATTAAACCTGTCAAAAATGAAGTTAGTCCTGTCCTAAACACCCGTGGAAGACCTTATTGAAATATGTATAAATGAAAAAATTACTACATAGTTACTAAATGGAGAAACGATAAATATGGCATCACAAGATAAACAGGTTAGAGTTGCAGTTGTAGGTATGGGAATTGGAAGACCAAACGGTGCAGCTTTATCACGGAATGAAAGAGGAAAAGTTGTAGCACTTTGTGATCTTGATAAAGATCGTATGAACGGTTTTGCAAAGGATTTACCCGGTAGAGTCAAACTATATACAGATTATAAAGAGATGTGTAAAGCATCTAATATTGATGCAGTATTTGTAGGCACACCTAATCAATGGCATGTTCCCATAGCATTGGAAGCGGTCCGGAACGGTAAACATGTCTTAGTAACAAAACCCTTAGCTGACAATGAGGATGCAGCAAAGGAATTGGTTAAAGAAGCCGAAGCAGCAGGTGTCGTGAATATGATGTCTCTTTCTACCCGGTTTAGCCACAGTTGCCAACATCTTGGGGACCTTGCTCGTGAAGACTATTTTGGGGAATTGTATTATGCACGTGCCAGAAGTATCCGAAGAAGTGGAATCCCCGCATGGAATCTCGGTTTCATACAGAAAGGTGGGGGTGCCTTCAGAGATATGGGAGTGCATGTGCTTGATTCTGTATGGTGGATTTTAGGTATGCCAAAACCTATTTCTGTTCTCGGTGCTGCTGGGGCAAAGTTCGGACCGCGTGGACTCGGTTACTGGAACAACTCTAAAGCACCGAAAGAGCTTTATGAGAAATATGATTCTGATGACTATGCGGGAGGGTTTATTTCCTTTGAAAATGGAATCGGACTGATGGTAGAAAGTTTTTGGGCATCGCATCAACCAGGTGAATTTCAGATTGAACTTTTCGGGACTGAAGCGGGAGCGACACTGAGTCCATTAAAAGCATATAGAACTGATAAAAAGGGCGAATTTGAAGACATAGATATAAAGTTACCAAAGAGTAAGTATAATGAAGCGTGGGATGCAATTGCAGACCATTTTATTGAATGTATTTTAGATGGTGTAGAATGCAAAGCTCCCCTGCAACACGGATTAATTGTGCAGATTATGATGGAAGGTTTACTAAAAAGTGGTGAGACAGGACGAGAGGTGCCACTTGAGGTTGAATAATATGAATGTTGATTTCACAACACTGAAAGAAGATTTTGAACGGACTGGATTTGCAATCGTTCCAAATCTGTTCACACGAAAAGAGGTACAGCATTTAAAACAGGAGTGTATAGACATTCTTGCCGCAGTGAAGGAGCAGACGGGTTCAGTTGCTGGAAACGGTGTTCTTGTTGGATTAGCAGCCCGAAGCGCAGTCTTTCAAAACGCAGTAGGTGATGAACGTATACTTGATATTCTGGAAACAATCCTTGCTCCGAATATAGAATTTCTCAGTGATAAGGTCGTATTCAAAAGTGAGTCGGTGACCTTTGCAAGTCCTTGGCATCAAGATTGGCACTATTGGCATGGTGCACACAAATACTCAATTTGGGTTGCTCTTGATGATGCGACTGTTGATAACGGATGTCTCAAACTTTTTCCCGGTTCACACAAATCTGCTATAGTTCATGATGGTGATGCGAGTGACGGTCACGGTTTTGGAAACCGTTTGCGTCCTAATGCTGTTGATGAAAACCTTGCAATTACTGCTGAGGTGGAGGCAGGAGGTGCAGTCTTTTTTCATGATCTTACACTTCATTCAAGTCATCCCAATACATCAGGTGAAGAACGTTGGGTCTGGATCCCAACATATCGTGATGCGGTAGTTGAAGATAACGATTATCCTTGGGCTGTTGCGGCGAAAGTAGTCCGTGGTGAAAAAGGTCAATAGATTGAAATTGAAATGAATATTTAGTCGTAAAGGAGTCTCTATGTTTAAAAATCTAAGTACTGGTGCAATTGGTATACATGCAAATATGCAAGAAGGTTTAACCTTAGCTAAAGATTCGGGATTTGAGGGACTTGACCTTAATATAGGCGAAGCAAGTCAACTTGCTGAGGAACACTCTGTCCAATATGTAAAAGACTTATGGGATGACGCTGGTATTACTATGGGTGGATGGGGTTTCGGTGTTAGTTGGCGAGGATCAGATGCAGATTACTATTCTGGATTAGCACAATTACCTGCGCGAGCAGAACTTGCGGCTGAACTTGGTTGTTTCCGAACAACTACTGTTGTTGGACCTGCATCAAACGATATGACATTTCAGGATAACTGGGATTTTTCTGTTAAACGACTCCGTCCAGTCGCAGAAATCCTAAAGACTCACGGTCATTCTATTGGTCTTGAATTTATCGGTCCAGCAACAAGTCGAAAAAGTGCCAAACACCTATTTGCCTATTCTATGGATGCTATGTTGGGTCTTGCTGCATCAGTGGGTACTGGAAATGTTGGTTTGCTTTTTGATACCTGGCACTGGTATACCTGTCGTTCTACGGTTGACGATGTGCGAAAACTTTCCGCATCTGACGTTGTCTATGTCCACATTAATGATGCTCCAGATGGTATTGATCCTTATGAACAAATTGACAACATCAGGTGTTTACCCGCGGAGACAGGTGTAATTCCACTTACAGAATTGATGCAGATATTAAGTGAAATCGGATATGATGGTCCTGTAACTCCAGAACCTTTCAGTAAGCAGGTCAATGAAATGGATCCACCTGAAGCAGCAAAAACTACTGCCAAATCCCTCAATCAAGTTTGGAAGAACGCTGGACTGTAATGAGAATCCATGTGTTTAGAAAGGAATAAGAGTGCAACTACTAAATAAAGAGAATATCAAAGCAATCACACATGCATGGGATGGTGAGAGATTTCCGGATGGAAGACCACGGGTATCAGATGATATTCTTCAACGAATGAAGGCAATCACTATTGAGCAAGCATGGGGTGTTCTAAATGGTAACGGATATAAATTTCAATTTGCTGGTGATTGGTTGAACTTACATCCTGATCGAGTGCTTGTTGGTAGAGCAGTGACATGTGCTTTTGTTCCAATCCGTCCCGATTTCAATGATGCTGTCTCCTCTCAAGGTGAAAAGGATGGTCGTGTTGGTGGTCAAAACTCTTGGGTCATTGACACACTTGTCAGTGACGATGTTATTGTCGTAGACCTTTTCGGTAAAGTCAAAGATGGCACTTTCGCAGGCGATAATCTCGGTAATTCTATCTATGCAAAAACAGGTACTGGTATGGTAATCGATGGTGGCATCCGTGATCTGGATGGAATTTACGAATTACCTGATTTTGCAACATTTGTACGTGGCGTAGACCCAACAGGTATTGCTAACGTCACCCTCACTGGTATTAACATACCTATCCGAATTGCAGAAGCGACTGTTTTACCCGGAGATGTTGTTTTAGGTAGACGTGGGGGTGTGATCTTTATTCCACCACACTTTGCCCAACAGGTAGTTGAACGAGGAGAAGAGGTAAATCTCCGAGATCGCTTTGGACACCAACGTTTGAGAGAAGGAGTCTATACACCCGGTGAAATTGACAGAAAATGGTCTGAAGCGATTGAGAAAGATTTTGATGAGTGGAAAAAGAGTCAACAATAGCATTGATTTGTTGACATCTTTCCTGTGTAAAGGTTGATAGATTGAGAGATTATAATAAGGTCATTGATAGGTTAGAAAAAGTAGAACATCCTTTTACCATCATCGGAACCGTTCACACATATCCCATTTATCAGTTCACTCTTAAATCAACTGTAGTTGATCCCAAGAATATCCTAATCACGGGAGGCATGCATGGCGATGAACCAGCAGGTGTTGAAGCAGTATTACAGTTTTTGGAACGAGATGCTACTAAACTTCAAGAGCAGTTTTCGCTTACCGTGATCCCATGTATCAATCCCTACGGTTATATTCATAATACTCGTGAAAACAGAGATGGAATTGATATTAACAGGTCTTTTGAAACAAATGACGTTCTTGAAGCGACTATTGTCCAAGAAGCCATTGAAAATATGCCATTTTTGTTTACAATAGACTTTCACGAAGATTATGAGGCAAAAGGTTTTTACCTATATGAAGGTAAGCACGATGAACAATATATCGGACCTGAAATTGTAAAGAAAGTCAGGGCAATCGGTCCAATTGATTCAGATGATTCAGGTGAAGATACAACCGAAATTGTACAAGGTGTATACAAGGTTGCCTCTAAGTGGGGTACACAAGGTTTAGCACCTTACCTATTGCATTTCCATAGCGAACATGTGCTTATCACCGAAACACCGACAGATTGGTCGCTTCAACAACGCGCAAATCTCCATTTAGGAGTTTTAGATGCTGCTTTAGAACATTACTATGAGGACAATTAATTGGAAACTCAGCCAATATTATCAGAAATTAACACCGCTTCACATCCATCGGACTTAAAGATAACCGATCTACGTTTTGTACGGACACAAGTCGGTGGTCCAATCATAAAACTTGATACGAACCAAGGTATATATGGACTTGGAGAGGTTCGTGATGGGGCGAGTCCGACTTATGCCCTGATGCTAAAAAGTCGAATTATGGGTGAAAATCCGTGTAATGTTGACAAGATCTTTCGTCAGATTAAGCAATTTGGTCATCATGCAAGACAAGGTGGAGGTATCTGTGGAATAGAAATGGCGTTGATGGATCTTGCTGGCAAAGCCTACGGAGTCCCATGTTATCAACTTGCTGGTGGGAAATTCAGAGATAGAATCCGTTGCTATAGCGATACGCCATCACTTAGAGACCCTGAAGCGATGGGAAATAAACTGCAAGAAAGGATTGATAGAGGATTTACATTCCTGAAAATGGACTTAGGTATAGGTTTGCTTCGTGACACACCTGACACGCTTTCTGCCCCTGATGGTAATATTCAAATACATAATCTGATGCACCCATTTACAGGAATTCGTCTGACAGAAAAAGGGATAGGTATTCTATGCGAATATGTGGAAATAGTTCGTGAGATAATCGGATATGAAATACCACTTGCTGTTGATCATTTTGGACATATAGGTATTGAGGATTGCATCCGTCTTGCAAAGGCATTAGAGAAATACAATCTTGCTTGGTTAGAGGATATGGTTCCATGGCAATATACCGACCAGTACATCCGTCTCTCAAATTCCTGTGCAACCCCAATTTGCACAGGTGAGGATATATATTGCAAAGAGGATTTTATGCCACTGTTTGAAAATAGAGCGATTGCGATTTGTCATCCGGACATAGCAACGTCAGGTGGGATTCTGGAAACCAAGAAGATAGGAGACCTTGCTGAAGAGCACGGTATTGCAATGGCGTTACACATGGCAGGTACTCCCGTATGTGCGATGGCAAGTGTTCACTGTGCTGCAGCAACATCAAACTTTATGGTGTTAGAGAATCATTCGGTTGACAATCCCTGGTGGGATGAAATGGTAACAGGTTTACCAAATCCAATAATCCAAGATGGATATATAACAGTCCCAGATACACCGGGATTAGGTATTGATCTAAATGAAGAGGTGATCAAAGAACATCTGCATTCATCAGAAACAGGATACTTCTTACCAACTTCTGAATGGGATATGGAACGTTCACATGATCGGTTGTGGAGTTAGTTGATTTATTTAAGCATCATATCTGCTAATTTACTACCGCAGCGAGCAGTTTTGATCTCATAAGACTTTCCATCGAATAGGATTCTTGACTGACTTTTTTTGAGTTGTCTGATCTCTGATTTACTCAGATGATTATGAAATAAAAAAGCAAATAATGTAGTCTTTGATTTGTTTGGAATGAAGGCTTCTGCATAAGCAGCACCACCTTTTAACTGTTCTACTGCTTTTGCTGCCTCAGCATTTTTACCTCCTTTCAGTTCAATTGGAATAACAACGAACTGATTGGTACGCTCAAAGAACAAGAGAACACATTCACAGAGATTTACACCTTGTTTTCCATGTGGAAATACTTTGTCTAAATCAACTACAATACGCTCAATTTCTGAAACACCTGACATGTTTACACTACAATTTCTCCTTCGTAACGAGTTTCCATTGAACAAGTTTTCTGATCCAATCTGATTTCGTATACTCTCAAGTAATTCACTATTATTCAACCGTACTATCTCCCATCTTTTTTCTCAATAATGTTCTAAGGTCCACAGAACGATTGTATAAGTCTTCTGCAACTTCTCCATAATCTTGTGGTTCAAAACCTGTAATTAGATCAAACTTAATTTCTTCAACTGGTTTGTCAGTATGGAACCGCCATGCACCAACTTCATCTTCAGTCAACCATGTTGTAGGTGAATCAATGAGTTCTTCATCTAATCTCATCACTTCACCTTCTCGAACTAAGTTACCTATCTGCTCAAGCAACCAATCGCTATGAGTTGTGATAATGACACGTACACCTGCCCGAACTAAACAGGCAAGTGTGAGTGCAATTTTAGTTTGTGCTTTTGGATGCAAATGTGCTTCAGGTTCTTCTATAATGAGTGTATCACCTGGTTTTACAACACCACGCAAATATAGGACTAATGGCGTAAGCTCTGATACCATTGATGAAGACCTATTCATACGCAATCCTTGCTCTGAATATTGGGGACGATATAAAAACTGTGGAAATCCTCCGTCAATAGTTTGGATAATTTCTATCTTTCCCTTCAAGAGACTATTTTCCAATTGGATCGAAATTTCATGAATCTCCTTTGAATATATATCAGGCTTTTTATAACTGTACAGGTGTTTTAGGAAATCTGCTGCCATTCCGGTTAGCATTGTGGTATCATAGGAATTCTCTAAACCAATCCTTGTTGTGCGATCCACAAGCGAAATTGCAATTATGCCGTATGCTTCCATGATACCACTCCTCGCTGCAGGAAAGTAATAATTTACCGATGAAATAGGGGAAAGAAAACGTAATGGAATTCCTTGATCCTTGACGTTAAGTGCCTTTTTGAATATATCCCTATCTTCTGAATTAAAAACAATATTCTCATCAATATATTTTTCTGCATTACTACCAGATCCTGTGTTAGATAAAACATAAGACCATAAAGTTCTATTACCTTCATTCACAACAAAGGTAACCTTCAATCCTTGATTTGAATATTTATTGTCTCTTATTAACTCAGAAATAGATGGAACATCAAAACACCTTTTGAGTTCATTTTCAAAATTCAGCAAATGGGCAGATGCTGAGAGCAGTCGTTTACGGACCCACATGGGTAAGTCAGAAAACTTGAATGTTTTATCTGTTTGTGCCAATTGATTAACCACATTTTGCGTTTCTTCTAACAGTGTTTTTGTTGAAAGGTCAGCGGGACCCGAATAATAAATTGGATCAAATCGGGAAGTATTATAATAGGACCATGGAACCCGTGGTAAATCTTCAAAAGAACGATGTAATGCGTAAATTAATGAAGCAAGATATGTTTTACCGGTATTGCTTTCTCCAACAAATATGGTCAATGGACGCAGATCTATCTCTGCCTTTTCTATTGGTCCGAAATTTTCCACATCTATTTGTATATTAAGGTCATGTGTGTCATTATTGGCACTCATCTTTCTTTCTCCTTAAAGATGGATTAACGCAATTATACGCTTATGTCATACACAATGCAAGAAAAGATATAAAAATTGACATATAAGAATCTAAATGTTATTATTCTACTGAAGATAGAACAACCGTTATAATTTAAAAGGACAACTTCAAATGCAAGAATTTCAACCTACCGAAATCAAACGGTTACCACATAGTTTGGCAATTAAATGGAAAGATGGACATCAAAGCGAGCATTCATACAGAATACTCCGAGAGAAATGTCCTTGTGCCAGATGTACTGCGGAAAAACAAAAGGAAGATCCATTTCGTTTATTGCCATCTGAAGACTATTGGGAAAATCTGCATTTGGTGGGAATTCAACGCGTCGGACGTTATGCTATTCAGTTACAGTGGAGCGATGGACATAAAACGGGGATTTATACATTCACATTTTTACGAGAATTGACTGAATCACATGATGCTTAGAATCCAATAAGTATTTTCAGTTTATTCTTCTAACAACTTCACAACTAAATAGCAGTTAGGTGTCTTTTTATCTGCACCAAGTGATTCACTTAGTTTTCTACACCTACGCCAATATTCAGCATATTCAATAGGTTTATAGTTTCTGCGTTGTCCAATAAAGGTTTTTTTACAACAAGCCAATTCACTACCATTATTAATTGGATAACCCCATACACGACATATAACAGGACGATGCTCATATACAGAACAGACTCCTCCGATGAGCATTGGACATTCACCGTAGGATTTCCCTTTAATCACTTGGATTGCTTCCATTCCTGAGTCTTTGACCATTTCGTCTGGAGAAAATCCTTCAGCTTCCAAAACCTTGATAGTATTTTGTGCCTTTTGTCGTATATGGTGACGAATTGACAGAGGGAGAGCATCCAATCCAACCTTCAAATCCCGTGCTTCTACTTCACTGATTGGGATTGTTGAGGTATTTAAGCAACACTTAAAACAATCTGAAGGACAAGGGACACCACCATATTCTTTTCTCAAACGGGCTACATCCTGATTGATCTCGTCTACAAGTTCACGATATGTCTGCATTACTTGTTGAGAAAGAGATGACATTTACTTTTCTCCTTCAATTAAAGAAAATTCACAGATAGCATGCCGGAATACAACTATCTTTGCTCCATTTTTCAAGACCATTTTTATTTCATAAGGACTAATCCAATCGACTGTACCCTCGAAAATCTCCCCTTCGCGCAGAGTGACTATAATAGAATTACCATCTTTCCGAGCGTCGCGAATTGTTCCAGCATCTATTGAAAAAACTTCATCCTTAGATTCAATGGGTTTAAGTTTCTTATCCTTCAGTTCTTCATCAAATTGAAGTATAGCAATTACGTTTTCAGCGTCAACATCCTTATAACAATACTTCACATCAGTTTTCTGGATTAATTGTTCTTTGCCATTGGAATTGAGTGTCAGACCAGAAAGTGTCATTTCTAAAACAACAGCGGGTAGATGATCGTGATTGTACAATGCAAAAAACATCGGGGTTTCAAAGTTAATCTGTTTAAGTATATATAGGTCACCGAAACTTAACTGTCTTGAAGAATGTCCTCTTACATCATCTATAGCATCTTTATGCTTCGTTTCAGATTGTGTTGTTGATTCGTATTGTGATTCATCTTTCAATTCTGTTTGAGTGGTATTATATTTAGAATCTTCTTTGTCATTCAGTGATGATTTTTCCTCACTATACAACTGATCTTGATTCTGTGAAGGAAAACCTGAGTAACCTCGCGGAATAATAGTTTTTCCTTGACGTAACCATCTACGTTCTGTTGGTGTCAGTAAAACTTCAACATTTTTGGCTACTAAGCCTTTATCCCCTTCAACTACATTATATTTGACTCGTTGACCAACACGTAATTCTTCATAATCTGCATGTTTAATTGCAGAACTGTGTAAAAAGACATCCTCTTCACTGCTGTCTTGTGCAATAAAACCGAATCCTTTGTCCAAATTGTAATATTTAATCCGTCCTGTAGGCATTATCTGCTCCTATGATTTTCCTCCGCTTTGGTAAGTGTTTTACTTATTAGCGTTTTTTTACGAGCATTTTACTGTAGCAGTCTTAATGAGACCAAATATTGTATAAACACTCGTTCATAAAATCATCTGTATTGTCATTCAAAATAGCATGACCTCTAACAGAATCTAAGCAACGAGAATTTGCCTCGCAGCCGAATTGGATGTTACTTTTGACATAACAACGCTTTTACTCTATAATTCAACCAAGTATTCAAAATATGAAGTAATACAGGCATTCATTTCTGTATAAAATACACTGAGAACAAGTAACTCCCTATAGTACATCATATAGAAATCTATTTGTCAAGTATGTTTTGAGATTCTCTTTTTATTGTAATTGAACACAATAACTTCTATAATGAATGAAATGTATTTTGCAGTAGTATGTAATCTTTATTAAAAAGGAGATAATTATGGCAACAGATTTATCACACCACATTCAATCTGTTCGTTTAGTTGATACCCATGAGCACATGCGTCGAGAAAACGATTGGGTCGAAAATGGACCCGATATTCTTCAGGATCTATTCGGCAATTATGTACCCGCTGACCTTGTTACTGCTGGTGCTTCATCGGAAGCTATGGGTAATCTAATGGATGCATCAAAAGACATCAAACTACGGTTTGAAGGCATACAAGATGCTTGGGAAGCAACGCAATTTACCGGTTATGGTGAAGCAGTAAGTCTCATAGCAAAACATATCTATGGAATTGATGAACTAACTGTAGCTTCACTTGAACATGCACAAGATAAAATCAAATCTATTCGTAAACCAGGGAAACGACATCATATCTTACATGACCTTGCCAATCTGGATCATATACAAACGGACGATTTCAGTTGGCAGTGTTCCCCAGATACTTCAGGACCTGACTTCTTCCTGTATGATCTATCGTGGGCGACATTCTGTAACGGTCAGATAGATACAAAGGCGATTCACACTGAGACAAGTATAGAGGTGAATGACCTTTCAACCTTGAAAAGCAGTTTGGAAGCGATATTCGCAAAACATGCACCTAACGCAATTGCTGTAAAATCTCAACATGCATATAATCGCACATTGAAATGGATAGAAAGAAGCAACGATGATGCATCAGCCGCACTCAATGCTATACTAACAAAACCTTCTGGAGACATTGACGAAGCCACAAGGCTTTGTCTTGGAGATTGGTGTTGGGCGCGCGGAGTAGAACTTACTATTGAACACAATCTTCCATTCAAAATACACACCGGGTATTATGCCGGAAACAACCGAATGCCAGTAAGTCGAATACCTGCGGGAAATATGTGTGCATTGTTTTCACGTTATCTTGACGCTAAGTTTGTCTTGATGCACATTGCATATCCATACAATGATGAATTGGTCGCACTTGCTAAACATTATCAAAATATTTGGGTAGATTTCTGTTGGGCATGGAGTATTGACCCATATAGTTCTCGTGATTTTCTCCGTCGTTGTATACACGCAGTGCCATCAAATAAATTGTTTGCATTTGGTGGCGATACTGGGTGGCCTACAAGTGCAATGGCATATTCTATTCAAGCTCGAAATGAGATTCAACGCGCACTTGAAGCTGAAATTGCAGAAGGATATTTAACAGAAAAACAAGCAATGACCTTTGCAACTCAGATAATGCATACAAATCAGTATAATTGTTTTGATATCCTTGGTACTCGTGCCAACATAGCCAAAGCAGCTTGATTCATAGTCTTCTATCATTTTTGTGATTTCATACGTACGTCGGTATATACACTCTGAAATGTGCTGATGGAATTATATAGTAAAATTCGTAATTACTTGGACACTTTGGTAGATTCGGTTTCTTAACTGAACCTTTGTAAAGAGTGCAGTTAGAAACCGCACCTACCAGGGAGTGTGAATATATTTTTAGATTTCACTATAAAATGTTGTTTTGACATTATAATCAAATATGGTATGAGATATTTATCTAAAAGTTTCTGCTGCAAATCTATATATCTTGACACGTATGAGTGATATGATATAATTATATGTTGTGGAATAACATACTTGATATACATTTATCTGAACAAATTTACATGTGCAATGTGTGCACATTTAGGAGTCTTATGAATAATTTTAGAAATAGTTTTATTATATTGGCATCGGTAATCACTGTAGTGTTTGTGATGGTATCTGGATGTGAAAGAGTAGCACACGTTCTTGATTCATCATCCACTTCTACCGAAGATACTGAGGAATATATTTCAATCGGAGTTGTTATACCTCAATCAGGTAGACTCCAACCAGCATTTGGAGTGCATATAGCAAATGCATTGATGTTGGCAGGTGATGAGATTAATGAGTCATTACTTGCGGGGTTGCAACTAAAGTTTATAATTGAGGATAGTAATAGTACACCTGAAGGAGCAGTTGAAGCATATAATAAGCTTATCAATGAAGACAATGTTGATGTTGTCATTGGTCCAGCAACTTCATCAGCATCAAAACTGACTTTTCCAATTGCTCAAGACAAACAGATTGTCACAATCAGTCCGACTTCCGCTGCACGTGGACTTAGTGCAATTAGTGATTATGCATTTAGAGTGGCACTGACTACTGATGTGCTGGTACCAGAAGGTATAGCAACGACACATCCGAAACTAAACTATCAAAAGGTAGCCACCTTATATGATGAAGCAGATGTATTTTCCACCGATGCTGATACGGCATTACAGGAAGCGTTTAAAACTAAGAATATAAAGGTTTTGATTACAGAGACCTTCATGGGTGGTGATGAAGACTTTACAGATCAGTTAACACGAATACAAGCGTTGGAACCGGATGCTATATTTGTCTCATCTTTACCACCAGAAAAATCTGGCATCCTACGTAAAGCTCATGAACTCGGTATATCTGTCCCTATAATTATACGCACTTTAACAGATGCAGATGTTGAAGTTACTGGTGATGCAGCAGAAGGGGCTATTACTTTTGTTGGTTGGGGTTCTGCAGTTGAAACACCGGGTAATCAAGACTTTATCAATACTTATAAAGCTACCTATGGGATCAAACCTAACAACTATGCTGCCCGTACGTATGCAACGCTTTATATTCTGGCAAAAGCGATTGCTAATGCTGAATCTACCGATGCAGATGATATTCGTGAAGCACTTACTAACATCAAGGATTTTGACACTATTTTAGGGAAGTTCTCATTTGATGAAAATGGGGATGCAATATATGATACAAAAGTCCTGATTGTAAAAGATGGTAAATTGGTGCTATTTGAGTAATCTATGAAAAGTGGGTGAGTGTAATCAGTTAGATTTGTTAAATCTATCCAATCGATAAGGTTCAAACCAGTCTATACGCACATCATCCATAATCTCCATAGTTGACATTTCACCAATCAACGGTGCTAATGTAACACCGCTGTGCATTAATGCAACATACATATTAGGTAATGACTCTGTATAGCCAATAATTGGAAATCCATCGAGTGGCATCGGTCGGTAACCCACAGGGGTGGCAATTGCAGAGGCATTACCTATTGCAGGTAGAAATGCTTTTGCACATGAAAGCAATATATCAGCGTGTTGCTTTGAATCATCGCGGTTAATACCTTCCTGAGTACCTTGTCCAATTCTTAGACTACCATCGTGTAATTGTCTAAGGTGTATGTGCTGTTTGTATTCGTCATTTGACGGTGCGTGAAGAATTGCTATATTTTCTAAGATTGTGTCACAGGGAGTTGTCTTTATGACAATTCCAGGACTAAATTGTTGCGGAATGTGAATATCTGCTAAAGAAGCAAGTTTTGTCATGTCAGTACCATTTGCCAATACGACAACATCACACGGAAATTCGTTATCCTCTGTTTTCACTGCGACTATTTTATCATTCTGTATTTCAAAGTCAATGACATCGGATTCTGTATAGATTTCTGTACCAGATGCTTGTGCGTTATTTAGACATGCAGAAATGAATTTGTCTGTTTCTACATGGATATCAGCCTTTGAATAGGATGCGGATTCTACTTTTCCTGGATTTAATCCTGGCTCTAATTCTGACATTTCATCCCGTGAGATGAGTTGACATGGATAACCCCATGTTTGTAGCTGCCGAATTCGTCGTTGCAACTGCAACGCGCTTTCCTTTGAATTCTCCCATCGCAATTCACCACCGTAATGAATACCAATATCAGCATCAAGGTGATATTCCATTCTATACCACATATCCAATGAACGTCGATTAAGTGTATGGTAATCTCGCGGATCTTTTCCGAATGCATTTACCCAAGCAAAAGAATGTCCAGAAGCACCAGATCTGGGTGTTTCACGTTCAAGTATAGTTACATTGTTGTGTGAACGGTGGGAAAGGAAATAAGCTATTGATGCACCTATAATTCCAGCACCAATAATAACAATTTTTTTATATTTCGTAGATGACATTAGTCTTTACACACAAGCATAAGGAATTATGGAAAAAAGCCTTTTGGAGTCTGGATTTAGGTGGGTTTAATATACAAACAATATAACAATTATCTGTGTGCAACAACAATAAAACCTGTTAGACCTGTGAGAAGAATTTGAAAACCTGTTTGATAAAACAGAATAAAAAATGGTTGGCAAAGAAACAGTAGTCCCAGCACTATTAATCCTAAAGATATTCGTTCACATATAACTTTCTGTGTATTGACAATTGTAAAAACAATGATTCCTGGTAATAGTAGATAAAGTGCTGAACTATTAAGTGAAGGTATCGCTGTTTGAAAAAGGAAAACTGCACCTAAACATACAATTATTGTTGATACAACCGTCACAAAACGGGTTGCAGTTGTAGTCATGCCAAATGCAATTGAACTTGAAAACAAGAGATGAAACGCTGACCCTTTAAGTATAGTAGGTCCTGGTAAAAACAGGAAACAAAAACCTATTCCCATACCGATTAGAGAGATAATTGCAATTCGCTGCTTATTGCTAAAAACTAAACTTGCATATATAGCAGTAATACTCAGCATTACGAATGAAAGTCCTCTAAGGAAGACATCAATTTTTGTCAATACTTTTGGTAATGATGCATTGTTTTTGAGTTCTAAATATAGAAAAAGAATACCGAGAACTAATAATCCGATTGAGATGAATTGTTTACGATTTTGTTGGGTCATCTGCAAGTTTATTCATAAATATATTAGTGGTTGAAAATAAGTTTAATCTCCTGTTTTGAAGAATCTGCTTTTCCAAGATTTAGGTTTTTCTTCCTGTAAGTTATTGATCTGAATTCGCAAATCAGCCCTTTCATCTTGAAGAACTTTTATATTCTCACGGAGTTCAGCAATTTCTGCTTCCAATTTTTCGTTATTTTCTCGAAGATATGCGATATGTACGACTTGACATATCAAGTTTTCAATTATTTCATCAGTTGGTATATTGAAACTCAACTGTGTGATTAGTGGTGCTAATCCATCAATACGCATTTGGAAAATGGCTTTTGGCTTTTCTCCTTCTATTTCAGAAGGAGAAGACACAACCCGCAAGAATGGTTCTATCTCTGGATATTTGCGATCCAAAGTTTGTTTAATAATTTCTTCATCAACACCAATTACTTCAGAAATATCAGAAGGATTTAAATATAGATCCATTATTGTTTCCTAACCAAGTTGTATTTTCTACATAGAATAATTACAAATAATTAGTATTAGTCAAATACTGTTTTGGATTGAATTGATTCAGTTTTTAACTTGTGTATCATATGTCGTGAATAACTAACAAAAGATAATAGAACAAAAACAATAGCTACATACAGACAAAAATATTCAATCTTATATGGTAAAGACGTATCCATTGAACGTAAAAGAAACAGTATACATGCAATTGCAAGTGAAAAACTTGTTAATTTCCCCCACCAATTTGAGCGTGTTATCATTTTTGCTTTATATGCAAGGTACACGTTGCCCAATACGATTGCAATATCCCGAGAAATAACAGTTATGAATGCCCAAAATGGGAATGAAGATGTAGATAAAACGATTGCGAATATACCAGCCCCAATAGCAAATTTGTCCGCTATTGGGTCAAGAATATAACCCAGTTCTGAATGTTGTTTTAGTAATCGCGCAAAAAACCCATCCAAAAGGTCTGAAACAATGGCTATTCCACCAACAACAACAGCGAGTGGATAATTTTTCTGGTAAATAAACCAAAACAAGATAGGAACTATCAACAGCCTAAACAAAGAGAGAAGATTGCTTACATACAAAAAGTCTCTACTGGATATGTTAATAGTTCGTGTATCAGTAAATCGGTTTTTTGGAGCCTTGAGTGCCATGAATCTCTTTGACCCGCTGGTGTAATGTGCACCTATATTTCAAAGTTTAATCCTATATTGTATTGCATTAATTATTTCTTGCTGCTAATTGGAATGCTATCTGTCGATTAATATCTTTTAATATCTCACTTTCACGTTTTAGGAGTTCATCAAAAGAGGTTATTTCCAATAGTTGCTGTTTTTCATTGTTTGGAATACGTAACCTTGATCCGATTTGATATGCTAATTGTTGTGGATGGTCAGGATTTTCATCAGGTGGATGCCAACCAAACCTTAGGAAACTGGATAAGGTTTCATATTCTATGTATAGTTTACGAGTTTCAGCAGCAATTTTCACGAGGTTTTTGTCTGGTTCTACATCATAAGCATCAATAATTCGGACTCGTCCTACTAAATATGGGAGTTCGTTGTCTATCTCTAAGATTTCAAAGCGCGAATGACCGGATGTTACGATATTCATTCTTCCGTCGGGAAAGCGGTCTACTTCAACCAAATCTACAGCAGTGCCGATTTTACATGGTTCAGCTGCTTCACCTGTCTCTTCACCTTCATCTATCATGACGATGCCAAAGGAGGATTCGTGTCTAATACAATATTTTACCATTTCGCGATACCGTTGCTCGAAAATGTGTAAAGGAAGCATACCACCCGGGAAGAGAACAACATTCAATGGGAAAAGTGGTAGATTTTGTTCATCAATAGTATTTGATTCGGTTTCCATGCTGTCTCCTAAGTTTGTCCTGATGATTTAGAGTAGAATGATATGATATGATGTTTATACTATAAACTAAATGTTCAGACAACATTTACAGTTAATATTTTTACATATAAATTTATTTTTTGTCAAGTCTAAATTCATCATTACCATATAATTCCAATTGAACATTTGCTTTGAGAATGATATAATAAAGTGTTATTTAATCATATTTTAAAGTATTGTTATACAAACATATTGCTGGAGATCCCAACACCAACATGAGCAAAATTTCTAAGATAGAAATCTACCCCACTGCTATTGCAATGAAAGATGTTTTTACTATTGGCACTGGTTTTGTCGGAGATCCCGATTCAGCAGGTGATCACATCTTTGTAAAAATTACAACGGACGATGGTTATATCGGTTGGGGAGAACAACGCGCTCTACCCTCATGGAGTTATGAGACAACTGAGTCGATAACATCAACAATTCGTTTCCACATTGCCCCTCTGTTATTAGGAAAAAACCCTCTGAACCAGAACGAAATTCGTAGTTTGATAAACCATGCATTAAAACCTGCAGTTAGTAACGGACATCCATTTGCAAAAGCTGCGGTTGAGATAGCTTTATATGATTTGTGTGGTCAAATATTGAATGTACCTATCCATATCCTTTTCGGTGGTAAACTTCATAGTCAGGTACCGCTCAGTTATGCGCTTAGTATTGACACACCAGAGATTATGGCACTAAAAGCAAAAGCATTATCCCCATGCACCTGTTTCAAAGTGAAAGTTGCTGGAATTCCAACCGAAGATGAAGAACGTATATTAGCAATACATGAAGCTGCCCCACAAGCGAAACTTTGGATTGATGCAAATCAATCTTATACGCCATCTAATGCATTAGATTTGTTAAAACGTGTTGAAGACATTCGAGAGATCTATTGTCTGGAACAACTTGTTTCAAGCCAAGACTGGTTTGGTATGAAGCGAGTCCGAGAGTCAGCACCTATCGCTATTGCCATTGATGAAGGTTGTTTTACATATTATGATCTTGGTAAAATTGCACGACTTGAATGTGCAGATGCTGTTGTTTTGAAGATATGTAAATCTGGTGGATTATTAGATTGTTTCAAGAGTGTTAATGTTGCAGAAGCGAATGCAATTGAACTGCTTGGAAGCGGATTAACTGAGGCAGGTGTGGGTTTCATTGCGAGTGTTCATTTATTTTCAACAATCGACTTAGTTCTTCCTGCTGAACTGAATGCTCCTGTGTTTTTGGATACTATGGCAATTGAAGGTGTTGAAATTGTAGACCATGTCGTAACAGTTCCTGACGGTCCTGGACTTGGAATTACCGTCAATGAGGATTACATTAGAGAGCATCCACTGACGACCAATTCTTAGATACAATAACTATTTCTACACCAATTGCTAAGATTATTACCACTGCACACAATATGTATGGACTGTGTGGTCCTAATGTTGAATCCGCTGCTATACCTCCTACCATTGGACCTAATAAGCTGCCAACCCCTAAAATAGCTTCGTGCCATCCGCTCTTATTTCCCTTATCCGAATGCATGTTCAATCCATAATATAGGCTGCTAAAATAAGAAAATGCAACAGATATTCCTATAATTGAAAAGGCACAAATCCAGAAAAATGTTTGGTGAATTTTCCATATTCCAACAAAACATAGTATTGCTAATATTTGGGTTATCAATAATGGAGCGAAGCGGTAATGCCAACGCGTTGAATAACCTGTGCCGAGAAAGAGAAATGTCAATGTTTGTACTCCCCCAAGTGCAAGCATAAAATTACCGAATGTACTAGGGAGTATTCCAGTTTCTTTTGTGAGTTTAGGCGCAAGTCTTCGTAACACTCCGAGAGCAAACCACGATGCGAAATTTGCACAACGACCTAAGCTGAGATATGTTTTCCGAACCAACCTTGATGGGTATATGATTTCTGTTGGTTCATCCAAACTTTCTGCGGTAGATGTAGTTGATTCTGTTTTTTGTAATACGATTATAATTAGAGTAAGTAAACCACCTGCACATGCCAGATAAAAAGGTCTGAATGGATTGACATCCTGATAAAGATAGCCGGAGATTGCTGGACCTAATGTTATCCCTACACTCCAAAACAGATTGAATAGCATCACACGATGAAGCAATTGTCCTTCATCTTCACGTTCTGCGAGCCAAGCTTCGTAGGATGGCCAAAAAAGAGCCATACTAATGCCAATACCTGGAAAAAGTAGTAGAAGGTGGTATTTATTCGTACAGAATCGAAGCCCAATGCTTACGACAGCGAGTAAAAAACAACCTGCGTATAGCATACTTCGTCGGTTAACCCGGTCAGATAGTTTCCCGAACGGTATTGCAAGGATTGCAAATAGGATCGTTGCAATTGCCATCAACAATCCCAAAAATGTAGAGGATAGTTTCAGGTCGCTGGTGTAAAATGCTGTATTGGTTAGGACACTACTCAATGCAAAATCAATTAGTAAGGCTGGGATATAAAGTGTGAAATTATGTATCTGTGTTAAGCGCATCTATCGCTTCATTTTTTGAGAGGTGGACAATTATTCAACTACAGAACTTTATAATAAAAAGTTGTCGTTTTATCACTCTGGTTTTATAATCGTCGCATCGACAGTATGGTATCCTAATATATCTACAGGTTTTTTCTTGATTCCTATTTCTTCTTGTGTGACTCCACTGTTAGTTGTTGCTCTGGCATATATTTCAACTGGACCAGTTTTCTTTGGTGTCTGCCAATCCCATTTCCAAAGTACCCATGCTAATGGCGAGTCCTTTGCCCAAATCTGTGCTTCGGACCAAGTTATACCGTAATCAACACTGACTTCGACTTTTTTGATACCTCCATGATGACCGGCATCAAACGCAGCACCGCTAACAGTATATTTTTCACCTGCAATTATATCTTCTTCTAAACTGGGAGTGCCGATGACAGTGGCGAGTTTTACATTTGCCACAGGATCCCATCCACGTTTTTCCCAGTAGCTTTGATGTTCTGTGGCTAATTGTATATTTACTATCCATTTAGGATTCTTAGTGCCGTAATGTCCCGGATTAAGCAGACGTATAGGAAAGCCGTGTTCCTTTGGCAGGGGTTCACCGTTCATTTCATAAGCAAGAATGGTATCTTCATGCATGGCATCTTCTAAAGGTATTGCAGTATGGTATCCATCAGTACATTGGAAAACAACAACTTTTGCATTATCTTTGACACCAGCTTTATTTATCAGTTCGCGTAATCGGACCCCTTTCCACTCAGCATTTCCCATCTGCTCTGTGCCGATAGGATCACCAATGCACTTTAAAGTTCGCATTGTAACAACAGAATCCATTGCAGTGATTTCTTCGTATAAGAATGAGGTTACTGGTTTCTCAGCCAAGCCAGTGATAACTAAACGCCAGTTATTTACATCAATTGTTGCTGGGTCTCCAATTTGTAGGATGTAAAATTCATCGTTAGGTGTTTTAAAGGTGCGAGGTTTCAACAAAGGTAAATTGCCTTCTTGCGCCTTCAATTTAATTGGTAATATCATCCCTGCAGCACTCATCGCGCTCAATTTTATGAAGTTCCTTCGTTTCATCTATTCTCCTTATCTTGCGATTCAGGCTTGGGATTATTCCTACGCATACGCATTGTTATTTTTGTTACACCACGAATCATTATTGCCGATCCAAAGGAGAGGAATAGAGATAATCCCCACTGCCAGTGATAGAAATAATATGCTATAAAACAGACAACCATTAGCAATATGAAGATATTCAGTAAAGTTCTGTTTTCATACCATTTCTGCATCTGAAAATATTCTCTCTATAGTCCTTCAATTTTGTGATTTGTTGATGTAACTAAGTCTATCATGATATGACTTGTAATTCAATACAATATTGGTTATTGGGTGTGTGATCTTCTATTCGATTTTTCATGCTGTGTTGTATGTCTATCTCAATTTATTTTTCAAAATCACGGGATACAATAAATCTGCTGCCAATTCTAATAAATAAAACTATATTTTGATACTTTAATAAAGCCAAATGTCCGAGGCGCAATGAATTGCGCGACTACGAACGCGTGCTTTGTTAATGAGAAGTTATTATTTAGAAATGGTATACGTTCATTCAAAAGTATTGTGCTCAAATGGTAAAAGTGTTATTCTAATGTAATGCATCCATAATCAAACAACATACCATCGACATAAGAAAGGAATATAACTTCTATGGCTAACAAACCCAATATACTCTACCTGATGACAGATCAACAGCGATTTGATACAGTCGGTGCTCTCAATAATCCTATAATACAGACACCAGCACTTGATAGACTTACGCGTGAGGGAACAAGTTTTACTTCAGCATACTGTCCTTCTCCTGTCTGTGTTGCTTCTCGATGTAGTTTTCTGCTTGGTCAATGGCCTCATCAGACAGATTGCACTACGAATTCAGCTATGCCTCAAGATCGTTCTTCAGTTATGGATATATTGAATGAGGTAGGTTATCAGACACATGGTATTGGAAAGATGCATTTTACACCGCAAGGACGCAAAATGTGGGGTTTTGAAACAAGAGATTTTTCTGAGGAGGGAACCGGTCCTGACGACTTTACACAATCTCTACATGATAATGGATATGATCATATTATCGCTCCGCATGGGGAACGAAGTGAATACTACTACATTCCACAACCCTCTCAACTACCTGCCCGATTACATCATACACAGTGGGTAGGTGATAGAACATTACAATTTCTCACACAACGCGATTCTGATAGACCTTTTTTATGTTGGTCAAGTTTTATTAAACCACATCCTCCGTTTGAGTCACCTGTACCTTGGAATAGATTGTATCGTACAGTTGAAATGCCGCTACCATTCCTACCTCCAGATTATGAAGAACTTCATACTTACTGGAACCGTCATCAAAATCGTTATAAATATCGTGATCAAGGTATGGACCTGAATCTTCTCAGAACAATGCGAGCTGCATATTATGCTGCTATTTCATTTATTGACTATCAAGTAGGTAGAATTCTGGAATATCTTGAGTCGGTAGGAGAACTTGATAACACTTTGATTATTTATACTTCTGACCACGGAGAACTACTTGGTGACTATGACTGTTATGGGAAACGTTCATTCCTTGATGCAGCTGCACGTATTCCCTTGTTGGTGCGTTATCCCGAACGATTTGACGCAAACAGTCAGTGTGATATTCCAACCAGTCTTGTTGATATATTACCGACAAGTCTTTGTGCCGCAGGTTTGACTCCCGATTCTGATCGTTGTGGTACTGATCTCGCTGATATTGCGTATGGTAATTCTGATCGAGATGCAATAATTGGACAGTTAGCACATGAGGATAGAGGATTGTATATGCTATTGACAGATGCGTATAAATATATCTATTCTGCTGCTGATCAGAAGGAATTTCTATTCAGACGTTTGGCTGGTAGGCTTGATGAGCGAAATCTTGCTGGTAATCCAGCGTATGGATGTCCACTCAGGGAATATCGTGATAGGTTGATAAACTGGTTCCGTGATGATGGTTATGAACAACCCCTTGAAGAAAATAGGTGGAAGGAATTTCCAATACTGATTGAATCGGAGAATCCGGATGCTGGTCAACTATTTCAAGATGGACGTTCTTCAAGTGATCAGTTACCTCCTGGGTATGTCCCGCATATTGATCCTATTAGAGGGCGTTGATAGGAAATTACTCACCTACACTTAATTCCAGATGTTCCTCAGATAGTTAGGCACACTATAATAACGTGAGTTCGATTAGTGGATAGTATTGTGTGTCAGAAGGAGACCCTTTGAAATGCTGATATTTACATTATTTACGTTCTAAAGATTCAGAGTTTTCAGAGTCAGAGGGAAATTTTCACAATTTTATCATGTGCAACGAACCTATATTCAGTAAGGTTTTACAGGGCTATTATGACTTATTTGGTCAAGAATGACTCTGAAAATTCGGCTTCTTTTACCAAGAACAATAACAACGGAATTTAGGATGTGAATTCAGTCGATTCCGTAAGTTACTTATTCCGAATTCACGTTATACCATTTCTATAAATTATTGTCTCATTTACGGTTATTATGGTTGTAATCCTTCAGGACACAAACTAAATGAAGATTAAGAAATAGATTCGGTAATTTATTATTGAAGTCCAGCGCGCTTACAAAGCGCGCCTACAGGTTTTGGGGAAATTAATATTACCGAAAGAATAAATTAATCTTCATCAAAGCGCGCCTACAGGTATTGGGAAATTAATATTACCGAAAGAATAAATTAATCTTCATAAAGTTTGTGCTACAAAAGAGAGACATTATATGTTAGAAATGGTATTATAATATATGTCTATCCATCGTTTTACAAAAAGACTTTTTTCTAAAACTGCATGGTATGCCTACAATACCTACCGCAAAGGTACAGATTTCCGCGCTCAACTATCACAAACAGATTCCCTTTTTAATTCCTCTCGTGATAATATCTTAGCGTATCAGTGTAAACGATTAAAGAAACTCCTTCGGCATGCATACCAAACGACTTCATATTACCGAGAATTGCTTAAGACAGATTCTCCAGACATTTCACAGATTCCCCTGCTTGAGAAGGGGACCATCAGGGAACAATTGGCAGATCTGTGTTCAGATTCATTCTCGCAAAAACAACGGATAAAGAATGCAACTGGTGGATCAACAGGTACTCCATTGACATTTTATCAGGATAGAAACTATTGGAATCAGCGCAATCTGAGCGTATATTATTTTGATAGGTGGGTAGGTTGGGATTTTGGTCAATCACAACTAATTATCTGGGGTGCCCTCGCTGATTTGGAAAATAACGGTAATTGGAAACAGAAACTGAATAACTTTTGGCGTAATCAGTTTTGGTTGAACGGATTTCAACTTACTGACTCTGAGATGTACAATACTTATCAGATTATAGAGAAGCTAAAACCGGAAACTATTCTCGCATATCCTTCCTCTCTATACCAATTTGCCAAATTTCTATCCGAGAATGAATTAAAGCCTAATAATTCATTGAGAGGAATTATTTCGTCTGCTGAGATGTTACATCCGCATTATAGGAAACTTGCTGAAACTGTATTTAAAACAAGGATATACAACCGTTATGGTGGACGTGAAGTGGGTTTAATTGCTATGGAATGTTCAGAAGGACGAATGCATATCAACTGCAGAGATATTTACCTTGAGATAGACAGTGGACAACCCTATAAACAACCAGGTGAGATATTGATTACTCAATTGAATAACTTTGCAATGCCCTTTATTCGTTACCGAATTGGAGATATAGGGCTGTTATCTGATGAAGTATGTCCATGTGGTAATCAATTGCCTGTTTTAAAGGAACTACTTGGACGTAGTACAGCGACTTTTAGAACAAAAAATGGAGAATTAATACACGGAGGATATTTCACACAACAGTTCTATGACCTTGATGGCGTGACACAATTTCAATTGATTCAAGAAACGTTAGAACAGAGTGTCCTTAAGCTTGTAATAAATCAACAATGGACAGAGGATACAGGTAACTACTTAATCCAAAAAATAAAGGATGCTCTGGGTTCAGATGTATCTGTGAGCGTGGAATTTGTAGATGAGATAACTCTACCCATGTCTGGAAAACGAGAGTTTACGATATCAAAGGTTGCATAGTTCACGTAACGTTGTATCCCGCTTTGTACCACCCGGCAGATATGCTAATATAAGTCCGTCAATGGGTAGGTTTTTATCCGCTACTACACCGGTAGTATTTTCTGCAGTCATACCTTTGGATAGCAGGAGATAAAATGTGTCTTTATACCATCCCGGTGTTGTGAAGAAATTCCCTTGTCCTTTTGAGATAACAAGGTCGGCATCTAAGAGTGCATTTATAAATTCTGGTGTGGCATTATAAAGATTAGTGCCGATTGTCTTTGCCCCTGATGACATTAGAATAACGATACCGTCTCGTATCGCTTGCTGAAGTTCTGTGAATTGAGGGTAATTTGTGATGTCATGCAAATCTGCCAATGTAACATCGTTGCTTGCATTATCTACTTTGCCGACTATACATATTTGATGTCCAAGTTGTATTAGATCTTGAATGAAAGCAATATCAAAGATTATTTCTCCATCGTTGTCTGCAAGCCACAATATTTTTTGGGGTTTCGCATTGATGACTTTCTCTAAAAAGTTGTCGTAACAATCAATGGCGAAAGGTGTCTCTACCGCAGCACTAAGAGCTTGTGAGAAATAGTCCGGATTTTCATTGACTTTTTGTACAACCCGCGCGCTACTATAATCAATGACATTTCCTGCGACAACAAGTTTCAAGCGTGTTAACCAATTGTCATCCCAAAATTCTGGTATCAGTTCAAGTGCTGTTTTTCGTGCTTTGAGTTTGTCCTGATGATATGGGTTTGGATTACCTGTATGTATTTCTACTAACTCAAAAATCGTTCCCCACAGTTCTTCTGGCGTAAGGTCTTCTATAAGATATGCACCATTTTCACGTTTCATATCTAACAGTATATTTACAGCATTGCTTGTTACATGTTGAACCTGTTTACTGTTTGTAGCGCGAGGGATCAACTCCAATGCACTATGTGAACTGACATGTTTTCGTAGATTTTCCCAATCAGGTAATCCTTTCTTTTCACCGAATGTATATACTCCTGGTCTGTAATCCGTTGGAACAATTTGGTGGAAATGAGCACTTTGCACACCGTTAGGAGTCTCGGTGATTGGTACTCCTAATCTTTTATGATTTAGTTTTATTTCGGATGGAATCACTGATGCATTTGCATGAATATCTATCAACTCAACTGTATTGCCAACAATAACACAATTAAACGTACTATTCTGAATGATACTTTTAGTTGCGAGACAAGTCACAGGTTCGGTTAATGTCGTAGGTATCGTGTTTGCTTCAAAAGTAGTATCTATTGCTGACACATTTTGTAAACCGACTGAGTTCCCTACTATCGTTGTTCCACTGAGTGTTACATTTTCAAGTCTACAATAATCCCCAATCTTCACACCGTTTCCGATATGAATTCTACCGAGTAGATAGCATCCAGTCCCAATTTCAACATCATCACTTCCTAATGTAATTTGTGAGGAAGGATCAACACGTATACCTTTCTGAACAAGGAATTCTCGTGTCTGTTTATATAACATTTTTTCGCCCTTTAATACATTTGACCAACGGTTTACACCAGAGAGTACATCGTTACGATAAATAAAGGCGTTTGTTTTCAACCCATCTTCATAACAGAGTCGGATAAGATCAACATGATGAAGTTCGTTATTCCGGTTGATGTGTGGTTGCAAACGATGAATTCGTTCCAATAGTGCACTTTTTCGGATGATAGTTATTCCTGTATTGGTATATGCTTCACCTTGTTCCAACCGTTGCCACATCTGTTCTTTTTCTTCATCAGTCATATCGTACCATTCTTTAGTCCCTATGAATTTGCCATCTGTATCAAAGAAAAGTCCTCCCTTATCTACAACAGTTTCAGGTATTTTTCCACATAAGGTTACATCTGCTGCAGATATGAAATGTGATAACAGAGTTTGTGCAAAAATTGTCTTATCTAAGAATGGTTCATCACCGAATGCTACGCCAATCCACTCAGCATTTGAGTGGCGAAGTTCTGGTACTGCTGCTTGTAATGCCCCACCTGTGCCGTTCATTTCTTGTTGAATACATGGAACAGCATTTACACCTAACAATAGTTCTGTTGATATGCTGTCAGTCAATCGGGTTGCCATCTGTGGGTTTATAACAACGATGTCTGGAAGGTTTCCAGGGAGGAACTGTCGTGAGAGTTGCAGCATGTTTTGGTCACCGAACATTATATCTAATGTTTTGCTCAAACGACCTGTTGGGTCAATACGTGTGCCTTTACCTGCTGCGAGGACAACCCATTGTGGAGTAAAGTAGTTTTCAAGTGAGTCTGTTGGTAGTGAAGATAGGAAGGTTTGTATGGATTCTGAATCGAAATCCATTTCTGCGGTTATATCATCAAATTTGCTACCGATTAACTTTTTAAGTATGGTAGTAACATTTTCTGGTAGGTGCGCTTTGTTAGCATGCGCATCGCTTTTCATTTAGTCATGTTCTCCTAATTCAAATATATCTAATAACTGATTTATATTACATTAAGACTTGCGCGATTCTCACGATTTCTCAAAAAATTGTTACTAAATTAACGTAATTTTCAAGAGAATAGTGGGTTTCCAGCGCGCTTACATGAAGATTAATTTATTAATTCGGTAATTTCTACATTCCCAATTTCGGTAGGTGCGGTTTCCTAACCGCACCATAAGCGTCAATTTAGTGCGTAACGTTAGTGCTTCTGATATACCTTTCGCCCCTCTGGGGCTTGCTGTTAGCAGGATTAACGTTTACTATACACCTGTCGCCTCTCCGAGGCTTTAGCAAGTA
>JAJDWI010000016.1 GCA_022825665.1 Candidatus Poribacteria bacterium
TAGGTGAACTTTTACCATTTAGGATGGTATCTCATGCACTAAAAGTCAAGAAAAATTTAAAACAAAACGCATTTTCATAGCGTTTTACATGCTAAAGGTTGATGGCTATTAGGTTAAACGCTATTCTGAGAAATATCAGATCATTATTTTACGGAAAATCCTATGTAATCATAAGTAAACACCTTCGATCTGAAGAGGATAAACATGTCAAGAACAGATGTCTCATTCAATACCTCGTATTATTTTCCAAATCGGATTTCAATTTATCTACTAAGCATACTACTCTCACTTATCATATTACCATCCATTAGTCATGCTCAACCCCATCTCGTCTTCGTTGTGGGGGAAAATGAGTATCGTTCCGAAGTAACGATGCCCGCGTTGGCTAAGGTGTTGACAGACCATTATGGTTTCCGCACTACAGTTCTCATTGATGAAGTGCTTCAAGGAGGTGAGGGTAATAGCATAAATGGATTGGACGCTCTTGAAACAGCAGATCTTCTCATTTTGTATCTGCGATTCCGACAACTGCCAGACGACCAACTTGCGTTATTACAAAGATACATTGACCGCGGCGGTCCCATCGTCGCCTTCCGCACAACGACACACGCCTTTGACTACGAAGAGGATGATAATAGAGCGGCAAAATGGAACAATTTCGGTGCACGTGAACTCGGTGCCCCCTGGATCTACCACTATGGACACGGGGCAAGTACCGATGCGACAACCATCGGCGACCATCCAATCCTCACAGGAGTTAGTCCAACATTCCACGTTCGCTCATGGACTTATCATGTGCTCCCTGACTATCCACCCAAAGATGCACGGACCTTAGTACAAGGACGACCTGTATTTCCAGAAGGGGAGCGTGGCGGTGATGAAACTGTCAATCCGATTGCATGGACGCACACGCATACGGGGGAAGGACGTGTTTTCACAACAACGATGGGACATCCAGAGGATTTCAGTGTTGGTGACTTTCGTCGTCTCATTGTCAACGGTGTCTACTGGTGTCTTGAACGAGAAGCACCGCGGCGATATACACCCGGTTGGCGTGTTAAAACCGGACAACCGTGGCGGGATATGGACTATGGACCTTACCTTTCCACAGCAGTCGCTGCGAACAGGAATAACCTTACCTATAAAGGCATTATAATTCCGCTTACTCCGGATCTCACGGGTGGAGCGGTCGTATTTGACACAGACCTGTTACGCTACTCTGCAGGTTGGATAGGTGGACTGATTGACTTCAAAGATGTTGAGTATAACGGTTGGCATCAGAGTTACCCTTCTATTGAGGGAAGTCTTTTATGGGAAAACAAGGTAGGTCCCGGTTGTGCAAAGGATGATAGTTTTGAGGACACACGTCCTGTTGCCTTTGGTCCTCTTCCCAGAGATTGGGCACATTGGAAAGGTTTGTATCTTCACGATGACAAGGTTGTTTTGTCGTATACGGTAGGTACCCGTTCGGTGCTTGAAACCCCATCAATTGAAAGCGGAGAGAAAGGTTATGCTTTTACCCGAACTTTCCATCTCGGTCCCTCCGTAACAAACACACTCATTCGAATCGCATCAATCACTGACGGTAAATCCTCGATCTTACCTGAAACATCACGTGGCACTTGTATTGCTTTATGTCCGTCAGACACGGAACCTGGTGCACCAGAAAGTCTGCTTGCCGCTTTAATTGATGCACCAGATGGCACACAGTGGGAGATAGCACAAGATGAGATACGCGTACGATTTCCGCCTTCTGAGCAAGCAATCACAGCAAAAATTTTGATTACTCCGGCAATACAGGATACACTTAACTTAGACACATGGAGAGAATTCGTTAGCAACTCACCGTCTGTAATGGATTTGACGACACTCATAAAAGGCGGACCGCAACGATGGTCGGAAAAGCTGGTAACGACTGGACACACTAATATACAGCGACAACTCAAACCAGAAACTTTGAAAATTGACGCGCACACAACGACTTGGAGCATTGAAATAGAAGGATACCTTCCGAAAGTATTATCAATGGATGACCTGTCACCTGCCCCTGATAACATCGGAAGTGCGGATCAATACATTGGTGTTCTCGTTCCACCTTCAATAACTGAAAAGTCAGCATCAGCACAAGTACAGAAATTCGATCCTGCTTTGATCGGACTTTGGCGTTTTGACGAAGGTGAAGGTATACATACAGCAAGTGCACCGGAAAAGTCAACAATCGTCCTTGATGGCGTTAAATGGGGAACCGGACAAATAGGAGATTGTCTCGTATTTGATGGGGAATCCGAAGCACGTTTTGACGAAGACATTGCCTACGATTTTGACACAAACGACCTCACTTTCGCAGCATGGATTAACACTGAGAACGATGGCACAATCTTTTCAGAAGCACTTGAGGAACCTGAATGGGTCCCCAATGGCAAAACCTTTTTTATACGAAATGGACATTTGGCGTTTGATGTTGGTTGGGTCGGTGTTATTAGTAGCGCGATAGGAGACGGAAAATCAGTCACTGATGGTGTTTGGCATCATGTTGGCCTGACGTGGAAGCATCAGACGGGTGCAGTGAAACTGTTTTTGGATGGAGAGCAAGTCGCAGAGGGTGTACTCAAGCCAGATGATGAATTGGAAGATGACATTTGGCGACTCGGTTTCACTTCAGAAAATTTCCCAGAAGCATCCCCTTGGTTTGAAGGAAAACTTGATGACATGCATCTATTCAACCGCGCCTTCTCTGCTGACGAGATACAGAATCTGTACAAAGGTTCTACACAACTACCATTGATTGCGGTGTCTCTGGTAGAACCGATTGAAGGAGCGAAATGGACTATAGACTCCAAACAGATTTCCCTCCACCTTCCTGCAGACTCAACCGCATCAGTTTTTAGATGGGTAGGTAGTGAGTCGAAACTTTCAGATTTTGCTCGTTTAGCGGCAAATAATGGAATTGATCCCAGTCAGCCGTTCGCGATTGACAAGATTGATTGGCCCTCAGAAAATCCGTGGGAATCATGGATACGTTTTGGCGGGTTCGATTTCTTTTCTGACGGTAATAGTGCTGCACTTTCTACTTGGAACGGTGATGTTTGGACAGTCACGGGACTTAATGATACTTTAGACAATCTCGTATGGCAACGCATAGCAACTGGACTTAACCAACCGCTCGGACTTAGAATTGTAGATGATCAGATTTACGTTGCTGGACGCGATCAGATAACCCGACTCGTTGATCTCAACGGAGATAGTGAAATTGACTTCTACCAGAATTTTAACAATGACGTTTATAACAGTGAACACTTTCACGAACAAGTTATGGATCTGCAGACCGATGCAGCGGGAAACTTCTACTATATGAAGTCGGGTCGTCACGCATTACCTTCCCAACATCCACATCACGGCACACTCATCAAAGTATCGTCAGACGGGAAAAAATCCACTGTAATTGCTTATGGATTTCGTGCATCAAATGGACTTGGGATTAGCCCCGGTCCTACATTCTACGGAACAGATCAGGAAGGTTTCTGGTTGCCTGCTAACCGACTGAACCGTATCACTGAACCAGGAAAATTCTACGGTAATCTGTTGGGTTGGTACCCTCCCGGTGAACCACCGAGTACCTATGAACCACCCCTTTGCTGGGTCGCACCTTTTGTTGATCGTTCCCCCGCTGCACTGGTCTGGATTCCGACTGACATGTGGAAAGAGATGGGGGATTCCCTACTTTCTGTCAGTTACGGCACAGGAAAAATATACGCTGTACTTCAGCATAATACAGAGGAAATCATACAAGGTGCTGTCACTGATCTCGGTGTGGAGCTGCCTACAGGAGTCATGCGTGGACGTTTTCATCCGGACAGTGGAGACCTCTATGTTGCAGGTCTATTTGGTTGGTCATCAAACAAACAAGAAGACACAGGTTTTTATAGGGTTCGTATGACTGGTGCCCCACTTCGTACTCCCAAATCATTCCGTGCTGTGAGTGATGGTTTAGTCTTCGATTTTTACGAACCGCTTGATCCAAAGTCTGCATCAAATCCTGATAACTGGAAGATACAAAGTTGGGAGTACCGTTGGACCAAAAACTACGGTTCACCGCAGCTAAAACGTTCTGGTGAGGAGGGTAGAGACTTACATCCTGTCCAATCAGTGACGCTGTCTAAGGATGGTAAAACCGTTTTCCTCAAAATACCGACTCTGACACCTACGATGCAGTTTCATGTTAACGTCACGTGCAACTTTGCAGATGGCATTCCGCTGAATTGCTATATACACGGGACTATACATGCTCTTGAAGAAAGACATAGCACGGAAGATCAGTAGCACAAGAATTATAAATTTCGGTAATAATTCGTTCTATAAAATGCCCCGTAATATAATGCCAATTGTAATAAATATAGTCTCATTATGAGATTCTGGAATTCTCATGTAGGTGAAAATGTAAGAGGCGCAATGAATTGCGCGACTACAAACGCGTTTTTTGTTAATGATAACCGACTATTTATAATACCTTCGCCAATTATCCTGGATTTATTTGAGGTTGTGTGTAATGAATAGCACCGATTGCCCCCAAGTGTTCAGTGATTTGTTGAATAACAATTGGTTCAGGTTTTTGCGGAAGTATTTTTAATATTTCGTCTGTAT
>JAJDWI010000151.1 GCA_022825665.1 Candidatus Poribacteria bacterium
GCAAGATACTTACAGGAAACTTGCCATTAGCTACGATAAACTCAAAGAAACCCGTTTAGGGTTTCGGTATTTAGCATATTCAATGATAAACTTACGAGTGACTTTCAACGGTGTTTAGCTCGTACTCGCTATGAGTTCATACATAAAATTATATCCAGTCGCTGTGGTTTTCAAACGCACAATGAGTGTTAATAATACCGATTAACAAATACTTTACTGTTAATTCAATAACCTTTATTTAGACAATTTTAAGTTTACAAGGTTAAAGTAGAATACATAATGAGTGATTTTACTAAATATATTCGACATATACCGAATTTCCCGAAACCGGGTGTTTCATTTAGAGATATTACTCCACTTTTAGGAAATGGTTTGGCTTTTAATGCTGCGATTGAAGTATTCGTCAACCGTTTTAGGTCTGAATTGATTGACGTAATTGTAGGGATTGATGCCCGCGGCTTTATTTTAGGTGCAGCCCTTGCACAACGTTTAGGATTAGGTTTTGTTCCCATTCGTAAAAGTGGTAAGCTGCCTTTTGATTGTTATGAAGTGACTTACAACCTTGAATACGGTACCGATACACTTGCTATCCATCAGGATGCGTTTCCGATAGGAAGCCGAGTTCTTATTTGCGACGATGTTTTAGCGACAGGTGGAACACTTTCTGCCTCAATAGAACTTGTCAAAAAATTGGGTGGGGATATAGTAGGTGTTGCACTTTTGTTGGAACTCACGGAATTCGAAGGGCGAAAAAAAGTAGTAGATCAACCAATCTTTTCTCTTGTTGAATTTTAGCAAATATGGAATATCGTTTCCAATTATGCAAAGCGACAATCGGGTGGTAGATTAGGTTTTGAAGGTGTTTTGTCGGTAGACGCGCCTGTAGCTCAGGGGATAGAGCAGGGGCTTCCTAAGCCTCGTGTCGGGGGTTCGATTCCTCCCAGGCGCACCTTAATATTTTCTAATATAATTTTGTACGTGGTTATCTTAGTAAGCATGTATTTGCTAATCTATTAATCACCTAAATCTGCGCGATTGATAGATGAATTACGGATGAAGATATACCACATCATAAAAATAAACTCATTGCTTGTCCTATTAGTTAGATAGTTTAGGCATAACTGTCATACATTAGGATTTTAATTAATCTGCAATATTCTTACATCCGTAAATATAGTTTTAGAAATAGGAGCATTTGATGTACAGATTTAATATCTGGAAAATAGTTTTAATCCTTGGTGTTTTACTGTTATCAGTTTTATACCTTATTCCAACACCAGATAGCCTCTACCTCCCGTTATATGGTAATCTTCCTCTGTGGATGCAGGAATCACTTCCTCCCTTTGAAGTTACCGAGGACAATACATTTAAGGTAAATTTAGCGGAAGTAGATTATCCTGAAGGCAAAAACTTCCAAGAAGCGATTACTGAACTGCAAGATGTTTTCAAAGTCCATTTAGAGAAACTGGAACTATTGGAGACGGTTGACTATGAGTTTGATACGACAGAAGACAAAGAATTCTTCGTCAGACTAATTTCTGATAAGGCAGTAGTCAATCCCACATCAACTTTGGAGAATTTACATCTATATGGCAGTATTCCAACGGCATTAAGACCGATTCTACCTGCTAATCGATTGAAGTTAGGTTTAGACTTGAAGGGTGGTGTTCACCTTGTGCTTGAAGTTGATCTTGAAAAATCAAAAAGCGAGTTACTCAAGGCAAGGTCATATTCAATACCAGAGATGCTTAGGACAGAACAGGTTTTGTGTCGGCAAGTTGAACAGGTGAGTGGGGAAGATGCCTTGAATGTGCTTATTGAAATCCCTTCCCGCTTACGATCTGATCAAGATCAAAAAAAGGAGTATACTGATAAAGCTGAAAAACTTCTCAACGAAATAGAATTCTTTGAAGATGTAGAGATTGTCACTGAAAAAGACACGCAATCAACCTATAGGCTTCATTTAAGTGGTCGAGGTATGCAAGAATACAGTGATCAGGCAATTGAGCAGGTATTGATTGTTTTACGAAACCGCGTTGATGCTTTTGGGGTTGCCGAACCATCTATCCGACAGGAAGCAAATCGTCCACGTATCATCATTGAATTGCCGGGAGCGAAAGATTCCTCTGGACCACTTCGCATTGTTGAGACAATGGGTAGATTAGAATTCAAGATGGTCAAGAAGTCTCCAACGGGCGGTAATTTGTGGTCAGGTTCTGCAAATACACCACCACCAGAAAATCTTCCTGAGGACGCAGAAATTCGGTATCATCATGAAACAGGCGATTGGTTCATTCTGGAGAGTCCAGTACTACTTACAGGTCATAATATTGAGGATTCTAAACCTACTTCCGGTAGCACAGGATTTGAAATCGTTGTCCTTATAGAATTTGATCGTGAAGGCAGCACGAAATTTGCTAAAATCACTGGCGATCATATTGGTGAACATCTGGCAATACTTCTTGATGATAAGATTCAATCTGCTCCAGTAATAAACACACAGATTAGAGGGAGTGCGATAATTGAAGGGAATTTTAATTTTCCAGAAGCGAAATATCTTTCAAACATCTTGAATGCAGGTGCTTTTCCGGTAGGTGTTAAAGTTGGTGAAGCACGTGCTGTCGGTCCTACTCTCGGTCAGGAATCTATTGATAATGGTATAAAAGCTGCTCTGATAGGACTTCTTGGTGTTCTTGTCTTCATGATAATTTACTATCGTTTATCTGGTATTGTGGCGATTGTTGCACTCGTTTTTAATATGATTATTATTCTGAGTGCCTTAGCAGGATTCGGTGCAGCATTGACACTGCCAGGTATCGCTGGACTTGTGCTTACTATAGGTATGTCTGTGGATGCAAATGTACTTATATTTGAGAGAATTCGTGAGGAATTGCGTACAGGAAAAACTGTATGGTCAGCGATTACGAGTGGTTATCAACGAGCATTTGTGACTATCTTAGATGCTAATCTTACGACTTTCTTTACGGCTCTTGTGCTCTATCACTTCGGCACTGGTCCGATAAAAGGGTTTGCCATAACACTTGGTATTGGAATTCTTGCGAGTATGTTCACAGCAATTATTGTCACCAGAGAAATGTATGGATTGGCAATTGGAAATCGTGATGTGAAAAAATTAAGCATCTAACGTAAAGCTGTGTCTAAATTCTTTTATAACCTATGGGATTGCCCGAGATGAAATGAGCATATTTTCTGACGGGTATCGCGAATATGGAGAAGATAGAAATTGCAATTTTTAAGAGATTCAAATTTTGATTTTATAAATAAACACCGCACAGGTTTTTTATGTTCAGCAGTCTTAATCTGTATCGGCATAGTTTTCCTTATTTATCACGGTGGACCAAATTTTGGAATTGATTTCCGCGGAGGCGTTAAGGTTGAAGCGATATTCAATAGGGCAGTTACAGAAGCTGAGTTGAAAACTAAGTTGGCTGATTTTGGTTATGAGGATGCGAAAATACAACTCGAACCAAATGAAAACAAGGCTTTCATCTCTATGGGACATCGTCCAGAATTTCAGGAACAATTTATAAATATACCCATTCTGTCAGACCCTGGAGATGCGTCTGCAACAAGTCTACACGTCAGCAGCACAGTAGATAAAATACACCTGTTGAGAGCAGAAGAGACTGTTGAGTTGATTGATGGAGATGAAAAACGCCGGAACGAGATTAGTGCAGTTGAAACTATTGCTGAAGGTGCAACCAAGGTGGTGACTTTTACGCAAGAAATCGGTATAGATTTAACAGAAAATGCTACTATTCAATTACAAGCAAGTGTTGGGAACATCCTCACAGAAGCTTTACAAGAGGGTGGTGACGGTTGGCAGGCTGACCCCGAAGGTGTAAATGTTGTTGAAGTTGGTCCAAGTGTAGGACGCACACTCAAATGGTCAGCACTTTGGTCTGTCCTCTCATCAATTGCTATTTTGCTAATTTATATCTCATGGCGATTTGAATTCCGTTTTGCCATTGGTGCGATTGCAGCACTTGTTCATGATGTGCTTATCACATTAGGTATTTTCGCTGTTCTGACAAAGGAAATTAACCTACCGACTGTTGCAGCATTTCTTACAATTATCGGATATTCGTTGAACGACACAATCGTTGTGTTTGACCGAATTCGAGAAAACGGTTTATCTATGCGTGGCACAGAATATATTGATGTGCTAAATCGCAGTATCAATCAATCACTCAGTCGAACTGTCATTACATCCATAACAACCCTGTTTGTTGTTGTAGTCATCTTTGTTCTGTCAAGTTCAGGTGAGGAGATTAACACCTTTGCATTAGCCCTCATTGTCGGCGTGTTAATTGGAACGTATTCTTCGGTCTTTATCGCCAGTCCAATTCTGTATATCTGGAATCTAAAACAACAGAAAGCGTAATTTAATGCAAATACTGATATTTAATTCTTACACAACGGGTCAGAAGCATAAATTGGATAACCCTCTCAGTGCTGAAGATTGCAGTTCACCCGATCGTCTTAAATCAAGAATAAAAGAATTGTGTGGTTTCAATGATGAGGGGTGGCATGACAATAGTAGAGACTATCGCTTGCCTGCCGGTGAGATGTTTTCCGGTCCATTGTCCGTTCAATTAAAGGAAGGTTTGAAACAGATTCGGGAACACGAAGACTACGGTAAAACAAGCATTGATTTATATTATCCATGGTATTATTGTCGGGTTGATGGAAAACAGAGTCCTGTTAGCGAAAACGACATTATTGTCCCATTTGATACTTCCCCACTTCACGAACTCGAGGTTTTAGAATTTGATGAGAGTGAAGTACCTGAACGGACTGTAGATTTGCTTGAAAGCTATGACCTTGTATTCTCGTTGTTGAGACCTGACGATATTGCATCATTGCAACGTGTTTTTGAAGTTGAACGAAGTGTCCCGATAATCTTCCTGCTTCCAAAGAGTCAGAGAAAAGCAGTCAATGAGGATTTACCGAATGTTCATGTTGTTGAGACTGGCAGGACTCTGCAGAAAAGGCTACGCACAACAAATTGGGCACTCAAAGGTGCTGTGATGCGAAGGTTGTGTGAGGCTGCGTGTCGTGATGGTTTTCAGGTGTTTGAGGAAGTGAGAAAGGATCCGCAGCAGTTGCGTGAGATAATACTACAAAAAAGTTAAACTGTACCAATATCACGGATTTCAGAGTGACAAACATGCATGTCCAAACACCCCTTACTAACCCTAACACATTCCCTATTATCGGTGAATCTGAACCGATGCGGAAAGTTTGGCATCAGGTCGAACAGGTCGCGCCAACGAACGCGACTGTCCTCATTACTGGAGAGACGGGTGTAGGTAAAGAGGTAGTTGCACAAGAAATCCACAAGAGAAGTTCCCGTAAAGATAGACTCTTCAAAGCCGTCAATTGCGGTGTGTTTTACCAAGACCTTCTTCAAAGTGAACTCTTTGGACATGAAAAAGGTGCTTTCACCGGTGCTACGAACCAACGTCGTGGTGTGTTTGAACTTGCTGATGGTGGGACATTATTACTGGATGAGATCGGTGAAATGTCTCCCGAAGTGCAGGTAAAATTTCTGCGTGTGTTAGAAACACAAGAATTCACAAGACTCGGTGGTGAAAAAAACGTTAAAGTTGATGTTCGTATTATCGCAGCAACAAATGTCAATCTTGAAACATCTGTCAAAGATAAGAAGTTTAGACAAGACCTCTATTACAGACTAAACCTATTCCATATCCAAATTCCTCCCTTACGTGACAGGCGCGAAGACATACCTCTTTTCGTTGATGCTTTTATTTCTGAATTAAGCACAAAACATGATAAAACCATTACTGGTATACAACCTGAAGCACTCACATCTCTAATAAATGCTGATTGGCAAGGAAATATCCGACAGCTTAAGAATGCGGTTGAATCTGCTATTATCGTCGCTGCATCAGAAGAGTTGAATCTAAAAGATTTTCCCACAGAATCAGCAATCGGACATACTAAGTTTCCTGTTCACATTGTTGATGAACCGGGAACTTCTATGCAGATTTTAAATCCGGACTCCGGGCAAATTGCCTCAGAAAATGTAGCAATATATAAAACTATTCTTGGACTTATTCTCTCAGCAGTTCGTATGCTTGAACCCAATACTTCACATACCAATGAAATGCCTTCGCTAATTCCTGATGAGGATAACAGTTGGCTACAGATAACAGATACAGATGATACGGCAGCAGTATTGCGGAAAACGCTTGAGGTGCTTTCAACTATAGCGAAGGCTCTTGAAAATCGTCCGCAAGACGAAGTTATACAGATTGGCAATCCGATAGGACAACGAGACGGCTCAAGTGTAAAAGATGAATATCTACCTGTTCTTGATGATGAAGATACAATCGGTAGGGTTGGTATGAAGATGGCGGAAATAGAAAAGGCAGCTATCGAAAAGACTTTGGCTGAAACAGGTGGGAATAAAACTGAAGCCGCGAGGATTCTGGATATTGGAGTTCGGACTTTACACCGAAGACTGGATGAATACAAAAAAGATTCGGAAAAGGGAAATGAAATATTTGTTCAGGAATGACCTCGTAATATACACATCAAACAAAAAGATCTCGCACTGAACATTGAAATCCTTCTAAGACATCGCCACCATCAAGGATATCTTCACCACGTAGAACGATAATATCATCAGGAGACCGGTACACCTCTACTGTTTCTCTGCGTGGATTTATTACCCATACCATCGCACACCCAGCATTTAACCATTCATCTACTTTCTCCTCAACCTCAGTGTAAGTATCACTTGGAGAAATAACTTCAACAGCAAGATCTGGAGCACCTTCCCAAAAACCTTTCGGAATACCCTTTTCGTCAATTGCTGCTTGACAAACAAATGCCGCGTCTGGTGCGCGTACGGTATCCGGATTTTGAGAAAGTTTAAATCCTGTTTCAGCACCGCACACATATCCTAATTGATGTTTTTCGACATATACATCAAGATGTTTTCCAATTTTTATCGTTCGTATCCCATGTTCAAATCCAGATGGTGGCATTCTATGTATAACTCCCTTTACTAATTCATACCGATAACCATCATCCGTTTGTTTTAAAAGATCTTCAGCAGTCAGGAGTGTTAATTGTGCAGATGGTGTTTCTGATCTATTGTTTTTATATTGTCTGTTTTCCATTTTGTCTCCCTCATTCAATCTGGAGTGAATTCAACAATTTCAAGAACTCTTTGAAGTCGTGATGTAGCAGGATCGTAGCCATAGTTTATTTGTCGCATCAATTCAAGTACTGCTAATCGCTCCTGTGGTGTTTTTGAAAGCCAATATTCCCTATCACTTGATTTTTCAGAGAGTGATATAACAGAAAATGCTGTCTTATCCATTCTATATAGGTTCTTATCATTTAGAATGGGTGTCTCTTTTTTATCCATAATTGCACCTGAATACTCAACTATCCGCTGGAGGTTCAACTTTTTCCAACAACTGTGAGATGATGTCAAGACTGGAAATACCATCTGCTTCAGCATTAAAGTTGGTCAAGATACGGTGCCGCAAGACAGGTTTGGCGACTGCTTTGATGTCATCATAACTGACATGGTAACGTCCGTGCATTATTGCACGTGCCTTTGCACCCAAGACCAGATATTGTGATGCGCGGGGACCCGCCCCCCAATTGACCCAATCTTTGATGAAATCAGGTGCTTCGGGATGTGATGGTCGTGTGTTAAAACTTAATTCAACAGCATAATCTACTATAGATTCAGCAATAGGCACTTTACGAACAATCTGCTGTAATCTGAGAACTTCTTCACCCGTGAGAACAGGTTCTATTTCAGGTTCATAAGCAGAGGTAGTCGTCATCACAATCTCTCTTTCCTCAGATTTCTCAGGATAATCTATGTAAATGTTGAACATAAAGCGGTCAAGTTGCGCTTCAGGCAGTGGATATGTGCCTTCCTGTTCAATCGGGTTCTGAGTGGCTAATACAAAAAAGGGTAATTCTAATGCGTAGGTATTTCCACCTGCTGTTACCTTATATTCCTGCATTGCTTGTAAGAGAGCAGCCTGTGTTTTCGGTGGTGTTCGGTTAATCTCATCTGCAAGTACAATGTTCGCAAAAACGGGACCTTTTATAAAGCGGAAGGCACGTTTACCAGTGTTGATTTCTTCTTCAATAATATCTGTTCCGATAATATCTGAGGGCATCAGGTCTGGTGTGAATTGTATGCGGTTGAATGGTAACTTTAGAATTTTGGCAAACGTATCGATTAGTAGTGTTTTCGCTAAGCCTGGTACACCAACGAGGAGACAGTGTCCCTGTGAGAAAAGCGCGATGAGCAGTTGATCAATGACATCGCTTTGACCGATAATCCGTTTTTTGAGTTCAGTCAGTATGTTTTCACGAGCAGATTTTAAGAACTCTGCGGCTTCTAAATCGGTTTCAATGTGGGTAGTTTCCATTTTAATCCTTCCTAATATAATGAGTATTTTTCAGTTGTAAATATTGATTGTAATAGAAACAGCAGTTGTGCACTTATTACATCAGATTATTCGGGTTTCCACATCTGAAGACCGTCAAAATCAAAGTTAAAGTCGATTATACGGGTACCTGCTTCTTCAAGTTTTTGTCGGACGCTGTGTTCGCGTGTCGGTTGACAGTAGAAGAGTAAACACCCTCCACCTCCTGCTCCACATGCTTTTCCTCCGATTGCCCCGTGCTCTTTGGCTATCTTAAAAAGTTTGTCAATCTGTTCATTTGTTACAGACGAATGTAGTTTCTTCTGGTTTTTCCAGTTTTCAGTCAAAAGCTCACCAAAGTCAGTTAATCGTCCGCGAATCAGGGCTGTTTTCGTAGATTCTGCAATTGCTTTAAGTTTTTCAATAGCCTTCCTAACCCCAGGCTCACCGCTTTTATATGCTTGTGTGACATTCTGATGAATATTACCTGAAAGACGTGATTGACCTGTATAGCATAGAACAAGGTTTTTTTCTAATTCATATTGGATATCTGGCGTTAGTTTTATGGGTGAAGTTTTCACCTCTTCTCCCTGAAATTCCATAATACTAATACCACCGATTGCACTTGCGTAATGGTCCTGCTTACCGCCGAGGATACCAAGTTCATGCCGTTCAATACTACTGGCGAGTTCTGCATACTGATATGGAAGATATGTTATATCCTTAATTGAACCGAGTACACCGATGAGTGCAACACCCATTGCAGCAGAAGTTCCAAGACCACTTCCTGGAGGAGCATTTGATTGTGTTATCAGATCAAAACTTCCGATTTGGATTGACATTTGACGGACAGCTGCTTTAACGAGATCGATATTTCCATCATATTCAAGCTGACGGACATCTTCAGCCTCAACATAGGTATCAAAATCTGCTGAATAGATACGGATCCTTTTCTCCAAGACCCGTTGTAATTCCACTGAATCATTGAAATTCGATTGGCTTTCACAAACAAGTGATGCATAGGCGTATCGGTTAATCGCTCCATTGACAACCAGCCCTTTTGATTCTTTTGTAAAAAGGGCAACATCACTCCAACCACCTGCAAAATCAATACGCACAGGTGCTCTTGTCCTGATTAACATCAACATTCTCCTGAAATTGACTTTTAACCATCTAAATGTTCCTGTTCCATAGTGCTACAGAACATACTGCAACTAAACGATGGATGTGCATAACATTTATGATAACATAGTGTTATAGTATTTTCCAATTCTTTTTTCTGAAGAATTCAAGTGACATAGAACTAAATCACTGTCTGTAAGACAAACATATATTGCAGAAATGTTGGAAAAAAGACAAGGTAGAAAAAGAAAAAGTCGTAGAACACCTCTGTGGGAACAAGGTGTATCTACGACTTTTCCTTATGTAAGTCAAACAACTAAATCTAGGAGACAGCGTCTTTAAGCTTTTTACCAGCTTTGAATGCGGGCACGTTCTTCTTAGGTATCTTGATAGTTTCGCCGGTTTGAGGATTCCGACCGTCCCGTGCAGAACGGGTTCTAACTTCAAACGTACCAAAACCGATTAAACCAATCGAATTGCCTTTTTTCAAAGCATCTTGAACGGTTGACGTAAACGCTTCAACAGCAGCACTAGCATCTTTCTTGGTAAGTCCCGTTTTGTCAACGACGCTGCTGATGATGTCATCTTTCATCAATTTCTTTGCCATGATGTAACTTCCTTTTAATATAATTATTCTTTCAGTCAAACAAAACTCACACGCGAGAATCTGGAATGATATATAATAAGCGTTAGTCGTTTTCGCTTCAGACTGAAAGTAAAATAAGATAGAAACTATTCAGTATGCAAATTGACTGACACGTAGATGTGTCATAAATAACGTGATAGCACCCACTACCTAAAGGTAAGGGCTTTGGTTTCTTAGACAATAGCGTTTCACCTAAGGGATCACCCGTCTTACATCGTCTCCACCAGCAGGCTATTTTCCTTATCCCAAGTGTTGAAGTCAAATATGCTTCAACGTGAGAAAAGGTGGTATCATGTGAAAATCTTTCATGGCTATCCCAGCCTGCCCTATTTGTTTTTCGCAATGTCGTGGGTTGGCTCTGTTTCCACCCATTTTACAGCTGCCCTTCCTACCAGGCACGCCACGCGACAAGTCCGTAGACTTCGGGAGAGATTTACTCCGCTCACGCATTCCAGTCTGCAACAATGCTGCATTGGCTTGATATGGACGCTATCCACCAACTTTATAAGGTTACTGCGATGTGGTATTACACCTTTGATCTTTCGCTGGGCAGTTTGTGATGCCCGACACATGTATTAGCCATCTACATCCCGCAAACTAAAGCATGGGGATTTGACGAGAAGTGTTAACACGATGTAGTTTCAATATATAATAATACCACATTTTTCAAGCGTTGTCAAGCTGCGACTGAATTTCCAAGACCGCTTAACATTACAACTTCCGCGGTAAAATATAGCGGAATCCTATGTGTCTACTATATTTAACGTTATTTTATAGAATTGGTTACTTGCTTAGGTAGTCTAAACATAATGCGTATCAGTATATATGTATAATTGATATGAATTATTGACACACAATTATTGTTTATAGACCGATAGTTATAACGGGTTTGTTCCTAAATCGTTACATTCTGTGGGCAATACACGCGTGATGTGTTGATTTGAAAACGGATGGTATAGTTCTTCGCGCTCGTGATGACAAAACAAGTTTGCTTAAGTCTCAAATATATGGTAACATTAAATAATACATAGAAAGGTTGATTTTGAGGTAAAAAAATAATGCATGAGAGTTTTCGTGTTGCAATTGTCGGTGCGACTGGGGCAGTTGGCAACACTATGTTGGAGCTTTTAGAAGAACGATCCTTTCCTGTTGGTAGCCTGAAACTGTTAGCATCTCACAGGTCGGCAGGTGAAATATTGACATTCAAAGGCGCGCACATAGTAATAGAGGAATTGACACACGACTCATTTGAGGATGTTGATCTTGTTTTTTCATCAGCGGGTGGGTCAGTTAGTCAAGAATTCGTTCCTACAGCGGTTGAAAAAGGGGCGTTAGTTATTGATAATACAAGTGCTTTTCGAATGGACGCTGATACTCCTTTAGTTGTACCAGAAGTCAATATGAAGGCTGCTCTTGATCACAATGGTCTGATCGCAAATCCGAACTGTTCTACTATCCAAATGATGGTTGCGCTTAAACCGATTTACGATGCTGTTGGCATCAAAAGAATAGTCGTCTCCACTTACCAAAGCGTTTCCGGTAAAAGCGGACGCGCCGTGAACGAATTGATTTTACAGACAACTGAGGCATTGGAAGGCAAACCTATTACACTTGACCGGTTCCCACATCAAATGGCATTTAATGTTGCTTTTGATTGGCCCTTTACTGACTCTGGCGATAATGAAGAGGAACTGAAGATGGTTAATGAAACTCATAAAATACTTGATGATAACACTATAGGAGTTTCAGCAACGACTGTTCGTGTTCCTGTGTTCTTTGCACATTCTGAATCGATTAACCTTGAGACCCACGAAAAACTAACACCTGCAGAAGCCCGTAAATGCCTTGCAGATGCCCCCGGTGTAGAATTAATTGACGATCCTAACAATTACAAATATCCCATGGCAATAGATGTTGCTGGCAAAGATGATGTATATGTTGGACGCATCCGGGAAGACTTTTCTATCTCAAACGGATTAAACTTGTGGGTTGTTGCTGATAATCTACGAAAAGGTGCCGCTTTAAATGCAATCCAGATTGCTGAACAACTCTTGTTATAATACATCTTGTCGGTTATCCTTATCATAAGATGGAACTAAACAGAGAAACCATCCTTCAATACCTACACGAACGTCAGTTTGAGATAGGTTTTTTTGACTCGGATGCAGAGTTGATTTCTAAAGAAATCGGAGATGGCAACCTGAATTTTGTTTACCGCGTTTATGATGCTGCACGTCCAACATATTCTGTCGTGGTGAAACAAGCACCACCCTATATAAAGATATTAGGTCCCGACTATCCATTGCCTTCCGATCGCTTGACGTATGAATCCCGATCACTTGAGATATATAATCAGTTTGCAAGTCAGGCAGTTCCAACACAACACTATTTTGATAGTAATGCAGCAGTAATTGTGATGGAGGACCTTCGCGGGTACCGTTTATTGCGAGATGATCTCATTGCTGGAATAGTTGATAAAACTGTTCTCGAACAGATTGGTTGCTTTATGGGTAGGGTGCATAGCCAAACTTATACCGACAATGTTGACAGTGCTACAGCAGATAAGTACCGAGAAAACTTTGCAAACAGTGTGATGCAATCAATAACTGCGGATTACGTTTTCACTTTTCCTTTTATGGAACACGAAACGAATTTTTATACAGATGGATTAGAACTAGATGTTAAACGGTTGAAAACAGATGATGTTTTCCTGCAACATGCACGAAATCTAAGATCAATTTTTGTAACTGAACAACATGGGTTAACACATGGAGATCTCCATACTGGTAGTGTAATGGTCAAAGGTGATTCTGCCAAGGTTATAGATTCAGAATTTGCATTCTACGGTCCCGTTGGATTTGACATTGGATTGTTTTGGGCAAACTATCTTTTATCCTATTTTTCACATACTGAAAATACCGATGTGCAATCAAAAATAAAGTCCGCCATTATCCAAACATGGGAGACATACACAGAAGAATTTAAGATGGATCCCTCCTTGAAGGTTCGCACCTTACATGCTATCCTCCGTGAATCCGTAGGATTTGCTGGAATGGAGATGTTACGACGTATCATTGGGGCAGCACATGTTAGGGACATTGAAAGTATTCAAGAAAAAAAAAGAAAATTAGGTATAGAAATCGATATACTCAAATTCGGAATCTATCTTGTAAAAGAAAGGAAGAACATCACTACTGTTTATGAATTGGTAGAATCGTTATAGTTAATGTTCACAGAAAGCAAACAAGATCGACCAAAATGAGAGTTAAGTAATAGGAAAAATATGAGAGACTACTACGAAATACTCGGTGTTAAACGAAACGCCACTCCAGATGAAATAAAAAAAGCATATCGTAAATTGGCAGTCAAATACCATCCCGACAAAAACCCTGGCGACAAAGTTGCTGAGGAAAAATTCAAAGAGGCATCCAACGCTTATTCGGTGCTTTCCGATCCTGAAAAGCGAAAAGTCTATGATGTTCGTGGACATGCTGGTGTTCAAGGTATGGGGTTTGAGGGATACACCAATATGGAAGATATCTTCGCGAACCTTAATTTAAATGATATTTTTGGTCGTGCGGCTTATGGGGGATTCGGAGATGCTTTTGGGGATGTTTTTGGCACGCACCGTCAAACTACTCGTAGTTACCGTGGTCGTGACCATCGTATCAACCTTGCTATTCCTTTTGCTGATGCGGTACTTGGTACACAGAAAGAGATCAGTGTGCAAGGAAAAAGTATTACCCTTAAGATTCCACCTGGAATTAAAGACGGTCAATCACTACGTGTCCGTGGACAGGGAGAATCTATCGGTGCTGGCACAGCAGGAGACCTGTTAGTGAAAATATCTGTCCAACCACATCCATCTATATCAAGAGATGGACTTGATCTGGTAACAGATGTGAAAGTTCCGATGACGACAGCAGCATTAGGTGGGACAGCTCGAGTGCAAACACTTACTGGAAATGTAGATCTCAAAATACCATCAGGTGCGCAACCTGGACAGCAGTTACGCATTCGTGGACAAGGGATAGTTGATCCATCTGGACGGAATGGAGATTTAAGAGTTCGCATTACTGTGGAAATTCCAAAATCATTGACGCGCAAACAGAAGGATTTATTGAAACAACTTGCGAAGACATTATAACATATTTAGTTACCCGCTTTGACGTAAAGCCATAACAAAATAGACTTAGGTGAAGTTATGTATGATCAGAAAGAACTGGCAGTAAGCCATAACCAGACCCAGATTGAACTCATCCTCGGAGACATAACAAATGCAGAAGTTGATGCAATTGTGAATCCAACTGATATTTATCTCAGCGGTGCAGGTTCATTGGATTATCAAATACATTGTGCGGGTGGTTACGAAGTAGATCAGGCCTGTAAGGAAATGCGTGAACACCACGGAGGTTGTGAAACTGGTAATGCGGTAATTACCACAGCAGGCAACCTCTCAGCAAAGTACATTATTCACACTGTTGGTCCTATTTGGATGGGTGGAGGAGTTGGGGAATCCAATTTGTTAACAAATTGTTATCGACACTCTCTTTTACTTGTCATTCAGAATGGAATAAAATCGATCGCTTTTCCTGCAATCAGTACAGGCACCTTTGGCTACCCTATAGAAAAAGCTGCACCAATTGCAGTAAATACTGTAATTGAATTTATTGAGAATTCACAGATGGTCCAAGATGATGTTCCAAATCAAATTCAATTTTTCTTGTATGACGAAGATTCATTTACTTGTTATGCGAGAGAAATTGCAAGAAACAAATTTAGTTTGTCATGTGTCCTCCGATAATCCATCTCTTGTTTTATTATTGTTGTGTTTCTTTTTATTACATTTAACACTATTGTTAAGTAACATCATATGTAAGGCTGTTAACAAAAGGATTATTCATGTCCGACTATTTTATAGACTCCATAAAAATAAAGAAGTTATGGGGATATAAAGACATTGTTCTATCTTTCGAAAACGATGTAAATATATTGATTGGTCCGAATGCCTGCGGTAAAACTACAATATTGAACCTTCTTTCTTCTATCTTATTGGCAGACATACAAAGTATTCTAAACGTTGATTTTGAACAAGCAGAAATAAAACTAAGAAGTTTTGATGAAAATTTAGAGCAAACGATTTTGGTTCAAATAACGGAAAATTCTTTGGATATTAATTTAGGACAATCCAAATTTGCCTTTAATAAGAATGCGTTATCTAGTTCCTTCGCAACTCCTATTTCTGGTACAGACGAATACACTTCTGACTTAATATCGAATGAATTCTATAACCAATTAACTTCAGAATTAACATCCTTAGTTCCTATTGTGTGGTTACCAGTTAATCGTCGTTCTACTGTTGGGGGTATGGGAAAGCAACGTAATAAAAGAACTACTTCTATGGAAACGGTAGACCTACATTTACAAGAATTGTTGGATGAACTCTTTCGTTATCATTCCGACTTAAACTCCCAACTTTCTCAGAAGTATAGAGAATTTGAGCATAAAGTTTTATCTGTTATTCTTTTTAGCGAGGAGTTTGATGAACTTAACTCTGTACCAGATTCATTAACTTCTGTTGAAAAAGAACAATTAATCAGGGTATTTAAGGAATCCGGACTGTATAATGAGCAGATTCAGAAAAGGATTGACGATCATTTTTCTTCAGCTGAAAGAGTATTTGATCTGATCCAAAATAACACAAATGTACGAAAATTAAAACCGGAAGAACTTGTAGTGGTCCCCCTTATTAGTCGGACAAAGGAAATGGTAAAATATGCTGGAGAACTCGAAAAGAATAGAGAGAATATCTTTGAACATATACTTCTATATGAAAAAACTGTAAATTCCTTCCTGAATAACAAGTCAATAAAATTTAGTGATAGTGGAAAGTTATACATTGAAACTTCTTCATCCTCAAACCTGAAACCAAGCCTTCTTTCTTCTGGTGAAAAACAAATTCTTATTTTATTAACTGAAACCCTTTTTCAGGCTGATTCACCGGTAGTTTATATAGCAGATGAACCAGAATTATCGCTTCATGTCATTTGGCAAGAAAAACTCTTAGAATCTATAGTGAACCTTGGTGGTGAGATGCAGATCATTGTTGCAACACACTCTCCTGATATTGTTGGTAAGTTTATGGATAAAGTTATAAATAGGTGGTGATAAAACTAATGTGTTTTACAAGATCCGATGCTGGATTAGAAGCCGAACATTACTTTTATCAAGAAGTACTTGTATATGTTGAAGGATATTCAGATATTCCTTTCTATGAAACAGCACTCTATAATTCGAACTGCAAAATTAAAGCAAAAAATGGAAAAAAAGAATGTGAAAAATATGTGAAGTTTCTGGAGAAAAATGAACATCCCTATGTTGTTGTCCTTGATGGAGATTATGAAGTATTGGAGAATATTCACAGACAGCACAGTAGAGTGATTGTTCTTCAGCGGTATTCTTTTGAAAGTTATCTTTTTGAAACAGATACAATAATGAGGTATGTAAAATTTAATGTTAATGGAGATGGTTTAATGAATTCATTAACTGAAAACGAGTATATTCAGTTTCTCAAAAAGATTGAAGAAAAGTTTATGGATCTACTAATATTAGATGTAGCCCGTCAGCGTTCAAAACCTGAAATCAAGACTTTTCTTGATTCACCTGAGAAATTTTACCTAAAGGACTTTCGAGATGATCAAATACAGAAACAATTAGAGTTAGCTTATAAGCAAATTGATACAGAAAGCACTAATAAAGCAAAAAATTTAGTAGATAAATATCTTGAAAAACACCGTTTAATTGATTTACTCCCAGGCCATTTTGCATTTGGAGTAATACGAAGGTTTATTATTAACATAGTAGGAAAAGCCCTTGCAAAAGACAATATCAGGATTTTTCTATCAGCAGATGTATGGATTACAGGTAAAACTCAAGACCATGAAAAATTGAAAAAACATTTAGGTTCCGCAGTTCGTGAAGCCGAAGAAATACGCCAAAAAGATTCGAAGGAAAATCGTATCTTGGTTCACGGCAGCACAGAGTACAACAAGGAATCTATACCAAGGAAATAATAAAATCCTTTTTTTTAACTTACCTTCAAACATGAACCGTAATTCATCTATTAGATTGAAGTTGTCTAATTTCTACTTAATTTAATTCATATTTCTTTTATGTTATATGTTTTTACAGATACAATTTGATATAATATGAGACAAAGGAGAAATCATGCCGCTTGCTTATAGTGTAGAAAACATAACGACAATAATATCAGGCATTATAGCAAATGCAGATCAACTTCAGAATATTACTGTAAGAGGTGTTGTATCATTAGAAAAAGGTCAAGATAGATTCACTTTACTAAACGATAATAATAACCAAATCATCTGTTTTATACCAAAAAGTGTTAATGTCTCTTTGCCACAGAAAGAAAAAACAGTCATTGTAGTTGGTGACTTTTCCCTTCATCCAACCAATAGTATATACCAAATCAAAGTAAAAAATATACTTGAAGATAATATTGGCATTAATGCATCCAGCATAGAAGAAATTACAAATGAATTGACTGGCATTATTTCAGGGATTCCTGAACTGCAAAATATACAGGTTCAAGGAGAAGTTTCAGCATTGTTTATGTCTTCCGATGTATTATACTGGAATCTACAAGGTAAGAATCTGGCATTTCCTAATGTTTCTATTATTCAATGTGCAAATATAAGAACAAAAGAATCTATAGTACAAATAGGAAATGAAATTTGTATTAAAGGGAAAATTACTATATTACCACAAAGCAGTAAATACCAAATAGAAGTATCGCATATATACGATGATGCAACTAATAACGGTGTTGATTGTAAATGTCCTGGATGTGATGCATGTCAGACTATGCAAGGAAAAGGAAAATGTCCTCCTTTACTGAATCCTGATTATGAATTGTGTCAACTGTGTTATAATGTTAGTCCAGACCGTGAAGACAGAGTCAAAAATACTGTTTATGCTTACTTTGACGCACTAGGAGGTAACGGTTTTTCATCACAAAAGAAACGCAGAATTCGGATGGGTACTGAAAATCAAGAAGTTGATGTTATATTGGTTGATGAAAATGAATCTATTGCAGCCATTGCAAAGTGTTATGGTTCTGGATATATAGGTTATGGAATTGAGCAGTTAAAAAGTTTTCTTTCTACAACGGATTCTACCTTAGGGATCTTTGCAAATCGGGTAGATCCCAGAAAATGGAAATATTACAAGAATCTTAGACAGAACCAGTTTGAGATGATAACCATCAATCAATTTAAAGGAGAAATAAAAAATATAATCAATTGCATCCCTAGTACTTCCAGAGATCAAATCGACACCTTAAAATCTGAGAAAGAAGATCTTGAGCAAACCGTACATGACTTGAAAGAACAATTTGATAGAATTAAGGAAATTTGCCAGAACATTGAGCAGATAGCAGATAAGGAAAAAGAAGAAATTGATGAATGAGAAGCATAAATTCGCATATTATATTATGTTAGGAGAATAAATGATTTCACTATCACAACGAAGTCAAAACGTAACACCATCATCAACCTTAGCCATCACAGCAAAAATCAACGCAATGATCGCTGATGGCGTAGATGTAGTCAAATTCGGAGCAGGCGAACCGGATTTTGACACACCCGACTATATCAAATCCGCCGCAATAGATGCACTTGATGCAGGGTTTACAAAATACACACCTGTTCCCGGAATACCAGAACTGCGAGAAGCAATTGTGGATAAATTCAAGAATGACAACGGACTGGATTATACAACATCCCAAGTCATTGTATCCTGCGGTGCAAAACATACCCTCTACAATATCATGCAAGCGATCTGCGATCCAGGTGATGAGGTTATTTTTGCAGCACCGTATTGGGTGAGTTACCCACAACAGATTAAGTTAGCAGGGGCAGTCCCACGCGTAATTGAGACAACAGCTGAGCAAAACTTCTGCATGCAACCTGATCAGGTAGAAGCATCAATCAACTCAAAAACAAAAGCGATTCTCATCAATAGTCCAAGCAATCCTACTGGCACGACTTATGATGTAGAGACACTCAAGCAAATTGCAGCACTTGCAGTCAAAAATCAGGTATATCTCATCTCAGATGAAATCTATGAGGCACTGCTATACGACGGCGCGACACATCAGAGTCCCGCCTCATTCAATGAAGAAACAAAAGCGATTACTTTTGTTGTGAACGGTGTATCCAAAGCATACTCCATGACGGGATGGCGTATAGGATATACCGCAGGTCCCGAAGACGCAATATCAGCGATGTCTCGTATCCAATCACACAGCACTTCAAATCCCACCTCCATTGCACAAAAAGCCGCTGTTGCAGCACTCAACGAACGACAAGATGCAGTTGTTGAGATGTGTAAAGCATTTGAGGAACGTCGCGATGTTATCTGCGAACGATTTGATGAAATTGATGGTGTGAGTTATATCAAACCGCAAGGTGCGTTCTACATCTTCCCCGATTTTTCTGCTCACTATGGAAGAACTCTTGATGGAAAAAAGATTGAAGGGTCAATGGACATAACCGATTATCTGCTTAGTTATGCAGGAGTCGGTGTTGTGCCGGGTAATGGTTTCGGTGCGGATAACAATTTACGACTCTCCTTCGCCACCTCTCTAACAGAGATAAATCGCGGGTTGGATCGAATCAAAAAAGCATTGCAATAGGGTCTGTTTTCCTTAACCATGAGGGTAATTATCAAAATAAAGGAGATATTATTGTGACACAACCTAATGTTGTTTTTGTTATCACCGATGACCAAGGTTATGGTGATTTGGGATGTACCGGAAACCCAGTCATCAACACACCAAATTTAGATGCACTTGCAGGAGAAAGCGTGCAACTGAGGAATCTACATGTCGGTCCTACCTGTTCTCCGACACGCGCAGGCATCATGACCGGTAGATATTGCAACTCAACTGGGGTGTGGCACACAATTGGAGGCAGGTCACTTCTTCGAAGTGATGAGGTCACAATGGCAGATATCTTCAGACGCAACGGCTATAATACCGGCATGTTTGGCAAATGGCATCTTGGGGATAACTATCCATTCAGACCACACGACCGCGGTTTTGAAGAAGCACTCTACCACGGTGGTGGTGGTATCAGTCAAACACCCGATTATTGGGGTAATGACTATTTTGACGACACCTACTTCAGCAACGGTTCCGAACAACCTTTTGAAGGTTACTGCACCGATGTCTGGTTTCAAGAGGGAATGAAGTTTATTGAACGAAACAAAGATCGTCCATTTTTATGTTATATCCCGACAAATGCACCGCACGGTCCTTTCCGCGTTCCCGATGCCTATAGCGAAGTATACCGAAGGAAAGGGGAACCAGAATCACGCGCCTGTTTCTACGGTATGATTACCAACATTGACGACAACATGGCACGACTTCGACACCATCTCAAAGTGCTTGGAATTGAAGAAAACACTATACTCATTTTCATGACCGACAATGGAACGGCGAATGGATGTGATTTAGATGGACAACAATATGTCAAATCTGGATACAATGCTGGAATGCGTGGTAAAAAAGGATCTCCCTATGAAGGTGGACATCGAGTTCCCCTCTTTATGCATTGGCCTAATGGAGGTTTTTCTGAAAAGAAAGAGGTAGATGAACTTACCGCTAACATTGATCTGCTTCCTACACTAATAGATCTATGTGATTTAGAGATTTCTGATCCATCCCGTTTCCACGGCAAAAGTATTGCTCCGTTACTACAGGATAAATTGGTAGAATGGGAAGATCGTGTGGTTGTTACCGATTCCCAACGTGTTGAAAATCCGATTAAGTGGCGGCAGAGTGCTACAATGTCACAAAGATGGCGGCTTATCAACGGTACAGAACTTTACGACATACAAGAAGATCCGGAACAACGTAATGACATAGCGGCTGAACATCCCGATGTCGTCGCTGAACTCCGTGATCATTATGAAGCATGGTGGAAGTTAGTATCAGAACGGTTTGACGAAGATTGTCCAATTGTAGTTGGCACGCAAAACGAACAACTTGCCTGTATAACTACACATGATTGGCACGGTAGTGGGAATGCTTGGAATCAAGGATCAATTCGGAACGGGATGGAATGCAATGGCTATTGGGCAATTGAGATACCGGAAGATGGTGAATATAGTTTTGAATTGCGTCGCTGGCCCCGCGCGGAAAACAGAGCAATCACCGAAGGTATCCCCGGTGAGAAAATTGACCTTTACAACGGTGGAAAGGCACTGGATTTGAAAACAGCACAAATTCGCATAGGTGATCAGACACAAACACAGTCAATCAAACCTGATGCCTTAGGTGTTACTTTTACCTTCAACCTAAAAGCAGGACAGACTCGTATGCATACTGAGTTCTCTGATGAATCTGGAGAATTATCGCTTGGAGCGTATTATGTCTATGTGAAACAAGTGATTTAAGATGTGGTTTAGGATCCAAGACAATATTTCTTTGATGCCTATATCCACATAATCAAAGGAGTATTTACGATGAAAATATTACGCGTTTTTACAATCTTAACAAGTGCTTTTGTTTTATTAGTAAGTTGTGCAACACACACTCCTACAGAAAGACAGTCCTTTTCATCAAATGAATCATCAAGCCGTCGAGGTATGCATTCATGGAAGGGGCAGCACATTTCAGAAGTTATCAAGAAATGGGGACTGCCCCATAAAGTCGTTGAACAGAATTCAGGTGGAGAAATATATACGTGGAAGTTTAACGCGGCGACAACTACGTTTCCTGATGGACGTTTACGAGGTAGAAAAGGGACGATACAGCCAATCATCCACTTACATACCTATGCAGACGGTATAGTATATCACTGGACTTCTGACGCAGGATCTAAGGTAGATAGACCTCGGTAAATAAAGATACTCTCAACTGACGATTTCGTTCTATATACTATATTCTACTGCTGCTTCAGTTTTCCCCACAACATAGGTAGTTTATCTGAAGGTTCCACAGCATAAGCAGTATGGAACATCCCATTTTCCATTATACCTTGGATCTCATCTTTAGACAGTGCATCGTTGAATAGACCGACCTCATCCATTATACAGGCAGATTGAAAACCTGCCCCTTGGTCCGTCCCAAGCCATGCTGTCTGGTTTTGAGCTTGTAGTTGAAATTTTGGTACAGCTTGTGCAACCTTCTCTTCTCCATCAATATATATTTTCACCATGTTCCCATCGTATGTATTGGCGACATGATACCATGTGTTTGCCTTGACGACTACTCCACTGGTAACGTTCCAACTATTGCTCCAACTACGAAGTGTATTAGGAATTTCCTTATAAGGTACATAGCGATTGTTGCTTTGATCCCATATAGAGAAATAATTTTGCTGTGCCGCAATATCTGTAAACCGAATCCACAGGATGAAACTCACTTTATCAATCATGACTGCTTTACCGAATGGAATAGTTACTGTACCACCCCTATTAATATCAAGAGCACCATCAAATTGACCATCAACCCAATCTGAATTTGTTATTGTACCGTCATAACCGTTTTCCGATGCGTCTTTAACGACATTACCTTCACCTTCATCAAGTAGCCAAATTCCAATAATCCTTTCAGGATCAATTTTTGCTTCACAAAGTGATGCAAATATACCAAAGACAAATAACAAACAAACCGCCATAATAACACTATACTTTCTATTCATGTGTTGCTCCTATTTTGCAATTTATTGTTTATTATATGAAGTTTCTCTTTGATATGCAAGTTAATTGACCCAGAATCAACACGGAATTTAATAGACAAGGCTTAAATGGTTATGATATAATTATAAATAGAATTGGTTGAGTCTACAGGAGGAGGATTATGAATCTCAAAACTGCCTATATTATGCTACTTCTCTTTACAATGATTATGCTCGTTGGTTGTTATACCAAACTTGGTTATTATGAATCAACATATTTCACTGAGAAACAACAGGAACATGTAGAAAGAACTGATAAAGAGATAAAACCTGCTTCCGATACCGATATGGGAACTGAAAAAGATGACTCTGATGGATATTACGGACGGAGGAAGCATCCATATCGATCCAAACATACTTATACAGACAATTCCTATTGGGTTCCTTACAGACCATATCCGTATACATATTATCAATCACCGATGTATTACTATCCAAATCCTTGGTACTATGGATATTATGCTCCTTACGGTTATTATGGTGGTTATTATCCTTACAGAAGTTACTATGGAAGGTACCATGGTCGTACATTTCATCCTGCTTCACGCAGGACTTATAAACGAAGTGAAGTGTTAAAAGGACACCGTTCTGCCTACCGTCGTGCACGATATTCACGTAGTATAACTTCGTCAACCCCCTAATCTGAACAAATTCAAGAGACACAAGAGACTAACAATACTATATAATCCATAACCGATAGTTGTCACACAGAACACTAATGTTGAATGACACGCGGCATTGTAAACTACACGGTATTGGTACACGTTAAAAGTACATTAAATGTAAGTGAATAGGATAATACAGGAGAAACGAAAATGATACGATCAATTATTGGTGTTTTTGTATGTCTGCTTTTCACGGGTTTATTAGCAGTCATTTGTCCAGCACAAGAGGAAGAAGTAGCAATCGGTAATACGTTTGGTGTAGGTGCACGGTCAATGGGTATGGGAGGTGCATCGCTTGGACTTGCAGATGATTTTACTGCGCTTTATTGGAATCCTGCGGGATTGGCACAAATTCAAAAGTTTGAAATGTTCACAAGCCTATCACACAATACAGCAACAACCGATAGTTATTTCGCTGACGATGAAACTATTGGTACCAGTCGTTCACAGCTACGTCCAAATTCATTAGGTATTGTCTACCCGTTATATACGCGCCAAGGAGGTGCTGCGGTAGCGTTCGGCTATAACCGCGTCCAAAACTTCGATTTTCAAACCAAGATTCAAGGTATTGGTTCCGATTCAGGAGACGTATTTAGTGGGCTTTATGTAAATGAAACCAATCGCAACTCAGGTGGTATAGGTATATGGAGTTTTGGAGCCAGCGTGTATCTCTCTAAAAATATTCTTATCGGTGGTTCTATGGACTACTGGAATGGGGATAGTCTCAAGGAATTAGATACCACAGCAACAGATACAGGGAATATAAGAGAAAATCTCGCAAGATTCAGTTATGATGACGAGATAGACCGCGTATATTCAGGTATCAGTGGACGTGTAGGTGTTTTAGCCAATATCGTTGAGGAAGTCAGCCTTGGTGTTACATTCGTAGCACCTACCGAGTTGACAGTTGATGAATTCTGGCGTCAATATGAAATAAGATATAATGATGATAATAACGAAGGTGAATCCAATGCCGCAGATGGTAGTTTTGCGTTTGACATTGAGAAACCTTTTGAAATCGGAGCAGGTCTTGCTGTCAAATTGTTGAATAAACAGTTAGTATTTGCTGGTGATATTCAACTTACGGATTGGCAACAAACACGATATGATCCTAAACCTGCAGAAGATATTCCTGATGATTTCTTTGAAGAATTCTATGCTACAACTATACAAGTAAGGGTTGGTGCTGAATATCGTATTCCTGAGATTGATTCATACTTAAGGATTGGATATTTTCGAGATACAATTCCCTTTACAGATGCAGATATAGAAAATGAACGTGATTTTCTGACATTTGGGGTTGGAAAAATATTTGAAGATTCCATAAAATTCGATCTGGCATATATGTGGGGTAATTGGCAGCAGTCCAGAAACAAACTAACAACCAAACGAAATACGCACCGAGTTTTCGCATCTGGTGCATACCGCTTTTAATCTGGACTCATCATTTTAAGCAAAAAATGATGAGTTCCATCTCTCATAATATTTCTGAAAACAAGTGAAAACCCTATGGTAGGTTTGATGATTAAACCGTTCCTACCATAGGGTTTTAATAATTTAGAACATTCTCTAAAGACACAAATTATCAATCTTCGGTGTCAAGACCCCGTTGCTTTAGGTCGGGGATGTAGACACCGCTAAGTTCCTTGTCGTATCAAAAAAACTTGACTTTTACGCGTATTTTTAGTATGATATGTTCAGCATTGTCGCGGTGGGTTCTACCTCTCGCTTGAGAGTGCCACCGCACCATTTAGAAGTAGTGAAAATGTGAAAGGAACTGACAATGCGAACCTACA
>JAJDWI010000082.1 GCA_022825665.1 Candidatus Poribacteria bacterium
CGGAAGACGATTGAAAGTGTGTTGTTTTTCAGTTGTGTCAGCCATAAGAGAACCTCTAAGAAAAAAATAGCACCTACATTATTGTTTATATATCTATATATTACCACATTTATAGGTTTTACTCAATATGACTTCTATGAATAATGAAATGCAATTGTAATTTGGATTAATTGCTAAGCCATTACCTCTTCTGCCGTAGGATTGACTTTGAAACCACCAGCAACAATATTGTTGTAAGGTTCATTCGGTTCTCTACCTACAGGTCGCATCTCTGTAGTATGATATCCGAACCGTACTGCCTTCCGCCACTGATCTGTGCGATTGACTTCTGACCAATGGATAAGACAATAACTGAAAAAGATAACATCCCCGGCTTTTGCTGGAATAGGTATGGAATCTATAAAATCTGGATGAAATTTATCTGTTGGCAGGTGGGGTGCAGTGCCTTGCCCAGTAATGTGTTCTCGTGGTCCTTCTTTATGACTACCCGGTACAACCCTGAGAGCACCACTTTCAAATGGAGCATCATCCAAATGGACGAGACAATCAACAAAATCAAGTCCATCATGTGGGTAAAACGGATAGTCTTGGTGCATTGGGAATGGCGTGCCTTTTTCTGGTGGTTTTGCATGTAGCACCGTATGATGCCATTGAATCGTATCACCGATAAGGGATTGAACTGCCCCAGTTAAACGTTCATGGAAAATCACTCTGCCCCATGTAGCAGAATAGAAATGCGGATTATGCATAAAGACAGCTTTCGTGGTTTGCTGGTCTTCCTCATTGAGGTATTTTGTTCGCCACGGACCGGGCCATCCAATCGTCTCTTGTCCCCAATTGTTTATGATTTGCACCATTTCAGATGCAAGTTCTTCAGTTTCTTCTGACGTGAAAAGTTGGTCTACCTTGATATAACCGTTCTCATTATAAAAATCTACTTGGTCTTGCGTTAGCATTTTTCTCTCCTCCGTTTTAATGCATACGGGAATTTGATTATGCAATTTTACGCAATAATAACACTCTTTGTCAACGTTTTAAACCTGCTCACACATATTTAATGAAGATTAAAAAAATATTTCGGTAATTCTAATTTTCCCAAATCCGGTAGGTGCGGTTTCCTAACCGCACTGGATCTTTCAATTACCGAATTTAAAAATTAATCTTCATCATAATATGGAAGATTGAATATTCTTGTTAACTGTTCGATTATCTTTGCCCAGATAACCGATCTATATCTCTTAGTTAATTTGATGCTATATAGAACAATTCAATCAAAATACTCATCTTCGCTGAAACGTGTCCACGATGTGAATACTGGGAAAGGGGATGGTAGACTGTCATCGGGGTCATTGACTCTAAACTCAATTCTATCGCTATCATATAGATTACGGATAGATATTGAAATGCCGGCTGTTTCAATGCAATTGTCGCATTTGTTGGGTAGATTCTGATGTGAATTGGGTGAGTCAAAATAGAGTCTGTATTCCGAGCCACTCTTTCCAACTCTATAATCGTTGGCGAATACCTCCCATTCTTGTATTGCCGTATCCCCTTCAGCATATTGTGCCCATAGGCTAATAATACGCTCTTCGCTGTCAAAGAAATCAAGGATAACACCTTTTCGTTTTACAGCATCTTTAGATGGTGCGAATTGTCTAAAAGAACGGTCCTGCAGTTCAGATTTCACCTTTTCTTCCTCTTCACTATCTACAGGTTCCAACGGATTACTACAAGATACAAGAAAAATACTAACGATAATCAGAAATACTGATAAGGTATCCACTGTTCCTTTTATTTTTAACATTCTTTTACCTTTTGTGATATGTTCGATACTTTCGTCAAAAATTTGAATAAACATGCAGATAACAAAGTAATAGTGGATTGCAGAATTACTTAGACACTATTAACAAGTGAGGTTAGGAAACCTCCAAATCAAGAAATCAACGGTATGAACGCCTTTTGGCGTTCCCCGTGTATGAATGCTATTTAGCATTCCCCGCCTACCGGTGAATGTAAGGGCGCAATGAATTGCGCGACTACAGACGCTTCTTTCCCGTATGGACTAAGTATTCATGTTGTTAGTCGCAACGATTTACATGCTATGAATTAAACATAATTCGAACGAGAGGTTCGGTTTCCATTTTTGCTTTTTGGTTTTGTGCGATTGCTTCGTTTGATGCAATTTTCACCAAATAGATTTTCCACTTGTTTAAAAACGGTATCTGTACCCGCGATCATATATTTGGAACTACATCTCGTGATAACTTCACCGAAGCGGGGTGTCATAAGACGCAAAATTAAGTGTAGGTCGCCATTGTTGGCAAGTGCAATCTCTTTGAGTGCCCTTAGTTTTTCAAGATTTTCAAGGTCAGTTTCAGGGACTGTAACCTCAACCGCGCAAGTCTGTTTCTCAGGTACAGTATCTAAATCTACAATTGTCTCAGCTTGTATCTGCCGTTCTTCCCGTTCAGTTTCATCATCATTATCAGGACTTCGGTTCTTGCCATTGCGATTGATCTTAACATTTCCTTCAATCCAAACTATCCTGTCTTCATGAAGTTCTCCTGCTTTTTTAAATGCTTCTGGGAAAACGACAACTTCTATTGAACCTTCCAAATCTTCAAAACCAAGTACTGCCATGGAATCACCTTTCTTCGTCTTGATATCTTTTACATCGGTGATCATGCCTGCAACAGAAACTGTGGACTCAATCTTATGTTCAGCCAGTGTTTGTGTGCTTGCAGTTGTATAGTACTTGATAATGTCTGTATATTGTTGGAGTGGGTGTCCGGAAACGTAAAAGCCGAGTTGTTGTTTTTCAAGTTTTAGCTTTTCAAGGGGTTCATATTCCGCTGTCTCTGTGAGTGTTACAGATTTTACCTGTATATCAGCTGCATCACCAAAGAGATTCATCTGTCCCCGTTCGCGTTCTGCTTGTGCAGTCTGTGCGACTTTTAAAATACTTTCTAAGTTTGAATGGAGTTGTGCCCGATTTCCTTCAAGCGAATCAAATGCTCCGCTTAAAATAAGGCTTTCAATAGCTCGTTTATTGACAACTTTTGTATCAACACGTTCACAGAAATCTTGGAGTGAAGTGAAGGAACCACTCTCTTTCCGTGCTTCTACGATTGCATCAATTGCATTATCTCCAACACCTTTTACAGCGACAAGTCCGAAGCAGATATCGTTGCCATCGACTGTGAAATTTTTATTGCTGCTGTTAACATCTGGTGGTAGTAGATTTATTTCTACCTCCAGAAAGTCGGCAAGTTTTGCACATTCAGATCTATACCGAGTAATTTTGTCTGAGTCTCCTGATTCTCCTGTCATCATTGCCGCCATGAATTCTCGGGGGTAGTGCGTTTTCAGATATGCCATGCGGTATCCTAACATGGCATAAGCAACGGAGTGCGATTTATTGAATGCGTACCTACTAAAGGGTTCGAGTAGGTCGTAAACCTCAGCTGCGTCTTTCTCAGAAATACCGTTTTTAATTGCACCTTGTATGAATTTCGGACGTTGCTCTTTGAGTAATTTCTCTTTCTTTTTTCCCATTGCGTCGCGAAGAACATCCGCTTCACCAAGTGTAAATCCTGCCATATCTCGTGCGATTTGCATTACCTGTTCTTGGTAGACACAGACACCATAAGTATTTTCGAGTGCACTCTCAAGCGACGGATGCATATATTCTACATCTTCTAATCCATTCTTTCTATCAATGAACTGTTGCATCATACCGCTTTCTAATGGACCTGGACGATATAGGGCTGGAATTGCTGAGAACTCCTTGAAGTTATTCGTTTTGAGTTGCGTCACAACCCTATACATACCGGGAGAAGTTTCCAGTTGAAACAAACCAGCGACCATTCCCTTACTGATAACTGAAAATGTCTTCTCATCGTCAAAAGGAATTTCTTCTAACTTTATGTCTTTACCATGATTTGCTTTAACCATTTGGAGGCAGTCATAAATCTCAGCAAGGCTGCGTAGACCGAGAAAATCGAATTTGACAATACCGACATTTTCAACAGTTTTGTGTTCAAACTGCGTAGCGACTTGATCGTTTTTATCCTTGAAGAGTGGTGCGAAATCTGTGAGTGGACCGTTTGAAACAACAATTGCGGAAGCATGGCATGAAACGTGTCGTTTCATACCTTCAACAGCCAAACTGAGATCCATCAGTTCTTTATTTTCTGTCTTCTCAGCCAGTGCCTGAAATTCGGGTACTTGTTGCAATACCTCTTCAATTGAAATCCCTGGCGTGCTTGGGATCAGTTGGGTTAATTTGTTGACATTTTCAAGCGGAACATCAAGTGCGCGACCCACATCTTTGATTGCGGCTTTTGCCCCTAACGTTGCGAAGGTAGCGACTTTTCCAACAGAATCATGCCCGTATTTTTTAACGAGGTACTCAATGACATAGTCTCGTGCACGGTCTGCGAAGTCAATATCAATGTCAGGCGGACTAACCCGCTCAAGGTTCAAAAATCTCTCAAAGAGACAGTCATAATCCATTGGATTGAAGGTGATGACATCAAGGGCATATAGCACAAGACTTCCGGCAGCAGAACCACGAGCGGAAAGCGGATATCCTTGTTTATTAGCATATTTGACGTAGTCCCATACGATCAAGAAATAGCCAGGATAACCTGTCTTATTAATAATATCAAGTTCATGTTCCAGCCGCTGTTGGACTTCCGTAGAGAGTTCTCCTCCCAATTTTTCTCGTAATCCTTGGTAACAGAGTTCTTTCAGGTAACTCTCATTTGTATGTCCTTCTGGCACTTCATATTTTGGCATGACGCTTTTGCCGAAATCTAATTCAAGATTACAACGTTGAGCGATTTCAAGCGTGTTACTGATGGCTTCTAGCGGGAAATCCTTCAGGACTTCCCGCATTTCATCAATGTCTTTAAAGTAGAAATGATTGTCAAATCGCATCCGATCTTGTTCATTGACAGTTTTCTTTGTTTGAATACAAAGAAGAACATCGTGCATGTGGTGGTCTGATTTGCGTAGGTAGTGGCAATCGTTTGTACCGACAAGTGGCAGTTCGAATTCTTTCGCTAAATCGACCATTATTGGGTATGCCTGAAGTTCTTTGTCAATAAAGTGATTTTGCACCTCAACATACAAGTTACGGGGTCCCATTGTCTCTATCAGTTTTTTGAAGTTTTCTATACCTTCTTCACGTTTGTCTGAACAGAGAAGTTGCGGTACTTGCCCTTGGATACATCCTGTAAGTGCGATGATTCCTTCTCGGTGTTCATGTAGAATCTCCATGTCTATACGCGGTTTGCTATAGAAACCTTCTGTGTATCCTCGCGAAACTAATTCAAGGAGATTTCGGTAGCCAGTTGCATTTTCAACAAGAAGCGTTAGATGGTATGGGCTGCCTTGGTCTTTACCGCGTTTGTGTCGGTCACCTGGGGCAACATATACCTCACACCCAACAATAGGGTTTACACCCGCCTCTTTTGCTTCGGTATAAAACTCCAATGCCCCGAACATATTGCCGTGGTCAGTGAGTGCGACAGCGGGTGTACTGTTCTCTACTGCCCATTGGATCATATCTGAAATTCTGCATGCCCCATCAAGCAGGCTATACTCGCTGTGGTTGTGTAGATGGACAAATTCGGACGACATGGATACTCCTGATTTTTTATGATTTCAATTACATTTTACGATGGAATTTGGGTTTATATTTCATTTTAATTTGCTGATAATATTATAGCAGAAATACAGTAATAATTCATCATAAATACCGTAAGAAAAACAGAGCCATTCAGTTTTCCAAATCCTATCATTTTCAATATTAAGCCTTCCTTTGTAGAAGCACTTTCCGAAACGCCACCTTTTCTCCTGAAAATCTTGGTTCAGACAACATCGTATGGGCGAGGTCTTCTCGCCCGTTTTTACCCACACCCTCTTCTATAGGATCAACTTCCTGAGTCGCGACTTTACGATATATTTCTATGAATTAACGAAAACTAAATAACCCTGTCTAAAAAGACAATAAATTTGCATTAAATCTGGTAATATGCTATAATTTTTAGCATACAATTGAATAAATGAACGGTTCAGGTGCCGGTCGCAAAAGTTGCGATAAACCCCGGAGAATAGGGAAGCGCGGTGAAATTCCGCCACGGCCCCGCCACTGTAAACGATTAATTCCTCAATTAGGAATTTCCGCTGAAAAGACCACTGTCAACGGTTGATGGGAAGGTACAGCGGGTTTTTATAGCACAAGTTGTTTTATTTGCTATGTTAAAAGATCGGAAGTCAGGAGACCTGCCTGGATCGAGTTTCACGCGTCTGCTTTCGCGGGAAAGCGGTGGAACAGAACACAGCAATATCCTGTCATATTCAGAATAAACGGACACATATAAAGTAGTTAGTTTTATACAGAATTACAGGAACAGATCTTCAGAGTGTGTTGTCTTTCCCCTGTCTTTCAATGAGAGCAGGGGTTTCTTGTTTCATTACGGAGGTATTAATGAACAGAAGTTTTTTCTTTAGGCAACAACTCCCGTTTGATATAAACCGTAAAGGGCATTCGTTCCTATTTATCGGTGCGATGCTTTTCACACTCTTCTTTAACATTGCCATTGCACAAACAGAAGTTCAGAATCTTGCGGTTGTTTTAAACGCGCTGGATAAGGACGACTGGAATATTACTTCATCCCTTTCAATTATAGATTTAGATGAACCGAATCTGAAACAGGCTGTAGACAGTGAAGTCATTTCTATTGGTGGAGTCCCAACTGATATCTTGGTTCATGGGCATCACGCGTATATATCAAATTTTGATTGGCTTTCTCAACCTTCTCACGACAGCGTATTAATCGTTAATTTGGAACGACGTGAGATTGTCGGTATCATTTCTTTGCAGCCTGGGGTTTATCCACAAAGTCTTGCCCTTATTAACTCGAACAAGATGTATGTTACCTGTGACAATACGCATCAAGTGCATGTTGTCAACATTGACAGTCGCAGCGTGTCTAAAATCATAACGGATGCATCTTTCAACAAAACAACCGGTATTACAATTCTGAATGGGAAGGCATACGTGACTAATCCTGCGTGGGAGTGGGATGCAGCTGCTGGGAAGTCTGTCTATCATCAGAGTTCTGTCAGTGTAATAGATACAGAAACAGACTCGGTGGTGAAAACTATTGCAATGCCTATCAATGCCAGTGGTATTCTCAATGATGGTGAGTCCACAGTTATTGTAAAGACAACAGGTGACTATAACGCAATCTCAGGGAAACTTGTCTTTATTGATACGACAACCGATGAAGTTTTCCAAACGGTTGACCTTAAGATGACTCCAGGATCATTTGCAATCAATTCACAGAAACAGTTGTTTATCCAAGGTGGATGGCTAAATCCGGGTCTGCTGATCTATGATATTCCAACACATGCGTGGATTCGTGATAAAGATAACCCGTTAGAGACATTTGCTGGCGGTTCAGGAATGACTTTTGGAACTGATGGTAACCTTTACATAACGAAACCTGACTGGACAGGTGGTGGATTGTCTACCATGCTGCTAATGGGGTCTGATGAGACACTTATCAAAACCTATCAACTGGGACACGCTACTGATGCGGTAGCACTTGCACAAATTGTGCCACGGAATGAAGATGTGAATGATGATGGATTTATTGATACAAAGGACATCGTGCTTGTCGCTCAGGATCTTGGAAAAACCGGGCCTGGTTTAGTTAGTGATGTTAATGAGGATGGTGAAGTTAATATCTTAGACTTAGTCCTCGTTGCTCAGCATTTTTAGATGGGTTAGGAAACACATTTACTGTGTCAACTTGGGTTAGAATTGAGGGTTTTCTGTCATGAATAGATGGGGATTTTTGTTTCTTCTTCCGATATTCTGCATCGGTTGTACACAAGAAAAATCAGAAGAGCTGCTTTCATGGCAGATTACTTTTTTTTCACTGGGTGCAAAAGTACAGTTTGAAAACACTATACCAATAAATAAAGTTGCTGCCTACAATTCCGATGGAACAATGGTCGCTTACCTCGACTTTCCTGTTCAACCGCGTCAGATTGAGTCGCTTTATTTTGAATGGCAAGCGGGTGAAAACTATAGATTTGAAGCGACTATACCCTCAGGAAAGGTATTCGTTGAAACGGTGACTGCCCCGCTAAAATATGATCGCGGTAATTTTGAGATTGCTATCCCTTATGGTGCTGCAATGAGATCAGAGAAACAAAGACAAAAGGAGGGCAATCAGAAAGCTTTGCTTCTGCAAGGAAGTGTTATGACTGCGACTGTCATTATAACAAACGGAAATGTACCTGCTACTTTTGATATAGAACTATGTATTCCATCATCACTTGACATCAATCTATTTCCAGAAGGATGGAAAACTGTAACTACGGATGGACAAACTTGTCTTTCAACAACCGATGCGTTTAAAGTTGCATCAGAAGTGTGGTATCGTGAACTGGAAATAAATATACCTCATTTTCCTGCAAGTACAGCCGATACAACTGATATACAAAATATATCAGGGATTGTCCGCTGGACAACCGCTGATGGGGAAACATGGGAACAGAAAGCGGTGGTTCAATTACGTGTAGCCTCTGTTCCTGAGATTGTTGAACATATTAGTATTGAAGAAATTGATATGCCAACAGATGCGACAGGGATAGCGGATACGAGACAAAGAGAAGATACTATATATCATCCACGTCCACTGTTCAGTTGGCTTGAAACACAGCAAACGGATGAGTATACTCCTATCAGTTATCAGACAGTTCGTATTAATAATGCGGGTGAAGATACTATTCACGTGGTAGTTGTATCAATAAACCGTGATGTGATAACTGGAGAGGCGGTATCCTTTCTGGCACCACCGGATGCGGTGAATGCTGGCACAGATCGTAGCATCAGTTTTGCGAGTTTGCCGGGTGGAGAATTAACGTCTATCCCTTTGCCAATCTATTTTCATCCGCAATCAGCCGAAGCAGGTGAATATGAACGTGAGATTGAAGTGAAGATATGGGGAAGTGATACAACCGTCCTCAGTGCTATAAGACCGGTACACGTCATTACTCCTAATCGTCAGGCACTTTATGTAAGTGGATTGGCAATTTTCGCGAGTTGTATCGGTTTGATAGTATTGCTTCGTTTTCACCGTCAATTCTTTACCCGCTTCTCCACTAAGCAACTCATTGTGATTGCTCTATTTGGAACAACGATATTCGTTGCTGTCGTAGTGCCATCAACACTATTTTTGAACCTAATCCGTGTGATACTGGGACCTGTCTCTGTGCTGCTAACCGGATTGATTAATGAGACGCTTTATTATGCGTTGCTTACTGCGCTGTTAATCTATATTTACGGCACACCGAGTGAAAACGCAGAACGAGAACATAACCCTTCACAAACAGGTGACAAGGGAGGTGTAATCCTGTTGGTATCTGCGGTTCGTTTGCTTCTTGGTGCTGTTACGTTCGGACTTTTCACACCGATGACGATTATCTACACAGGTACGAGTATTCTTTTATTAGAGACAGGATTTCTGCTTGTTCGTAGACGAGGTTTGCTTGCGTGGGCACTTGTTCTCGGTATCTGTGATGCGATTGCTGTTTATGTTGATTTTCAACTCTCTATTCTCTTTTACCGTCTCTTCTTTGCAGATTGGTATATTTGGCTTAGGATTATTGTTGAGGGGTTTGCGTATACATTTATCGGTGTGCTGCTCGGTGCAAGATTAGGACGCGGTTTGTGGCGAGTAGCGGATTAAGATTATTGTCTATGGTTTTTATATTGTGAGGAATATTATGACGAAATTGAATCGAATTTATTGTTTTCTATTATTGCTGTTTATCTTACCTTGTGCAACAGTTAAAGCTGAACTGAACGTCGTCTGGGTGCGGACGGGTGTTGTGCTTGAAGCTGAAACAAAAGAGGAACTAAACTCAAAGATTGAAGTAGCAACTAAAAAGAATACAACATCATTTGATGCGGTGCCGATCCGAGGTATTGATGAGAAACGTATTCTACTGCGATATTCGTGGCATCCAAACGAAGATTATCGTTTTCGTATAGGAAAGACCGTATTAGATGTAACTTCACCTTTGAAACCGGTATCTTATCTCATCAGAACAATTGAATTAGATGGTCTTTTGTCGTTGATGGAGAATTTACGTCAGCCTGCTAAACCGACTTCAATTGCTTTTGGTGATGGTACGGAGGCATCAAGACTCGCGGTCGCAACGGATAGAGGACATCTTGTTATTCTGCATCCGTTAACTGGCAAGACGGTTTGGAAAACCCGAATATCGGAAGGCTATATCAGGCATATTGCATTTAGTCCTGACAGTTCACTGCTGTACGTTGGTGAACAAGCTGTGGACGGTTTTATCTACTGTTATGATCTAACAGGGGAAACCCCGCAACTGCGTTGGAAATACCGAACAGCAGATGACATTGAGACCTCTACGCCATCTAATCCTGACAGTGTATATGCATGGGTCAGTTATCCGGGGCAGTCGTGTATGCGGACGCTTCCGAATGGTGATCTGTTGGTATCAGGTGTGCATTCGTGGACACAGAACGATACCCCTGAAAAACGATCACTGCTTTATCGGTTTGATGTTAAGACAGGTGCTGTCAAATGGAAATTTCCGAGTACTGACGCATTGCGGAAGATATTCCGCTGGTTTGATGTGAGTGCTGATGGTAAAACACTCGCGCTTGTTACAGATGAGAGTGGAAAAGGCAACGGAACGCTTACTGTGCTTGATGCGGAAACAGGAATGGAAAAATGGCACACAGATATTGAACCCCTTACTCCGTATTTTGAAGGTGTTACTTTTTGGCGTGGTGTCAGCATGTCTGCTGATGGTAAGTTTGCGAACGTTACAACGGATGATGGACGCGCTTTCATATTTGATGTTAACCGACCAGAACCTATATGGCAACAGAATTTAGCGACTCCGCTTGAAGTGAGTGGTGTACCGATAATTGCAACAACTGGTACTATTGGGGCAACGAATGATGTGGCACTCTTTGTAACTGGGGATACCTATATCCCATACCATCTTCAGAAAGGTGCGCAACGTCCTTCTACGATGCATCCTAACGGGATGACAGCTTTTGCCTATTCGTGGCGTGGTGAAAAGGTTTGGCAGTGGAAACTTGAGAATATGCCGCAAGGTTTACGTACTGATTCTGAAGGTCGTTATGCTGCCTTGGCTGTTTCTAAACGGAGCAATGATCCGAATGAGAGTCTGCATGGTGTTTCGGTGTTTGATTTGACTGCTGAGGGTAGCGGATTGGCGAAATATCTGTACACTTATCGTACGGAGGGACAACTTCCTTACGATACGCTTGCTATTAGTGCTGATGGATCGCTTATTGCTATTGTTGAGATGCCGATTGTTATGCCTGATGAGAGGCTGCGCGGTAAGAATCGTGTGCATGTGTTGTATTGATTTTGACAAATTAAGACACCTTATATATACTTATTGAAATATGTCTTGAATATCATTGGATCCGATTATGTCGTATTTCACAGATGAAGAACTCCTACAACTTATTGAAACAGGTGAATCTGAACGTGTTGAGTTCAAAGAATCTTTATCTGGTAGTGCTCCAGAGAGAATTAGAGAAGCGATTTGTTCATTTACGAACGATCTGTCTGGTAACAACAAATCGGGTGTTGTTTTTGTGGGTGTAAAAGACAATGCCACGATTGGCACTATACCGATTACAGATGAATTACTCCGTCAGTTGGCAGATATGAAAACGGATGGGAATATTGTACCACCTCCTTCCCTAACTGTCGAAAAGCGTCAGTTAACACTCCCCGTCAAATCCCCATGCTTTAGCTTGTGGGATGTAGACGGCATTTGATTTTATATGTGAAATAAACTTGATTTTGTTCAAGAAACATGGTATACTATTTATACCTTTTCAGTGGTGGTTGTTACTGCAACTAC
>JAJDWI010000109.1 GCA_022825665.1 Candidatus Poribacteria bacterium
TATCCTGAAAATCCTTGTTCAGACATAATACATGTTGGAGGTCGCTTTGCTCGTTCCGACCTACGGACTGTATGTGAGCATGCGGGTGAGGAAACCCTACCCACCGGTGAATGTCCGAGGCGCAATGAATTGCGCGACTACGAACGCGTTTTCTATAAATGGGAAGTTATTAATTAGAAATGGTATTAGGTTTCACTATAAATCCTTGTTCAGACAAAGATGGGCATAGGAATCTCGCCCTACAATCTTAATCAAAGATTGGTTTAGTCAGGCACGCTAATTCGCTGTCCAGTATGTGCAGATTCATGCAATGCATCAATGACACGCATATTCCCAAGCGTATCTGATATTGGGAGTAAGAGTGAGATGCCGTCTTCTACTGCTTTACAGAGATTTAATAGTTCAGCGGTATAAGGATTCACACCATTAACACTAACAGTTTCTCCGTTGACAGTAAAATGTACCTCACCTTCTCTGTTTCCCCATGCCGACTGGACAAAGATAGTGCCTTTGGTGCCAGTTACTTCATAGTTTTCTCGCCAAGTCCATCCGAAACTGCAATCAAATTGACCTGTGACACCATCACCAAAGTCCATTGTTCCGATGAGTGTTTCCCACACATTGTTAATCGGTTCAAACTTCCCTGTTGCCCAGGCATACTGCGGTTCTCGTCCAATGAGGTGACGGATGATATTGATGCAATAACATCCTAAATCCATCACCGCACCACCACCGAGATCCCCTCTTAACCGCCAATTTGTTCTGTCGGTGAGTCCCGTTGAAAAAGTGGAGCGCGCATATCGAACCTCTCCAATTGCACCCTCCTCAACTTTTTGCTTTACCGCCAACGTCAGTGGGTGATGCCGATACATAAACGCTTCCATCAAAAGGATGTTTGCATTTTCTGTAACTTGAATCATCTGTTCAAGTTGCGAAGTATTGACAGCAATTGGCTTTTCAACGAGGATTCCCTTAACACCACACCGCACTGCCTCCAGCACATTTATGAGATGACTTGAGGGCCACGTAGCAACGACGAGGATGTCCGGATTCTGTTTTTCCAACATCTGCCGAAGGTCGTTGTAGGTGTTTTCAACTTCAAACTCAGTAGCAAATCGGGAGAGCGACTCAAATTTCTCATCACATGCCCCGACAATCTCAACTTCAGGAACGTTCCGCCAAGCGTTGCCGTGTGCGTAAGAAATACCACCACACCCAACGATTGCCACGCGATATTTTGTTGCCATAGTTCTCACACCTTATAGTGAAGATACCTCTACAGGTCTATTCTCTTGTGCAGAAAGATTTGCAGCAAGTGATATTTCAAGCGTTTTGACAGCATCCGCATAAGGACTTAAAATCTGAGATGCATCACCACTACGAACAGCATTCACAAAAACTTCATCAATTGTGGGACCGGGTTCAGTTTTTTCTACCCATTCACCATCTTCTTTAAAATGGACTCTTGCGGGATTCCAATTCAGCAGGTCACCTTCATATAGAATGTCTAAAACATTAGCATTGTCCCAACCACCGCCGTATGCCCATGCTGATGTCATAGAACCGACGGCACCGCTACTAAATTGTAGTGACACAATATAGCTATCTGGACAATCAATCTGTTTCAGGACGCGATTTGCTTGGTGCGAATAAACCGAATCCACATCTCCAAGTAAGTTCCGCATCATATCAAAAGTGTGTGTGGCTTGTTCAACCAATTGACCACCAGACTTATCCATTTGCCGCAACCAACCATCTGGATTACCTCTTCCGGTTCCGCACCAATACTTACCAACAACCATGTTAATCGTCTTTCCTGCAAGGATTTCTTGGGTTATTTTTGTTGAACCGAGATAACGCAGTTGATAACCGACACAAGTAATTAAACCTGCTTTTGTAACTGCAGCTTCTACCTCACGGGCAATATCCATGTTGATCGCAACCGGTTTCTCAACAAAGAACGGTAACCCGCGTTCAATCACATCTAACTCAGGTTGTCCATGCACAAAGACAGGGAGACTTAGATAGATAGCATCTAAATCATCTCGTTCCAACATTGCGCGATGTTCTGTATACGGATCCGCATTGTGTTTTTCCGCTGCATTTTGTGCCTTTTGTGGAACAATATCACAAATCGCAACGACGTTTGCACCTTCCATTTCTGATAAACGATTCATGTGTCCATTCGCATTGCCACCAGAACCAATAAAACCAATTTTTATTTCTTTCATATTTTCCCTTTCTGTTAATAGAAATCTATAGCTGCTTATTATCCTAATTCTTGGATAATAAGCAGCTTTAACTAACGCGCCTTGAAATTAACTTGTAACGCCTTTTCAATATCGTCACGCGGATGAATTCCATACTGTTCCTCAAAATTACGGTCAAATGCAGCTTCTTCGTCTGGATCAGATTTTAGTGGGAGTTGAATCGGTTGTCGCTTCATCTGAACAGAACGACGTGCTGCAATAACCATCTCCTGATCAGCCCTACCCATTTCTCCTGTCCAGATCGGTTGTGTATCTTCTCTCACCGCACGTCCAATTCCATCAAGCATTGTCGCAAGTGAAATACCTCCCTCTGAGATTTTGTCATGTCGGTAGGGGTTTAGCCATTCAACTGTCCCTCCAAGAGATTTTGGTAGTTCAACAAAGATACGCTGTAGAACCTTATCCTCACCATATTCTCTCTGAAATTCGTAAGTTTGTGCTCTTCCTGCGTTTTGGGTAATATCCTCATCTGTACAGACGTTGACAGTCTCACCACCAGATGCACCTTGATTGCCGTTTGTGATAATCGTACCGCGTTCACCACACGTCTCAAAACCGACCAGTTTGTTCCGTCCGAGACACCCGTTCTTATTACCTACCATCGCGATACCGAGCCCACCGTTATCAAAATCAACAGCGTAAAATTCCAGACCTTCTCGGTTGAAATCGCGCTTTGCCCTGTCAACATAAGGAGAAACAGGCATTGAATGCCCAATACTACTGACTGATGTAGGTGCAGCATTCATCCGACACCGTATCGCGGCAAGTCCGTGATAACCAGTCGTGGAAAATAGTCTGTAGCACTTATGCACCTTACCGATTACATCTTCCTGAATAAGTTTGCAAACAAACTGTTCAACAGGAACAAAGGGAAAGTTCTCTGAGGTTTGAAGTTTTACTCCGTTTTCAGCAGCATCCGTTATCATCATATCCATCAAGCCGAGTGTAGGTGCAAGAGGGGTTTCCACATTATGTGAGATACCACACCGAGACAGATAACACGAGACGATATGATGTAATGGTGCAGGCACGACAACATCACAAACATCGGGTGACATTTCCTGAACGAGTTTTCGGACATCGGTATATGCCTTAACACCGAGTCTCGCAGCACCCGCTTCTGCTGATTCCTGATGTGCATCACATACCGCGACGACTTCATAGGTATCCTTTAGGGCAGCAGCTGTTGACAAATGTGCTGAACCCCGTCGACCGTGACCGATTAATGCGTATTTTAGTCGTGACATTTTTCAGTTACTCCGTTCAATATTCTCTTTTGGTGTTCTGTAGGATCGATTTCCGAATCTCGACTAATACATGATATTCGGGAATCGGGGTCACCTCTCACAATATTTCTCATGCTGTAGGAGCGATCTCCGAATCGCGACTACTACATGAAACTTAACAGAACCATAAGTTAAATACATTTAATTGTCAAAATCAAGATCCCACAACAGCACGGTACCATCCGCACTCCCACTCACCAATGTCTTACCATCAGGACTAAACGCTAAACTATAGACTGTATACCTATGTCCATGCAATGTTTTTATATGTGTACCTGTATCCACATTCCAAAGCCATATAGTTTTACCCCAATTTATACCACATGCCAACGTCTTACCATCAGGACTAAAGGCAACACACCTCACTCCATCCGGATACCCATCCAGCACATCAATAGTTTCACCGGATTTTGAATTCCACAATCGGACGGTTTTGTCATCGCTTGCACTGGCAATCATATTTCCATCAGGACTATAAGCGACACCTCTCACAGCAGCCGCATGTCCTTCCAACGTCAAGAGTAAAGTACGCGTTTGTGCATTCCAAGTTCGGACGGTGTTATCCGCACACCCGCTTGCAAACATAGATCCATCTGGACTGAATACTACACTATTGACAGGTTCCCTATTCACAGAAATCGTCCTGAACTTCTCACCTGTTGGCACTTTCCACAGTCGAATGTTACCATCTTGACCACTACTCATCAATATTTTTCCATTCGGACTGAGCGCGACACTATGTACCCAATAGGTTTCGCCAACCATTGATGGCTGTGTTGCGTTTGTCGGTATATCCCACAAACACACAGTACTATCACGACTACCACTTGCCAATGTCTTTCCATCTGTGCTGAACACGACGCTTATTACTTCCGATGTATGTGCTTTTATCTCTCTAATAAATTCCAAGGTCTGTGGATTCCAAAACTGAATGTAATGGTCATGTTTCCCAATTGCCAACATTTTACCATCCGGACTAAACGCGGTACTATAGGCAATCCTGGGATGTCCTCTGATGATCCGAAGCTGTTCCGCGGTTTCTACATCCGACAAACGCACCGTGCCATCCCGACTCGCGCTAAACAATGTTTTGCCATCAGGACTAAACAAGACGCTATACGCCCAAGAATTATGCTCTGGAAAGTCTCGAAGATGTGTGCCAGTTTGCACATGCCATAGACTAATTTTTCTGTCTCGGCTACAACTTGCCAGTAACTGTCCATTTGGACTGAATGCCACGCTCAACGCATTAGACCTAAATCCTACCAATGTTTGTAAGCGTTCACCTGTCTGCACATTCCATAGACACACGGTTTCGTCCGCAGCACCACTTGCCAACTTTTTCCCATCAGGACTGAACGCAACATCACAAACATATTTCGTATGCTCAGCAAACGTCTGTATGGATTCACCGGTTTGCACATCCCACAAGCGCAAAGTTGTGTCCTCACTTGAACTCGCCAATGTTGTACCATCCGGACTGAAATCTACACTTGTGACATCATCCGTATGTCCTGTTAACGTCCGAAGGTGTGCACTTGTCCGCACATCCCATAGACGGATGGTCTTATCTTTACTTGCACTCGCGAGTATAGTCCCATCTGGATTGAATGCAACGCCTCTTATCTCCCCTTCATGTCCTACCATCGTGTGAAGCAGTGCACCGGTTTGCACATCCCACAAGCGCACGGTTTCATCTCTACTTCCGCTTGCTAAAAGAACCTCATCTGAACTAAACATAACGCTCAATACCTCATCGTTATGTTCTGTCAGCAAGGAAAGTGCTTCGTCAGTGTGTGCATCGTAAATCCAAATCCCGGTGCTACACGCTACAGCTAATAGATTACCATCATCGGAAAGTGCAATGTTGCCCGTTATCCCACCTTTCCCGATCCGTACTTTTGTGCCTTCAGGTAAGTGCTGTAGATGCGAATCGGTTGCTTCTTGTGCGGTGGTGTTTAGAGGAATGGTGTATATTATTAACCAAATTGCTAATGTCAGAAGAAGTGTTTTTTGCATAAGTTGTTGTTATTTGTTAGTTATGGTGCGGTTTCCCAACTGTACCATAAGTGTCAATTTAAGGAGGAAACGCGTTCGTAGTCGCGCAATTTATTGCGCCTCTTACATTCACCGGTGGCGAGGTTTCCTAACCTCGCTTGTTATTTAAGGTCTAAGTAATTCTAAAATCCACTATGATTATCAAGATCCCAAAACAGCACGGTACCATCCGCACTCCCACTCACCAATGTCTTACCATCAGGACTAAACGCTAAACTATAGACTGTATACCTATGTCCATACAATGTTTTTATATGTGTACCTGTATCCACATTCCATAGCCAAATGGTATTACCAAAAGCATGCCACATGCTAACGTCTTACCATCAGGACTAAACGCAACACTCTCCGCGCCATCCGGATGCCCTTTCAACACACGAATAGTTTCACCGGATTTTGAATTCCACAGGCGCACGGTTTTATCTTCACTTCCACTGGCTATCATCTTTCCATCAGGACTATAAGCCACAACTTTTACGTAATGCGTATGTCCTTCCAACGTCAAATGTAAAGTACCGGTCTGTACATCCCATATACGTACGATTTTATCCTCACTCCCACTTGCAAACATTGTCCCATCTGGACTGAACACTACACTGTGGACAGCATCCTTATTCACAGAAATCGTGTTGAGATTCTCTCCTGTCGGCACTTTCCACAGATTGATGTTACCATATTGATTCCCACACGCTACTATTTTCCCATTCGGACTGAGTGCAACATTATGTATCCAATCACTTTCTCTAACCAGAGTTGGTTGTGTAGCGTTTGTTGGTATATCCCACAAACATACGGTATCATCATTACTCCCACTTGCCAATGTCTTTCCATCTGTGCTGAACACGACACTTACAACACTGAACCTATGTGCCTTTATCTCCCTAATCAATTCAAATGTCTGTGTATCCCACAACTGGATAATAGGATCGTTTCTCCCAACTGCCAACATTTTGCCATCTGGACTAAATGCTACGCTATATACCTCCTGCGTGTGATTACCAAACATCCGTATCTGTTTTCCGGTTTGCACATCCCATAAACGAAAGGATCCATCCCGACTTGAACTCCAAAATGTCTTACCATCAGCATTAAACACAACATTATATCCCCAAGAACGGTGTCCTTCTAAGTCTTGAAGTTGCGTTCCTGTTGCCACATGCCACATTCGGATTGTTCCATCGCCGTTACAACTTACCAATAACTGTCCATCCGGACTGAATGTAACGCTTAATGCAGTAGACTTAAATCCTCCCATCTGATGGAGTTCAATACCTGACTGTACATCCCATAGTCGTACGGTTTTGTCGTCACCAGCACTTGCCAGTTTTTTTCCATCGGAGGAGAACGCAACATCTATAACATATCGTGTATGTCCGGTAAACCTCTGGATCGATTCGCTGGTCTGCACATCCCATATACGTAAGGTCGTATCATCACTTGAGCTTGCCAGTGTATTACCATCTGGACTGAATTCCACACTTGTAACATCATTCGTATGTCCTGTTAACGTCTGAAGGTGTACACCTATTTCCACATCCCACAAACGGATGGTCGTGTCCTCACTCCCACTTGCTAATGTCTTTCCATCAGGATTGAATGCAACACCTCCTGTATTCCCTTCATGTCCTGCCATTGTGTGAAGTAGTGAGCCAGTTTGAACATCCCACAGACGCACGGATTTATCATTGCTTCCGCTTGCTATCATTGAACTGTCGGGACTGAAAGCCACACAACTAACCGAATCGGTATGTTCTGCAAGCATGTGGAGTGCCTTTTCTGTGTTTACGTCGTAGATCCAAATCCCAGTATTGCACGCTACTGCTAATAGATTACCATCATCGGAAAGTGCGATGTTGCCTGTTATTCCGCCTTTTCCTAAACGTGCTTTCGCACTTTCGGGTAAGTGCTGTAGATGCCAATCGGTTGCTTCTTGTGCAATGGTGTTTAGAGGAATGGTGTGTATTATTAACCAAATTGATAATGTCAGAATAAGTCTTTTTTGCATAAAAGTGTTGTATTTTTTAGTATGGTAGTCTGTAGGTAGGGTGAAACGTCCCCCACCTACTTTTGGCGACATCCCGTTATCGTCAGTTGACGCAATTGTATCCAACCGACTCAAGTTCACTCCGAATTTTGTCAATCTCAGCAGAAGACAATTGACGTAGTGGTCGCCGCATCGTCATGGATGGAAATCTACCCATCAACCATCTGGCACACTTCATCCGTTGGTGTGCGTCACTACTCGGTTCTCCGAAGTTATAAACAATCCGCGCCAACGTATCCACCTGATTACGCGCTTTACGCGCACCAATCAGATCATTATTGAGTGCTGCGTGGACTACTGCCACCATTAATTCGGGAACAAATCCTGCAAATCCGATGAGTGCACCATCACTACCTTCCAAAAGCGAAGCAAGTAGATATTCATCATGACAGGTTAAAATTGGCACATCGGGAGCAGCTTCCTTTAGTTGTTCATAGTCCCATCGCCAACGCGCCATATCGCGGGTACCCATTTTTATACAGACAACTTGTGGGATTTTCACCATCTCCAACATCTCTTCAAGGGTATATCCAGCCTTCGTCCAAGCAGGATATTGATGCACAATGATAGGTATATCAGCACCTTCAGCGACATCTTGAAAATAGCCAACGGCAGTTTCAGGTGTTCTACCGAAACGTAACCAGTGATGTGCAGGCATCAATAGAATCGCATCTGCGCCTGCTTCCTTCGCTGCGAGCGCATCGTCAATTGCAGGCAAACTCCCTTCTGCGCTAACACCTGAAACGACTTTAACCTTATCACCAACTGCATCTGCAGTGATTTGAGTGACACGTTGCCGTTCAGGGAAACGGAGTGCCATAATTTCACCAGTATGTCCATTACACACAACGCCTTTTATGCCGTCAACACTGGCAAGTTCCTGCATATATTCACGCAAACCTTCTTCATCTATCGATTCATCAGGGTGGAAAGGGCAGAGTGTTGCAGGAAATACACCTGCCCACGGATGGTGTTGCCACTTAAGATTCATGAGTTTATATATACCTCTCTTCATTTACAAACGGGTGAAAATGCATTATACACTAATTTCCTCACACGCAATAAAAGGATTAACACGAAATTCCGTAATAAAAAATGAGTATTACTGATAGTTTAGAATGTAAGTTGGGTTTCTTGTGACATCTATTGCTATCAATTAAGTATGTCTTCTTCCGTGTTGGAAAACTTCAAACCTGATTTATGCTATACACCTTTTGTACCACTTGCACTGATGCTATGCTACAGTCTCGGAGAGACGAAAGGTGTATAGCAAGTGTGGATCCCATTAATAGCAAGCCCCAGAGGGGCGAAAGGTGTGTCCGTAAATTGACCTATAGGTTTCCGTTGTTATACCAAACCAAATCATTTGTAGGCTAACATTACCTCCCCTTCAAATCACCCCAGGTAGTCGCCAACTTCCCAGCAGCATCCACAGCAAAGACATCTTTAAAGTTACTCACATCCACAACCTCTTCCTCTGTCAATGCACGATCATAGACCAACAACTCATCCATCAAACCCTTGTAAGCATTTTCACCAGTACCACGACCACCGAATTCAAGAGGATTATCGTTCCAAATCATCACAGGACCGTGTGCAGGCACAGGTTTTTGACCCGCAAGTTCACCATCAAGGTAAATCCGAATCTCCTTACCGTCAAATGTCCCCACAACGTGATACCAGTTATTCTTCTTTAAACCCAAGTTAGGCAACGAAAGTGTCGTATCAACATCAGCACCATCAAATGGTCCCATACCATCTTGACCGGAATTGATATACCAATATAATCCCTGTCCGCTACCAAGTCCAAATTCCACATTATCATCACTCGCACCAGACTTATGAAAAAAGATATTCCCATAGACATGTCCATTCGCGAGTACTTCTTCCGAAATTTCAAAAGGATATATCCAAACAGCAACCGTCAAATGTTCTGTCCAAAGATCACTCTTCCCGCCAGGTTCAGGAATCTTAGCGGAACCAGCAAAGAATTCTATCGCACCACCCAACTTACCATCATCAACAAATTTAGCAGTCGCGTGCAGAGTCGCTTCAAACCCCTTTGGACCAATATCCTTCGCAATATTACCATCATCTTCATCAAAAGGCATGTAAATATGTAGACCATCCGTAAGTTTAGCCGTAGCAGTAAAAGACAGAATACAAAATGCAAAAATTACAAGAGTACCAATATATCTCATTTTTTCTTCCTTGTTTTACTTCGCAGCAGGAACATTACCAACACTATAATATCAACAAAAAGACTTACACAAAAGCGGTAAGCGCGCTGGGAACTCAGAATTCCGCTCAAAAACACACTGTTTTAGCCATAATTATTGAAAAATCCTGAATAGTGCGTAAGTCCTATCAATATATAACCCATTATACGACTTGTCCCTCTATCAAGCAAGAAAAATAGTATAGGTCGGAGCGACCCATAGGTGTCAACTTAAGGAAGTGATGCGTTTGTAGTCGTGCAATTCATTGCCAAATCAACGCCAAATGCGCTTATGGCATTTGGCACCTCTTACATTCAACGGTAGGCGAGGTTTCCTAACCTCGCCAGTCCAGAAGATTCAATCACTTCAAAATTTGCCATAATTGAGAAAATCTACCGAAAAAATGGAACAACCACACATTTTCACCCGTTTTAATTAAACTTTCCTACATTTTTAAGGAATTATTGTAAAATTTATTTGACATACAACACGTAATATGATATACTTTAAATCTGCTAAAGGATTTAAGTTTTATTTAATCTTGTTCCTTGAAAATAAATTTGACTTAGTTCAGATTCTGTAGTATAATACTATTTCCATTTGACAGAATTTGGTTTTGGTAAATGTCAAATTTACGGGTATCAAAAGATACCAGACGTACGGGGGTGTAGCTCAGCTGGGAGAGCAACTGCTTTGCACGCAGTAGGTCAGCGGTTCAACTCCGCTCATCTCCATCGTCTATCAGAAGTAATTGCACTTCTGGATAAATAGACGGCGTTCTTTGACAACTGAATAGAGAGGGTAAATCGGTAGAATAGAAAAATATCACCTTATCAAGCTACTAAGGGCTTACGGTGGATGCCTTGGTGCCAGGAGACGATGAAGGGCGTGACCGGCTGCGATAAGCTTCGGGGAGTTGCATAGTAAACTGTGATCCGGAGATTCCCGAATCGGGCAACCGAGTAGATTAATACCTACTACTTGTGTCTAACACAAGAGATAACCAGGAGAAGTGAAACATCTCAGTACCCTGAGGAAAAGAAAGAAAACCTCGATTCCCCCAGTAGCGGCGAGCGAAAAGGGAACAGCCTAAACCCGATATATGTTCAAGCCTGAACGCGTTGTATATCGGGGGTTGCGGGGTCCGTTGGGAGTGGGTTCAGACACTCCAGAAGTTAACGTACCGCTAACTTAATGCCTCTGGAAAGAGCAACCGGAGAGGGTAAAAGTCCCGTGAATGAAAGCGGCGGCGAACTTCGTGATGGGTACCCCAAGTACCACGGGATAGGTCAAACCTGTGGGAATCCAGGAGGACCACCTCCTAAGGCTAAATACTCCCTGGCGACCGATAGTGAACAAAGTACTGTGAAGGAAGCGGTGAAAAGTTCCCCTGTTAGGGAAGTGAAAAGTCCCTGAAACCGTAAAGCCTACAATCTGTGGTAGTGCTAAGTCACGAAAGTGACATGCATGACCGCGTGCCTTTTGCATAATGAGCCGGTGACTTACTCTGTGTAGCCAGATTAAACATTTATGATGTGGAGTCGGAGCGAAAGCGAGTCTGAATAGGGCGTACAGTTGCATGGAGTAGACCCGAAACCAGGTGATCTACCCATAGGCAAGGTGAAGCATATGTAAAAATATGTGGAGGCCTGAACCCACCAAGGCTGAAAACTTGGGGGATGACCCGTGGGTCGGAGTGAAAGGCTAATCAAACCTGGTGATAGCTGGTTCTCCCCGAAATAGCTTTAGGGCTAGCCTTATGTGTTCGACAGTGGTGGTAGAGCTCTAATTGGACTCGCGGCCCTACCAGGTTAGCAACTCCAGTTAAACTGCAAATGCCATTGTCTAAAGCATGGGAGTCAGTCAGTGGGGGATAAGCTCCATTGACAAAAGGGAAACAGCCCAGACCACCAGCTAAGGTCCCTAAATACACGCTAAGTGGTAAAGGATGTTTTGTTGCTGAGACAGCCAGGATGTTGGCGTAGAAGTGGCAACCATTTAAAGAGTGTGTAATAACTCACTGGTTGAGCGATTTTGCACCGAAAATTTCCGGGGCTAAGCGTGTTACCGAAGCTGTGGATGTCTATGACCTACGGGTTATAGATATGGTAGGGGAGCGTTCTATAGTAGGACTGAAGGAGAACTGTGAAGTGCTCTGGACGAATTAGAAGTGATTATGCCGGCATGAGTAGCGATAAAACAAGTTAGAAGCTTGTTCGCCGAAAGCCTAAGGGTTCCTGGGCAAGGCAATTCCACCCAGGGTTAGTCGGATCCTAAGCCGAGGCCGAAAGGCGTAGGCGATGGGAAGCAGGCGTAATATTCCTGCACCACCATGGCACGGATGAAACTAGGGGAGACGCAAGCATTAGGAACTACCAGCTGATGGATATGCTGGGTTAAGCCCGACGGAGTGCATCAGGCAAATCCGATGCAATATACTCCGAGAGGTGAACAGGATTCCGAAAGGATGCAAACTGTTCCAGTTGCTTGCCAAGAAAAGAACCTCGAGTGGACAAACCACGGTGACCGTACCGCAAACCGACACAGGTAGGCGAGGAGAGAATCCTAAGGCGCCCGAGAGAACTCTCGCTAAGGAACTCGGCAAAATGACCCCGTAACTTCGGGAGAAGGGGTGCTTTGAGTAGTTGCCGCGTTTCGCACGCGAAACCGAAAAAAGCCGCAGTGAAATGGCCCATGCGACTGTTTACTAAAAACACAGGTCTCTGCTAAATCGCAAGATGATGTATAGGGACTGACGCCTGCCCGGTGCCAAAACGTTAAGGTAAGGAGTGAAGCGCAAGCGGAAGCTCCGAACTGAAGCCCTGGTAAACGGCGGCCGTAACTATAACGGTCCTAAGGTAGCGAAATTCCTCGTCGGGTAAATTCCGACCTGCACGAATGGCGTAACGATATGGGCACTGTCTCGGCGAGAGACTCGGCGAAATTGTAATACCGGTGAAGATGCCGGTTACCCGTACCAAGACGGAAAGACCCCGTGAACCTTTACTATAGTTTGATATTGGGTTTTAATGCTGCATGTGTAGGATAGGTGGGAGACTGGGAAATTGGGGCGTCAGCTTCAATGGAGTCGTCCTTGAAATACCACTCTTGTTGTATTGGAATTCTAACTTTGGTCCGTGAATCCGGACTGAGAACAGTGTCAGATGGGTAGTTTGGCTGGGATGGTCGGCTCCTAAATCGTAACGGAGCCACCCTAAGGTTCCCTCAGCGCGATTGGAAACCGCGCGTAGAGTGTAAAGGCAGAAGGGAGCTTAACTGCGAGACGGACACGTCAAGCAGATGCGAAAGCAGGGCTTAGTGATCTTACGGTGCTGTGTGGAAAGGCCGTAACTCATTGGATAAAAGGTACTCCGGGGATAACAGGCTAGTCGCCCCCGAGCGCTCACAGCTACGGGGCGGTTCGGCACCTCGATGTCGGCTCGTCACATCCTGGGGCTGCAGCAGGTCCCAAGGGTTTGGCTGTCCTCCGATTAAAGTGGCACGCGAGCTGGGTTTAGAACGGCGTAAGCCAGTTCGGTCCCTATCTGGTACGGGCGCAGGATATTTGAGTGGAGCTGCCCCTAGTATGAGAAGACCGGGGTGGACGTACCTCTAGTGAACCAGTTGTCACGCCAGTGGCACCGCTGGGTAGCTATGTGCGGAAAGGAGAAACGCTGAAAGCATATAAGCGTGAAACCTACCTCAAGATAAGATATCCCACAACGATAAGTTGGTAAGACTCCTTCGAGATCAGGAGGTTGATAGGCCAGATGTGTACACCGTGTAAGCGGTTCAGCTAACTGGTACTAATAAGTCGAGGGCTTGATAACTTATTTTTCTCTACCGTTCCTCAATATCTATTCAGTTGTCAAACATTATTATACACCTTTCCGGTGGTTATAGCGAAGGGGACCCACCCGTTCCCATTCCGAACACGGAAGTTAAGCCCTTCAGCGCTGATGATACTTCGGGGGCGACCCCGTGGGAAAGTAGGTCACTGCCGGAATTCCTAAAACAAGGGTAGGCATTATGTCTGCCCTTTTCTCTTGACGATATATCTCTTGTGTGCTACTATTGATTATATTCAACATAGACTATATCTTGAGAAATGCGACTCGGTAATATTAATGTCCTCCAAACCTGTAGGCGCGCTTTGTAAGCGCGCTGGACTTGAATAATAACTTACCGCATCTGTTTCCTTATCTTCATCTAACCGCACTATTTACATAGTTCGGTTAGGAAACCGAACATACCAAAGTTTCCAAGGAATCACAAATTTTACTATAAGTGTAATTCTATACAATCATGTGAAATAATAAGATGTACAGAAATAACATAATTTGGATTAATCAGTTTTACACGTGTATATTCACAGTCATATTGCTATTCGGATTAACCACGTTTACACATTCAGAAAAACTGCCAGAAAACATCCTCAAAAACGGGGATTTTGATGATCTACTTAATGAGTGGCACCACTGGACACACGAAAGTGCCGATGCACTTTTCACTACCGAAGGCAATAGAGCAGAACCAATTGTTGGGAAAAATGCAGCCTATATCAAAATCAATAAAGAAGGTAACGCATTAGGACACATACAACTCTATCAGCAACCCTTCACCTTAGAGAAAGGTACTACCTATACTTTCAGTTTGTGGGCAAAAAGCAAAAAACCGAGAAACGTTACGATGCGTATTATGCATCAAGGTGTACCGTGGACGGTATACGCCCCAAAATCAATTAACCTTACAGAAGAATGGAAAGAGTTTTTCATCACCTTTGAAATGCCTGTCGATGATGTCAATTCGCGCGCAGGTATAATCATGGGAACACAAAAAATTGATGTATGGATTGACCATGTTCGTCTATATGAAGGTGAGTTTGTGCAAGATATTGAAGGTGCTGAACCGCATCTTGTTAAACCTATCGGCAAATTAGCAACAACTTGGGCTGCTCTAAAAAACCACGACTAAACCGCATATACTTATATTGTTAGGATTGGCAGAGAGATGTCTAAACTATACAAACGTATCACACCAAAACTGCAGCAGTTTATTGAAGACCAGAAAATCTTCTTCGTAGCAACAGCAACCGCCGACAGCAGAATCAATCTCTCTCCCAAGGGCATGGATTCTCTACGTGTTGTCAACAAGAACAGAGTGATTTGGTTAAATGTTACAGGGAGCGGGAATGAAACCGCTGCACATGTTCAAGAAAACCCTCGCATGACACTAATGTTCACCGCATTTGAAGATAACCCCATGATCCTTCGGCTCTACGGAGAAGCAAAGGCTATCCACAACGACGACACAGACTGGCAGCTGTTATCCCCTCTATTTCCGTTAATCCCCGGTGCAAGGCAAATCTTTGACCTGAAAGTTGATCTTGTTCAAACTTCATGCGGTATGGCAGTACCTCTTTACGATTACGTCGGCGAGAGGGAACATTTAAATACGTGGGCAGCAAAGAAAGGTCAAGAAGGCTTAAGGGAATATTGGGAAGAAAAGAACAGCATCAGTCTTGATGGAAAACCTACCCATTTCGCATAACCTATCTACCATAAACCTATCCTATTCTCCTTGAAAAACCATCAGGTTGATTGTATAATAATTACACTCACATTTAACATCTATACCATAAGAATTTAAACACACTACAAACCTCAAAATGAAATCATACCTTATCTACACCATTGTCCTTTTTACTGTCTTCTTACCTGTTACACAAGCCCTTCCACCTGATCCTGAACTTCATAGTGCAATCGAAACCGCGCGAAGTTTCACACGTCTTAAACCGAGATATACCCCTAACGAGATAGTGGAATGTGCTACTGACACCTTTGTCACAATAGCAAAGAATTGGCAGAACCTTCCATCAGCATATCGCAATGAACTGAAACCTATTTTCCTCCGTCCCGGACTTCCCGGTAGTTTCTTCGGAGATATCGAATTATCAGAACAATTTGATACACCACACTTCAGACTTCATTATATACGAGTCGGACCGCATGCACCACCACTTGAGGATTTCCACCCACGCAACGGTGTTCCCGATTATGTTGATCTCTGTGCGGATGCTATGGAACGCTCATATCGCCTTCAAATTGATCTAATGAAATTCAAGAAACCTTATATAGATTTCTGGGCGGCACAAAACGGTGGTAACCATAAAATAGATGTTTACCTATTCACTTTTCCGGCACTCGGTATCACAACAGCAGATTGGTTTGAAGGTCGCGTATTGTCCACTTCGTTGACGGTAGCCCCCTATTTCATGATCAATTCACGTATATACGATTATGTTGGAAAAGCAGAAGGTATCCGCTATCTTGAGACCACCTGTGCACACGAATTCCTACACGGAATTCAGTTCGCATACAATGCCTATATGCCAACTTGGTTCATGGAAGCATCAGCGACGTGGATAGAAGTAATGACCTACGATGGTGGCGTAATTGACGATGGAGACACGCTTCCCGATCCAGACGAAATCAATGAAACTAATTCCTATAATTACTACATACACCAACTACGACGTTGGTTTATGATTCCAGATATATCCCTTGAAAGTCGTATCGGCGACCACGAATACGGTTCCGTAATATGGGCACTATATATGTCGGAAAGGTTCGGCTACGACATCATACGGCAGTTCTTTAACAACGCTACTGATGGTAGTTACCGAGAGTTTGGGAACTTCTATGAAGTCTTTATTGATAACGGAACAACCCTCGCTGAAGCATTCAAGACATTCACCGTATGGAATTATTTTACACATACTCGCGCTAATACCGGTACCGATATTAAGGGATATAGAAATGCAGAACGGTTTCCACCCGTTTCAATTCATCCCAACGATTACCATTCTGCTTACCCTATCCATACTAATTTCGACTCAGAATCTATGCCAGAGCACTTTTCGTCGCGCTATTTTGTCTTCCGTCCGTCTGGAATTATGCCAGAATTTGCTATCAAAATAGACGGTGCAGACCTCGCACAGATTGATATGAGTCAACTAACAAACGCTGATCGGATAAGCATTGACAGAGAACTCAGAAGGCACACCAATACTGGTTTACGCGGATGGGCTGCAAAATTCATTGTCAAGAAAAGCAATGGCACGACAGAGGTAAGAGAAGCATTCACTTATCAACGGTCACAAGAAGCACAAATGACATTCACAGACTTTGGTGGAGAAATACGCGAGATAATCCTAATCCTCATTAACATGCATCCCGATGTTGAACAGGTTATTATTCCCGGTGGTACTTTTGGTGGTTCTGTAAGTGTCATGGCTGGGGCACCACCGACAGGTCAACTTTCAAATGCTCAAGTCTCACAAGGCACCAGAGGACCGATTATTAGATGGTCGCTTGACGACCCGACTGGCATTCAGGAAGTTGTAATTGTGAGAAAACGTTACGAGTTGCTAAGTGAAACGGATATGCCCCAACCCTTCCAAAACGCAGATGAAGTTCGCGCTGCTGTTGACAGCAATGGAGACGGTATCGCTGAAGATACTATCAACATCGTTGGACGCGTGAGTGTTTCGCAAACCCAGTTTGAGGACACTTCGGTTTTCCAAGATATAGATGTTGCATTTACGGAACCGAACGATGTCCATTACTACTATGCAGTTGTTCCAGTTGACGCTTTAGGTATTATGGGAACACCAGATATTGTGCCAGAAAGCATCAAACCCAGTGTAGGTATTGCAAACGGTGCGCCAGCATTCTTTATTAACACGCAACCGCATCGTACAGGTGAGTGGCATGTGGAAGTCCAGAGTACACATCCACTGCAAAGGGCACCACAACTAACAGTAGAAAGTCCAATCAGAGAGAATTACACGATCTTTCTGACGCAAGAATCTGCAACAAAATGGAAAGGTACACTCCGCACAAACGGATTTCCACAGACAGGTATCTATCTCTATAAGATTACTGGACAAACACCTTCTGGAGTCATCGGAAATAAAATATGGCAAGGACGCATCTTCAACTATGTTGCAAATAACATCAATAAAACCGTTTTAGTATCTCCGAATCCCATTCGGGCAGGACAAGGTGACCAACATCTAACCTTCTACCCAAACGGCTTAACCGTTGAAATTTACGATGTTACGGGAAATCGTATCAAAGTCATTGAAAATGCATCCAATTGGGATTGCACAAACCAAAACGGAGAAAAGGTCTGCACAGGACTATACTTTTTCCGAGCTACCGACGGTAACGGTTACCAAAGTACCGGCAAGTTTTCTGTGGTGAAATAATGTATAGCAAACAGCAGTTAGCAATCAGCGACCAGCAATCAGTTTCACAATCATTGATGCGTTATCTGAGTATACTTTTCTTCCTGCTTATTGTGAGTTGTGGTGATGAAGGACTTATTGATCCGCACGGAGAAACTAACTTAGTGCCTCCCGATACCTCGGGGACTCTACAGGCAATTGATTTTCCTACAGATACAGGATCTGCATGGACATACATCAATCTTGACACGGAGAAGGAACATACGGTACGCATTGGTGGAACTCGTGACATAAGCGGAACAACACATCGCCAAATGACCGTCAGTACTATCAGTCCTGTTGAACCCGACGAACCTAATCTTTTAGCGGTTGACCATCTCGTAGCGAATGCCTACTATTTCCGTATAAACACCGACTTTTTTAGCGGATTCCCGTTTCCAATTTTGGCAACCTACATCAATAAAACACCACAAGCATTAGTAGAATCAGCGTTTGATATTTTCCTACCGTTGGATAACCCGGTATTCCATCAGAAACACTTTCCACCGCGTCGTCTATGGGATTTTCCACTGGAAGTTGGTAAAGAATGGGTTGTGTTTGAAAAGGATATTGGGATACCTGTTTCCGCGTCGCGCTTCGTTGCAGAGAAAGATGTTGTAGTTACCGTTCCTGCAGGAACTTACAGCACCTATGTCGTTTACGAAGAGGTTGTATATGGGGACAGCGAAAACCCATCAATCCGTCTAATTAGTCCTCCTGCAGTATATTGGGTTGCACATTCAGTGGGGGTTGTCCAGTATAGATACAGCCAATACCGTGCTACCGATACATTCAACACACAAACCTATGCGCTAAAAAGTGTTCACCTACCCGGACCCCATACAGATTAGGTTTTCAGACTGAATATGAAAACGCTTGCTCATCGGAACATTCCTATTACCATAATCGGAGGAGGCATTCACGGAATCTCTATAGCACTCCGACTGCTGCGCGAGATGCCTTCAGCAGCACGACATATCGCAATCGTAGATCGATATCCAGAACCACTCACGCAATGGCAACAGAAGACTGAACGTCAAGGAATGACATTTTTACGATCACCAGCGGTGCATCATATTACCTCGGATCCTTTAGGTATCGTTGAGTATGCGGAAAATCACAACCGACAGCATGAATTAGCACCACCATATTCACAGCCATCCACCAAACTCTTTTGGGATTATTGCAACGATGCACTTACTGAACTAACACAACACCCCATCTACTATCAATTTGAAGTGGCTAAATTGCGGTGGGACAAAGGTGCGGGGAAATATCCTTTCCGTCTCATCTCGACCGACAAAATAGGTTTTCGCAGTAGTTGTGTTATTCTTGCAATTGGTTCTGATGATTGTGCCTACATACCACCTGAGTTCAGTTCTTGGCAACATCAATATCCAAACAGGATTGTCCATTCATCCAAATTTTCGGTAGATAGTCAACAGTTGTCAGAACATACCGGCAAAATCGTGATCGTCGGTGGTGGATTGACAGCAGGAACACTCACAAAAAGTCTATGCGAAAAAGGACACCAAGTAGCACTAATCACACGCAAGCAGCTGAAAACAGAACAGTTCGATTTTCCACCTATCTGGTTGGGACCGAAAGCACTTACCGAATTTGCAAACGAGGACGATTTTCAACAGCGTTACAATATTATCCAAGAGAATAGAGGGGAGGGCAGCATTACTCCTGAAGTAATGGAAGCACTCCAGAACATCACAAACCTTGATATCTATCCTGCCACATATATATTGTCTATTACATCCGCAAAACATCTCTTACAAATTGATACACCTCGCGGTATGATTGCAGATGTGTCTCGTATTATCCTTGCAACAGGTTATAGATTTAATCTGCGTCGGTACGGTTTTATGAGGGAGTTAATTGGACAGTATCCGATTCCACTTGTCTGTGGCTTTCCAAAACTTGACTCGAATTTACAACTCTATCCAATTGAAAATTTGTTTGGTACAGGTACAATAGCACAGCTCCAAATTGGTCCTGCTTCAGGTAATATTGCGGGAGTAATTCTTGCTTATGAACGTATCCGAGAGAAAATGTTTGCACACTTGCCACAGACGCCCATGCCTGTAAAAAGGAGCGGTTAGAAAACCGCTTCTACCATGGTTGTGTTCTACCTTAGTTTATAGAGTAAGGGCGTACGCCACGATATTCATTCCTTGTTCAAATGCCCATCTCCGCTGTTCCTCGCCACCCGGTTCACAGATTCTTCCTTCCCAAGCGCAATTGAGATCGCTGGGACAGAAATAGACCATTATTTTTTCACCATCTATAATAGCCTGATCATATTTATATCCAGGTACAAGTTTATCCCCACCAAGATATTCATCGTGATTATAGAGTGTACGATAAACCGGATGGGATATATCAAGTGGTTCAAATTTTTTGTCTGGATAAATCCGTCGCATCATTGCTTTTATTTGAGGCCAAAATCGTTCGTATCGTATGTCACAGTCCTCAGCTAAAAGGAACCCACCTCGTTCAAAGTATTCTCTCAACTTGCGTATATGTGCATCTGTTAAACGCATTCCGCCACGAGTTCTGCCATGTCCTGTCATGTAGAGAAACGGATACGAAAACAACCAATCATCCTCAATATCAACGTATTGTGGATAATTTCTGAGGTTAACGTCAATTGAAGAATTCTTTGCAAGAACCTGTGAGAACTTTAAGTCTGACTGCCATCGGTAATAGTTGGCGATATTTGTCCACCAATCACCGCCAGGATATTTTAACCTAACGAAAGTGAATTTTTCTCCTGTGGGATCCATACCCGGATGGTTGTGTTCAATAATATCCATGTTGCCGTAACGTGAAGAATAGTGTATATCACGTTTTAGGTCGTAAGGGATATATTCACTAAACTGAGACTGTGCCTCAGCTGAATGGAGCAACCCACCTGATGCAACCGCGGAGGTGGCAAGTCCAACTGAACTCTTAAGGAAGGTGCGACGTGAAAAACGACGTTTGGGTTTGTCTGTTTGGTTTATGTTGATTGACATGTCCATATCCTCCTTAGGTCTGAATATTAGATTGAGTTTCTATTGTCTGTAAAGTTAAGATTATCCTATGATTTTAATAAGGCTTTCCAAGTAGTTCAAACGTGACACTTTGTGCTGCACCACCCTGCATTTTCGTTGAGGAGCGAGTGCTTGCAATTGCCCGAATTCGGTGGCTCTTGATGCCGTGTTGTTTCAGGGCATTTGCTGCTGCTTCAGCACGTTGTGTCGCGAGTACCTTGTTTGCCGCGGGGTCTCCCTCTTTTCGCGTGTGTCCAACAACCCTGAGATAATACTGAGGAAACGACTTTAAGTTTGATGCAATATCAGCAAGGGCACGTTTGCTACCGGGCAGTATTCGTGCATTTCCCCTACCGAATTGGATCGGTTCTATTTTCATTGCTGCGACAGGGGCAAGTGTATTCCAGTTATCGTCAGTCAGAGGATTCAGGGTAACATCTTCACGAACCTTTTCCTCTACCACAGGTGCTGTATCAACGAAGATATCTTCTAACCCCGCAGAGTCACCTGCATTCAACATACCGGGATGAAATTTATCATGATGGAGTGAACGTAATATTCCTTCAAAGAATAGATTTCCATAGTTCCCTGCCAACGGGTCTGCAGGTAGGGATTTGGTTTTAACGAGTACTTGCATAATCTTGCCAATCATCGTTTCAAGTTTCTCAGAATCTTTTGCTTCCGCGCCAGAAATCACCCCAAAGTGTGCGTAATTCTCAACGGTGTTTCGCCATTCAATACCTTTAACAAGTTGGTTAGCTTCATTTCGACTGAGTGAATCTCCGTATTGCTTTGCGTCCATTTCAATTAAGGACAGCAAACCTTCGGTCTGATTTGTGTAGTCATAGTTCGCTCGAAGATAAGCCTGTACAACATGGGTAACAAGTTCACGTTGCGAATCTAAGAATTCGCGCTGAACGACTAAGACATCAACGATATAACCTTTGAGTTTTGAACTGTCTAACAATAGATGTACGCCATCAATTGCAAGTGCTTTTGTAACATAGGGTTCCCACAAAACATAGGCAGTAGGTTTATCCGGGTCAGCAGATTTTAGTTTTTTGTAGACATCTTCGGAACCGTTTGCGTCTGATGACCAATCAGCGGGTAGACTGGGCAAACTCATCGTGTTAATCATAATGCGTGCAAGCGTTTCACTCGGTGAATCCGGTGTAAGAACAATCCGTGCATTTGGATTGCTCAAATTTGGAATATTTGGCACACCCCGCTTGTGTGCTACAATAGCATCTGCGCCTTTGGACTCGTCTATGACGAGAACAATTGAACCGGGATAATCACCGATAGTATTTCCCGCCTTTAGGTATGCATCAATGGTAAAGACAGCCATCTGCACCTTACCGCTTTTTAGGTCGCGGGCTCTACGGACATAATCTGCCTTGTCGTCAACAAAGGTGAGCTTAATTGCTTGCCGATCAAGCAAATTCCTCACAGCGTCGGAACGTAAAATAGCATATCCTGGAAAGGAGTCGTGTGCAACTTTAATCTCGTGGTCGTATCGCTGCGTACTTGTCTTTTCAACGAGTTTATCACGTCTACCACCAATACGTGGTTCAACGACAAACTTATAAACGAGTCCGATTATACCGATGATAATCATCCAACTCGCTACCATGATAATTCTGCTTCGTGTTTTGCTTTCCATATCTTTGTCCCAATTTGATGACTTTATCTATTAAGAACTGAGTGCTGATCACTAACCGCTATCTTCCAGCACGTCTAAACAGAATAATACCAAGAACGACAACAACAATTCCAATAATGAGCCATACACTGATACCACCGCCACTATCTTGGACAGGTTGTCGTATCGGTTGTTGCTGTTGCGGTTGTTGTGATGGTGTTTGCCTTTGTTGTGTTGTGGTGTTTACCTGTGTCGTCGTAGCAATTGCAGTGTTACTCGGTGGTTTTGTAATCCGTTGAATTAGGTCTACAGCGATCGCTTCTGTAAGCGGTGCAATATCTTCAAATGCATCTTCTCCATCTATGTCAGTTCCAGTTCCACCAGTTTCTGCGAGGATTTGTGATACCGCTGCCACAAGTTCACCCGGATTGTCTGCCTTACGATAACTATCCGCATCTTTCGCCAAATTATGATCGGTTTTCATGTCAACACCGATGACATCCACACGTATTTGTCGGTTGAGGATTTCAGGGGTATACCGAGCGACTTTGGCTTTATCTGTTGCTTCTCCATCCGTAACAATCAATAATCGATAGTTTCCGTAGTTATATTGCTTTTCTCGCTGTTCCAGCAACCGATTAGCCCCGACACGCATATATCTTCCGAGCGGAGTTCCACCACCGGGTTGTGGTACATCAATTGCAGCCATCAACCTATCTGTATCCTTCGGTCCCAACGGATATACCCATTCATCTGCAATGTTTTCACCACTGAATACCAGCAAACCGATATGAGTATCCTCTGGCACTTTTGTAAGGACCTCCCTTAAAGCCTCTTTAGCCGCATCCATCTTTGACTTTGTTTGGTCTGCGCGAAACTTGTCTCTCATCGATCCTGAGGCATCAAGAATAACGACAATATTGTCTGTATGAAGTTCACTCTCTGCAAAACTTGTCTGGACTGAAGCAAATAATAAGATAAGGAAAAGACACGATGCAATTACATGTTTCACAACATACTCCTATTTACCTGACTAAAAGTCAAAATCGGAGGCAGCGACAGCTTCCGCTGATACCTTGATGAGAGCGAATTCAACACGTCGGTTTTCTGCAGCTTCTGCTGGACTTGTCGGTTTGGGTATAATAGGTTCCTTAATACCGACACCGACGGGTACAATCTGGTCTGCATCAATGCGTGCATTTTTACTCCGAGCATAGTCAATAATTGACTGTTTAACTGCTTCCCCGCGTTGTTCTGAGAGTTTTAGCGCAGCACGCATTACTTGATATGGGTTTTCAACCCCATTTCCATCTTCAAACTTTCTTTGGTCAATGAGACGAATCAGTTCTCCGGTATTTTCAAGATTAAAAGGTTTGCCATTCAGAAAATATCTATAATTTCCGCGTGTTCCTGTACGCTTCAAGAATCCTTTAGAGAGTCCAGTTCTTACTAAGATGCTTAACGTCCGTGATGGATCACTATGTCCTTTAATTGCTATAGCAGCATTTCCATATTTAGATGCAAGTTCAACAACTCTGTCAAATTCAGAACTATATTGCGTTGCACTAAATGTATCCTGATTTGCATCAAATTGGATAGTAAAGGAGATAAGTGTTTTCTCATCTAGTACTGCATCTTCATTGAAAGATTCAATTTCTGCTCGTACAGTTTCCTTTTTGAAACGCGTCTTTTTGAGTTGGGTCGGAGCATCTACAGTGGTAGCAAGTATGTCCTTGAAGGCTTTTGAGTTGAAATTTAGGTCTGAGGGAAGTAGCGCGTATCGCTGACTCGCAAACCCCCAATTGACTGCCATATCCAACCCCGCCTTGTTAAAACCTTCAAAGCCAGTAATCGTATTACTTGGGTCATTGAAAAATGCAACATTACCGGGTTGTCCAACAAAAGTGCAATCAGCGATTAATCCGTGTGCATCCTCCTCAAGTGTTGGTAGGACATCTTTTCCATAGATACTCTGCATCATTGTCAACAATGCGTTGTATTGTGCTGAACCGCTTCTTTCATAAACTTTTTTCAGTGCTACCACCTCTTCAGCACCTTTTAAATAACCCGCGAAAAATCGCTCAATAAAAGGCTTGTACTTATCGTAAAAATCCTTTCTGCATGCGTAGACATCTGCAATAGAACGTGAAAGAGTCGCTGTGCTGACGACGACATGTGCCCCTTTCACGGTGCCTTCTGCTCCTGTGCCAGTATTGTCGGGACCCCCTGTTAATCCGATCATATCAGGTGTAATAACGAAACAGCCTGCAATGGTTGCGTCATTACGGAATTTTTCTGCTGGTCCTTTTGCTCCTGTTAGTTCATCTACCCACGCGATTTGCACGTTTGCTTTTGAGAGTCGGGCAGTTTTCAACATATCGTATAACATCCCGACATGAGGTCCGCCCTTCTGTATAGCGATCTTTTTCCCGCTGAGATCGGATATTTTTCGTATATTTGCACGACCGACAAAATGGTCCCCTGCTGACCACGTTAGTTGTCCAAAGACAACAGGTTTAGTGCGGGGATCTTTCCCGATAACTTCACTCGCCTGTGCAATCATCCTGAATGTACCGCGTAGAATAGGAGTTTTACCCGATAGATAGTCGCGGACTTGTTGCTGAAAATTATCTCCTGCTACCAATTTGAGATTTAGTCCTTGTTTCTCCATGATTGTACCAGCCTTGGTTGACAATCCACCGTTGGCATGGAACAAAGCAGATTCACCACCCCAAGTAATATATGGAACAACTAAAGGTGAAATTGATGTAACTTCACTAATAGCAACGGTACCGACTTCATCTGCAAAACGTTCTTGTGCATTCGCTGAAAACACAAGACATAAAAGTATTAAACAAAGTAGGTTGTATTTGAACAAACGGTGAAGGACTTTATACGGGTTTCCTCTGGATATGTTACAACAGCGTAAAATGGATTTTCTTATCATGTCTTTTTCCTCTTGTTGAGATGCTCTTTTTCTGATTTACTTGCTTCAGAAGTATTGTAGCATATATATATTAAAAATATCCACACAATTTCTATCCTATCCAGAGGAATTCAATTGTTGATTTTTCTGTCTGAATTGCTGTAGGCGCGGAAGGAAGAGTTCTTTTCCGTGTCTTCAGTGTTTTCAGTGATTCTGACAAAATAGCGGATATAAATTTATCGGTTTTTCTCCTTTAAAAAAGATACAAAACTGTGTTGTTTTGCAACATTTTTGTATCTTTTTCGTGTTGTTGGTCTGAAGTTAGTGTCTGACTGGGTTTGTGGGTTGTTGAAGTCGGTTTTTTTGCGGTTTTTCGGGGTGAAAAAAAATTGTTTTTTGTATCTTTTTTATCTACTGGGTTATGGTCGGTTTTTGGGTGGATGTTTTTTGGGTGACGGGTGACGAATTTTGTTGAGAATATGGATTGTATGCAGTTTTTGTTTTTCATAGTGGTAGTATTATAACAGGTGTTAAGAGGGAATGGAAGGGATTGTGAGGTTGGGAACCATAAGTTTCATGTGTGTTTCATGTATGTTTCGGTTTTTTGGTTTAGTTTTCGGTATTGTCTGAACCAGGATTTTCAGGATTATAGGATGGACAGGATTAGGAGTTGGTGAGTATAAATTCCGTTGTCCAGGATGAAGACTACCTTTTGCAAAGGAACATTGGCATATATAGTGAACTTTAGAATTATAGTAAAATTCGTAATTACTTGGACACTTTGGTAGGTTCGGTTTCCTAATCAAACCATAGGCATCAATTTAGTGCTTAACGTTAGGGCATCTGATACACCTGTTGCTGTTCTGGGACTTTAGGACTGTATGTGGGCAAGTGGGCGAGGAGACCTCGCCCCTACGAGGCTGTTATCAGGGTCTGGGCACGTCCCGTTCGTAGGGGCGGGTTTCCCCGCCCGATATTCATGTCCTGCGGGCGAGGGGACCTCGCCCCTACGATAATGTCCGAAGCGACAAATGCCAAACGCGCATTTGGCGTTGATTTGGCAATGAATTGCGCGACTACAAACGCGTTTTCTCCTTAAATTGACGCTAATGGTTCGGTTTCCTAACCGAACCGGTGTTTATTCAGCATCATAGATGCGGTTAGGAAACCGCATCTACCGCGGAGTGTGTACTTACTTTATAGGTTTCACTATAATTTGACGCTTATGGTGTGATTAGGAAACCATACCTACCGAATAGTAACTAAACCTTAGTTTGATGTAGTGGCACTACGAGGATATATTAAGATAGCATCAGAGATTGAACGTCCCTGATACTGCGGCATAGGTCGTATCCTACGGTTGCCGCGAGCAGTTCTCGTGTTTCTTTGAGGAGCTGCTTGAGTGGGTTGCGCTTTGTCTGCTGTCGCAGTAACTTTATTATCTATCTTAAGTTGTTTGTCAGGTTCGGTAGATTGACCATCTTTCTCAGTTTGCGTTTCAGGTTCAGTAGGTTTAACGTTTTCTTTAGGTTGCTTGTCTGGTTCTGTAGTTTTAACCTTCTTCTCAGGTGGTTTGTCTTGTGAGGTAGGTTTGGATTCCTCTTTGGATGAAGGACGTCGACGTTGTTCCCACTTAACACTTACAACCTGATCGCGAATCACCATCATTGATGAACCCCCACCATCCAAATTAGCAGCGTCTGTTGCTCCCCACTCCTGAAAAAGTTTAGCAAGTTTTGACAGCGTGACACCACGACGAACCCGAGGATCAGCACCAGTTATCGTAACAAAGAGTAGTGTGCCATCTTCTTTTTTGCCTATTGCAGTACGAGGATGCCAAAAACTATGAAATGAAGATTTGAATCCCTCCTGTTCAAAGGATTTTTTCGTAGACTCAACGCTATTCCTTAGTAATAAGGGACCACCACCGATAATATGTGTGATACTTGCCCACAAATTGCTGTCTCCCACTCGTTCAGGAACTACCTGCTCACGGATTTTGACAGAATCGCCAATAGCGACATTTTTCAACAGCAACCCTCTTTTCCTGCCATGTGCAGACAGGATATACCCATCATCTGGAATACGTGTGCTTCCCTGACCATCGTGTATGTCAACTACTTTGTCGTTGCGTACAACAACTTCAACACCATCGTGCATCGTCAAGGTCACCTTGTGAAATATCGGACGGTAAATCACCAATTCGTTGTAAATACGTCCGCGATTTATACCGTCAATATTCAATGTTGTTCCATTTGGTAAAATGATGTCGTGTTGCAGTGAAATCCGATCAATGTAAGTTTCTATTTTCTCATTGACGGTTCTAAACCCAACAACCACTCTCCCCTGTTCAGGTTCACTCACCCATTCCCCATCTATTTTCAACGCGCCGACAGATTCTCCGCGATAAGTTCCTGACATTTCATAGAACCCACCATTTATTGCAATTAGGGCTTTGTGTCGTTTCGCGATTGAGGGTAAACTCTCAGTGCCAATTGCAGCGTTAAGTGCGCTAAACAGACGGATGTCAACTGCATCTGGCTTTATGGAAAGGATGTTCGTCAATACACCATCATCAAATATCTGTCTATGCACAATACCGGGTAACACCTGTTTTGTTTCGTCAGTCTTTATAGGATCTGTATAGGATTTAAAGTAATTTGGTATCTTTTCAAAGGGCACTTCTCTGCCAACCCAGATACCAATGGAGAAGATAATGACGAAGCCAATAATGGTGAATGTTCGCGGATAACGTCCTATAAAACGGAATAATCTCTTTCCTAAATAGACAATATCAAACATATTCTGTCAAACGAGACATTTCTTAGTTCTATTGACTAAGTTCCATACCCGCTACATAATTACTATTTACTAAAATCAAGGCACATCAAGACTTGATGCAAGATTCTCCATCCTACTTTCCCATTCATCACAAGTCGCGTGCGTGCGTCTAACTGAAGCACCGATATAATTCGTTGGTGCGCTGAGCGCCTCATGTTGCGGTTCTGTCAACTTATCCAAGAACGGTTTAAAGGTCTCATCCTCCCATAGTAAAGTTGTCAGACTTTTTCCAGTTTCATGAACTTGTGCTATCAACTTACGGGTATGGTCATACGCATCAGGGAACCCGTAATACGCCATCAACAGATAGATCGGTTCAGCGATAGTGTCCTCTGCGCTCATATCAAGATTGCGTTGCATATTTTCCACTTTGACATCCATCTCATCTAAGGCACGTCGCAACCGATAGATTGAATAATCAAACGCAGTAATCAATTCTGTCAAGAAACGACTCGATGCGGAATTGGTCAAATCACGTTGGTGTTCTAATATACTATCCATAAAGACGGTCTGCATACGTGGTACAAATGCTTTCCACAGACTCTTGATGTTCTCGTACGCCTCTGGATTGACTTTGTGCGGCATCGTAGAAGACCCAACCAGTTGTGGATTATATTTCCTACCAACTTCAGCGATTTCTGTTCGGTAGAGGTGACGCATATCATCAGCAAAATTAGCCAATACTGTATATGCAGCAGTAACTTGATACGCTAAATCCGAGATAAATTCTGGCTCAACACACTGCGTTGAGGTATGTGTATCCGATGGCTTTAGATCAAGCAATTCCAGAAAATCTCTTTCAATTTGCTCTGGATTATCATGTATCAGTGAAAGTCCGTTAAACGCTCCCACCGCACCAGAAAATTGTCCGCGTAGATTTTGTCCTGCTTCGTGTATCTTCTCAGTTCGTGTGCCGAGCCGACTGACATAGAGTGCCAACGCGTACCCAAACGTTATCGGTTCTGCGTGTTGTCCGTGTGTCCTACCTATTTGCGGAGTCTCTGCATGCTCTCGTGCTATTGCTATCAGCTGCTTTTCAAGTGCAATTAGGTCTGGCACAATAACGTTTTCAATGAGTGCCTTGAACCGCATTGATGTCGCAGTATCCAAAATATCAGCAGAGGTAGCGAACAGATGGACATAAGGTCGTGCTTCTGGACTAATTTTGCTGCGAATCACGTTGACGAGGGATCGGATGTTATGACGGATGCGTTTCTGTTCCTCATATACCGCTTCTGCAGTTACCTGTTCTACTGACTGTTCCACTTCATCTGCAATTTTTGATGAACAGACTCCATAGTTTGCCAGTGTGCGTGTCAACGCTGCCTCTACCTTTGCCTGATAGGTAACATATCCTGCCTCAGAAACATAAGGTAGGAGGCGTTTCATAAAAGTTTCATCGCCGCCATAATATCTAAAGTCTAATGGACTGACGGCTTCATATAGCTGCATAGAACACATTTCTCCAATTTTTTGGGGTTAATTGTATATTAAGCTATTAAGAATGTAAAGGGATTTTGTTGTTTTTGGCAGGGTTATTTAGTTTATAGTAGAATCCATAATTATTGACACACTACGGTAGGTTCAGTTTCCTAACCGAACCATGAGCGTCAATTTTAAGAGGAGATGCGTTTATAGTCGCGCAATTCATTGCCAAATCAACGTCAAATGCGCGTATGGCATTTGTCGCCTCTTACACTCATAGGTAGGCAGGGGATGCTAAATAGCATTCATACCGTTGATTTGGAGGTTTCCTAACTTCGCTTGTTAATAGTATCTAAGTAATTCTAAAATTCGCTATAAATAACCCTTGTTTTGGAGTAACGATAACTTTTGATTTTACAACAATTTTGTGATATACTTAGCATTAACTTAAATAATATTTTAAAATTAAATGCAAACAGAATGTAATTATTAAGATAAGGTAGAAATAGATTTGAGACTAAGTCGTGTGATTGAAACAATACGGCAAAAAGTTGTTAGGAATTTCTTTCAGGTAACTGAACACGCTTTTGATGAAATGCGAAATGACTCATTATCATTGGCAGATGTGAAAAATGCACTTCGGAGAGGTAAGATTGTCCAGAGATTTACACGGGATCCAAGAGGTATCCGGTATAGAATTAATGGTCCCGCTCGCGATAGGAGAGAAATCAATGTGATCTGCCGTATTCTGGATTCAGGTGAATTGCGTATTATCACAGTTTATGCAAAAGAGGAGAACAATAATGAAGGCTCATGAATGCGAATATTGTAGTGGAGACATTCAGCCAAAGAAGGTCACTGTCAACCATTCTTATCAAGGTAAATTAGTCATTATTAAGGATGTACCGGTAGGTGTTTGTCAAGAATGTGGACAACGCTATTATGCAGCGGACACACTGGAAAAACTTGATACTTTGGCACAAAACAGTGACGCTGCGACTGAAAAAATATCCGTTCCAGTCATGGTGATGAATATCTAATTTATTAGCAACGGAGGAATGTAATACGCCAAGATGACTTACCTATACGCCTCTTTCACATTCCCCCAAGTCGTAGTAACTTTCCCTTCCGGCTCAACGTTAAGCGGATTCATCAGTCTCGTTAGGTCTGCTTCACTTAATGCCCTATTATAGATAACGATTTCATCAATCAACCCTTCAAACCAGTCAACATCTCTACCTCTACCGGTATCATCATGATATTTTGTATGCTGGCTAACGTGCGCGATACCTATATCCTGTCCGTGTGCTTGAAGGTATGCCCCTTTCGTTTTATCAATAAGTCTTCCGTCCATCCACATTTCAAACTTGTCAGATTGAACTTTATTCGTGGCACTGCGGATAACCAACGCAACATAGTACCATCTTTTTGACTTTATGGTTGAAAAGATATAGGCTCCGTTCCAGTTGATACCTGGAACATTCCAAGCACCAACATACACCCTATTTTTATGAACATATATGGCTAAACCCTTCGTAATACCACCTGCTTCAAAAATAACTTGTTTCGATGATTGACCAGCATTTTCACAATAAAACAACGCGCCAACGGTGCGGTTAGAAAATGTCCCACCCGTGTTAATGCCGCGCGAATCCGGGATTTTAATACCTTGTCCGCCAACAAACTTCAACGCATTCCCACTAATACCCTTAACCATGGTAGGTTTTCCGATAAATGTACCATGTAATCTCCTGTTGGAACTATCCCTGGCAGAGCCATCGTTAAAATTCCAATATGCATCCGGTCTTGATGGAACAGCATATACATCCAAAGTAATCAAAGTTAAGAACATAGACAAAACACCAATATGGCATAACGATAAAATGGAACACCAACGAGTTTTACTCGTGAATAATCTATACAACACAATTTTCTCCTCCTGTTAATCTCATCATCAAACTAATAAATCATAGCAATCATCCAAATTATTAGCAACATAAATATATGATAAGGGCAGAGCCATTCAGTTTTTCAAATCCTATCATTTTCAATATTAAGCCTTCCTTTGTAGAAACACTCTCCGAAACGCGACCTCTTATCCTGTAAATCCTGAAATCTTGTCCATCTTGGTTCAGACAAACCAAAAAACTGAAAACTACATAAAAGATACATGAAACCTATTGTTCCAAACCTCAGAACCCCTTCCATCCCTTCTTAACATCTGTTATAATACTACCACTATGAAAAACAAAAAACGCACACAATCCATATTCTCAACAAAATTCGTCACCCGTCACCCCAAAAATATCCACCCAAAAACCGACCATAACCAAGCAAATAAAAACGTACCAAACAGAAAATTTCAGAAAGTATCGTACACACTGATAAACCCAGTTCCAGACTGGCAAAACCCCAAAAACCAAAACGTACACAGAAACGAAAAACAGCCTTTTTGTGTACGTTTTTAGAAGGAGCAAATAACCGATGTCCTTACAAGAAAAGCACAAACAATTCTCCATCAGAAAAATCGGCAATTGAATGATGCTGAGTGGTATCAAGGTGATTTTGATTATAGAATTAATATGTGATATACTAAGAAAGAATTCACCTCGTATTCACAGAAGTGTATGATATATCAAAATACTACCTTGACATAATTAAGCAACACCTTAATTTCTATGACAAAGGGGAAAATATGAACATAGGTAAACAGATATGTATTTTAGTTGTTGCAGTTTTACTCGCTATATCTTTTACAGTATTTGCAGAAGAAGAAACTGACGATGTATATATGTTAGAAGAGATAGTGGTCACTGCCCGAAAACGTGAGCAGTTATCTTTTGAAGTACCACTCTCCGTTTCAACTATTAGCGGTGACAAATCTGATGCAATACGATCATCTGGCATGGATCTACGATTTCTGTCTAACCGCACACCGAGCCTACAGATGGAATCATCATTTGGTCGGGTGTTTCCACGATTTTATATACGTGGACTTGGCAATACAGACTTTGACCTGAATGCTTCTCAACCCGTATCAGTTCTCTACGATGGGGTTGTGTTGGAAAATGCACTCTTAAAAGGATTTCCCGCTTTTGACCTTCAACGGATAGAGGTACTGCGTGGACCTCAAGGCACACTGTTTGGTCGTAATACACCTGCAGGTGCAGTGAAGTTTGAATCCGCGCGTCCAACACAGACATTAGATGGATATGGACGTATAAGTTATGGACGGTTTAATAGTGTCAATTTTGAAGGGGCAGTATCCGGACCGATTGTACCATCCGTGCTCTCAGCAAGATTTTCATTGCTTGCACAACACCGAGGAGATTGGATAGACAACGAACATACTAATGAAGAGAATGTTCTCGGTGGACATCGTGACTTTGCGGCACGGTTACAGGTACTGTGGACACCTATACAGCAGTTGAAGACGTGGGTAAAAGTCCATGCACGTGATCTTGATGGCACCGCGCGCATGTTTCGCGCAAACATCTTAGTACCAGGCGAGGGAGATCTGGCGGAAGATTTCGCACGTGACAACGTTTCACACGACGGACAAAATGAACAAACGCTAAGGTCAGGTGGATTAACCGCAGAAATAAATTACGATATAGGGAACTTCCAACTTATATTGCTAACTGGGATGGAAAGTCTTACAACATTTTCGCGAGGAGATATTGACGGTGGATACGGTGCTGCGTTTCTTCCCTCAAGCGGTCCTGGCGTGATACCTTTTCCTTCTGAAACTGCTTCAGGTATTCCTTTGCTAAATCAGTTTAGTCAAGAAGTCCGATTGATGAGTACAGGAGAGAGTCGTCTCGCATATCAGATTGGATTGTACTACTTTTATGAATTCGTGGAAATGGAGGATTACAATTACGATACTTTGGCTGGTGGTGCTCAAGATGGTTTGGCTCTACAAGAGCAGAAAGCAACAGCACAAGCAGCGTATGCATCAACAACTTATCAATTGCTTGAAGATTTGGAGTTAGGTGCTGGTGTGCGTTTGTCTCATGATTCCAAAGACTATACTGCTTGGAGAGAGGAAGCACCCGCTGTTACAGAAGCAGGCATACTTGATCCTATCCATCAAAATCCAGAAGATACGGTGTGGAGCGGTGATTTGAGTCTGCGTTATCAGGTTGCACCCAGCATACAGACTTATCTGCGTGCAGCAAGAGGATTCCGCGCACCCAGTATTCAGGGACGTTTGCTGTTTGGCAACGATGTGACGGTCGCGGATACGGAGACGATTCTATCTGTTGAAGTCGGCACAAAGTTACGTCTGTTGGAACAACGATTACATCTGAATCTGGCAGCATTCAACTACAATATGCAAGATCAACAACTTACAGCAGTGGGTGGAGAGACCAATTTCAATCGTTTGGTAAATGCTGATAATACCGTAGGACGCGGTCTTGAAGCAGAATTGCTATTTGCCCCAGTCAACGCGCTGCAACTTTCAGCAGGGTTAAGCTACAACTATACAAACATTGATGATCCGAATTTGGCAGTAGCAGGTTGCGGTGCACCGTGTAAAGTGCTGAATCCTCCCGGTTCCGTTGAGGGCACATTTTCTATAAACGGCAATAGACTCCCCCAAGCACCTACTTGGATCGCAGATGTGACATTGCGTTACATGCTTGAACTTTCAGGAGGTATCCGAATTGTCGCATCTACAGACTGGGCATATCGCAGTCGAGTGCAGTTTTTCCTCTACGATTCTGCGGAATACAGCGATGATTGGCTCTTAGAGGGTGGTGTTCGACTGGCATGCCAATTACCTGACAGAGACACAGAAATAGCACTTATAGGACGGAACATCCTAAACGATACCTCACCAACAGGTGGAATTGATTTCAACAACCTAACAGGTTTTGTCAACGAACCTCGTTTTTGGAGCTTAGAATTGTTACGTCGTTTTTGAGAATATCAAAGCAACCAATGTAATACCATCTCAAAATAATAACTTTACACTAACAAAAAACGCGTTCGTAGTCGCGCAATTCATTGCGCATCTTACATTACATTCTGTAGGAGCGATTTCCGAATCGCGACCCTACCACATGGACACTAAAGCCTCAGAGAGGCGACAGGTGTATAGCAAACAATGATACTAATACCGTTTCTAACATATAATGTCTCTGGTTTGTAGCACAGACTTTTAGTTTGTGTCCTAAAGGATTACGACCATAATAACCGTAAATGAGACAATAATTTATAGAAATGGTATAAGAAGCCCCAGAGGGGCGGAATGTGTATAGAATATGAAACTCCCAAACACAAAGCCCCAGCGGGGCGACAGGTAGAATAAACAGTCCTGATAGCAATCATTATGCTTCATTGAAACTATTTTAGGTCTTCTAATACTCAATTCACGAGATTTATCTTGTTTTTTCACGGTAGGTAATGATATTTACTTTTCAATTTCCGGATCTAATTCCTTCGCTTTAGCAAAATCCGCTTCTGCTGCTTCTTGCTGTCCGAGTTTCTCTTTTGCTTTACCCCGGTTGTTGTATGCTTCCACATCTTCAGGATTTAGTTTTATAGCCATATCATAGTCTTCAATAGCACCTTCTAAATCACCGAGTGCTTTCTTGGCATTACCACGATTGTTATATGCACCCCAGTGTTTTGGGTTTAGTTTGATAGCGTTATCATAATCGTCTATGGCACTTTCTATATTATCAAGTGATTTCTTCACAAGTCCACGATTAAAGTATGCGTTTGCATATTCAGGATTTAGTTGTATAGTATTAGTAAAGTCTTCAATAGCACCTTCTAAATCACCGAGTGCTTTCTTGCAAAGTCCACTATTATTGGACACAATCGCATTTTTTGAATCAAGTTGTCTTGAGTTATTGTAATCGTCTATTGCGCCTTCATAATCACCGAGTTTGTGCCTCAAATATCCGCGAGTATAGTATGCTTCGTTATTCTTCGGACTCATTTGTATAATCTTGCCATAGTCTGTAATCGCTTCCTCAAGGTCTCCAAGTGCCTCTTTTGCCTCTGCCCGAGTGTTATAGCATGCCAGTTGAAACTTGTCTCCTTCCGATTTCAGCCGGAGTGCTTCATTAATATCTTTCACTGTTTGTTCATATAGTCTTTTTGCCTTAGTTGTGTTCTCTTGTGTCGTTTCAAATTGTCCGAAGATATGTCTTGACCGTCCCCGTTCATAATAGGTCTTTGCACGCTTCGGTCCATGATGAATAGATTCAGTAAAATGGTTAATTCCCCGTATGTAATGCTTCCGTGCTTCTGACACATTTCCTTGATCAATTCTCGTTTTACCGACGAGAAACTCCATTTTCCCTTGAATTGCCAACCAATTCCCTTTATCCAAAAAGAACCTAATTAATATGTGAATTATACGTTTGGTATACGTCTTTATAAATCTAAGTCTCCAGGATAAGAAAATCCCAAATGCTGAAAAACTGAACCTCTCCCGATTGAGTCGGAGAGAAGTGAGAAAATCTGCAAATGCTGCATCGGACTTACCTAAGGCACTATTAACTATACCTCTATCTCTGTAGACATCTGCCCTATCAGGATTAAGTTCGAGGGCAGTGTCATAATGTGTTACTGCCTTTTTATATTCACCTTGCAACCTATAATCGGTACCTATATAGGATTCAATATAGGCACGTATTCGTGAACGCTTTTGCCATACATCAAGCTGTTCAACCTCTTTGGTTTCCTCAAGTAGAAGTTTGAGAACACTTGTGGATACAGCTCGTCCTGAAATCGATTCACTGTCCTCTACAGGTAGGTCTCCAGATTGTATCACGCCAATGACTTCACCTTTAGCATTCAGAATAGCACTCCCGCTATATCCTGGACCCGCGGAATGCTTAAATTTTAACCATAAGTGCTTACCGCTATTTCGGATGTCATCTACAGTACCTTCAACATAGTCTACTTTTCCATCAGGGCAACCTATGAGACAAACTCGGTCACCTTTCCGAACCTTATTGCTATCGCCAATTGGAAATGGTGTTCCATCTTCAGCAATCTTCAGGATAACCAAATCATTTATGTCATCAAAAGCTGTAATACCTTCAACGGTGTAAATTGCTTCTGTATCAACGTTTTTCGGAGTAACCGATGTAGCACCAGCGAGGACGTGAATGTTGGTGACAATTTTGTCAGGTTCAATGAAAAATCCAGTACCAATAGTTGTTATATTTTCATTTTCATATTTCGATTCCATAAGAACCGTTGTGCCTACGATTTCAACTAAGTTTTGCTGGGATAGATTATCTCTTTTTTGTTCCATTAGTGTTTCTCTTACTTTCGTTTATTCGTTTGTAGACTTATTTTCAAATTTTGGGTCTATTTCCTTCGCTTTAGCAAAATCCGCTTCTGCTGCTTCTTGCTGTCCGAGTGCCTGTTTTGATAGTCCACGGTCATGGTAGTATAATGCCTTCTTTGAACTCAGACGTATGCATTCACTAAAATCAGCAATCGCGCCGTCGTGATCACCGAGTCCAGCCTTGGCAGCACCACGAGTATGATAGTATGCAGCTTTAGATTTGGAATCCTTTGTCACCAACTCAAGTGCTGACTCTGCGTCAGATATTGTTTCTTGATATAGTTTTTGTGCTTCTACTTGATTTCCGTGTTCAGTTTCAAATTTACCCAACAGATACTTTGTCCATCCACGACTATTATAGGTTCCAGCCACTTTCGGTTTTAAAGTAATACCCTCTGTAAAATCAGATATTGACTCCTGATATATCATTTTAGCTTTAGTTTTGTCACCTTTTTTCGCTTCTGAATTTGCAATACCAATCTTTGCATGTCCCTTAGATCTATACCAACCATATTTACCGAAAATTGTCCTTAGAAACAGGATAAGAAGAAAACCACCCCAAATCCAAATACCTCTCCGCTTCCATGAAATATACTTCCGGAAATTGGACAGACTGAATGAAACGGGATCAAGTCGACGTAAAGTGATCAAGTCTACTAATCCTCTGCCGAATGCCCAAAGTTCCATCCTTGCATCTGCGCGTCCTACATACGCTTTTATCAATTCTGGGTTAAGTCCAATTGCAGAATCATAATGCGCGATTGCCTTTCTGAATTCCCCTGTTTTCGCAATTTATCACCTTCTTGGGTTTCGGTAAATGTGCGTATGTGTGGTAATTTCTGCCACTCCTTTAACGGTATTGATTCCCCAGTGTTTTTGATTAATTTCTTTAGGGTGTTTGAAGGGATCGCATAACTATATACTTCATCACCGGAGGCATCTACTCCTATGGTCTCTCCACGACGATTAAAAATAGGACTCCCACTACTACCCCCAGTAGTGCCGATTTTCATGCGAATTCGCTGGTCTCTTCTCCGAGTAACATCAATAGCTCCGTGTATTATTTCAGCATTTCCATTGGGATAACCAACAGCACATATAACGTCTTCATCCATAATCTCAGCACTATCACCAAGCGTAAGCGGAATACCTTCACCAGCAACCTTTAACAGAATCAGGTCATTTTCAATGTCGTATGCCTCAACACTTTCTATCTGAAATCCTTCTTGTTTTCCACCAAATTTCGCGATAATGGAAGATCTCCCCTGTACAACGTGAAAATTAGTGACTATCAGGTGCTTATCAACGAAAAAACCACTTGCATAACTTATATGCTCTTCAATAATTTGAGCAGATGAAACTTCATCAATTACTTCCTGTTGATATTTTGTAGGGTTATCCACCTCAAAAGATACAACATAATCACTATATGATGCTGGTTTCCATAACTCTAAACGAACAACAGAATTAGCTAAGGCATTTTCAGCAATCTGTTGTAAAGTTAGATCTTTATTTCGTTCCATAACGTTGTCCTTTTTACTATGTCCATTATACACCAAATCACTCAAGGTTTATACAAAAAGATTTGACATGATACCATCCCGTATAGTATCATATAAGCGTAGAAACGCAATTTCACTTAGGATTATCAGATGTTTTTTCAATCGCTTACCACACAGACATTGCAGCCCAATACTACCCCACATCAAGACTCCCTTCGCGCCATACGAATTATTACTGCTATTCGTCGTGCTGTGGTGGGCTAATCGCAAGCAGATAAGAAGTATTATTGTAACGCCCATCACTGAAACAGACATTTCGGTGGGGCGTTTTGTTTTTTAAAGACTACATAAGGAAATATCGCATGTTTGAAGATGTATCACCACAATTTACCTTTGCTGAAAAAGAGAAACAGACCCTTGAATACTGGCGGGAGAACGACATATTCCAGAAAAGCATGGACATGCACAAAGACGCGCCGCCTTTTGTTTTTCTTGAAGGTCCTCCATTTGCAAATGCACCTCCCGGTGTGCATCACGTCCTCGCGCGCATCATGAAAGATGCTGTCTGCAGATATAAGACGATGACGGGACATTACGTCCACAGAAAAGCAGGTTGGGACACACACGGACTTCCCGTCGAATATCAGGTTGAAAAGCAACTAAATATCACGAATAAAGCCGAATTAGAGGCTTACGGTGTTCAGAATTTTATTGAGAAGTGCAAAGAAAACGTCTTTCAATACGAACAGGATTGGCGGGAGATGACAGAACGCATCGGGTTCTGGGTCAACTTAGACGAGGCATACATCACGTTGTCAAACGATTACATTGAAAGCGTCTGGTGGGTTCTTCGGCAAGCATGGGATAAAAAACTGCTATATCAAGGACATAAGGTGCAACCGTATTGCTATCGGTGTGGCACAACATTAGCAAGCCACGAAGTTGCACTCGGTTATCAAGAAGTGGCAGACCCATCCATCTTTGTTCGCTTTCCATTAAAGAATAAGGAAAATACCTATCTGCTTGTATGGACAACGACCCCGTGGACATTACCATCTAACCTTGCAGTAGCAGTCGGTGAAGAATACGATTATGTCGCTGTTGAAGACAACGGACGAAAACTTATCCTTGCAAAGGAATGTATATCAAGTTTATTTGATGATACACCTCCAAAAATCATTGAAAGCTACAAAGGCACTGATCTCCGCAATTGGGAATACGAACCGCTGTTTGACAGTGGACAACATGATAAGAAGTCCCACTACATAGTCACCGCTAATTTCGTAACGACCACAGAAGGCAGCGGATTAGTCCACATCGCTCCCGCGTTCGGACAAGATGACTACGATATTGGACAGGAACACAATCTGCCGTTTGTGCAATTAGTTGGAGATGACGGTAAATTTGTCCCAGAAGTTAAAGATGAATGGATGGGTGATTATGTCAAAGATGCTGACCCAAAAATCATTGAAAACTTGGACAGTCGAGGCTTATTGTTCAATGCAACTGAGTATACTCACCAATACCCGTTCTGTTGGCGATGCGATAATCCACTACTCTATTATGCTCGCGAATCGTGGTTTATCCGCACAACTGCCATCCGAGACCAGATGCGACAACACAATCAGGAAATCAACTGGTATCCCGAACACATCAAAGATGGCAGATTCGGTAATTGGTTAGAAAACAACATTGATTGGGGATTGAGTCGTGAACGCTACTGGGGAACACCGCTACCTGTCTGGATATGTGATGATTGTGGACATCAACACTGTGTTGGTAGTATCACAGAATTGAAAGAACTCGGCAATGATGTCCCTGATGACATTGAACTACACCGACCTTATGTTGATGATGTAGTGCTGACCTGTGAGAAATGCAGCGGTACAATGCATCGTGTGCAGGATGTGATTGACTGTTGGTTCGACTCAGGGTGTGCACACACCGCACAATGGCACTATCCATTTGAAAACAAAGAACTATTTGAACGTGCCTATCCGGTAGATTTCATCTCAGAGGCAATTGACCAAACCCGTGGATGGTTCTATAGCCTATTAGCAACAGGCACACTCTTATACGACAAACCTGCATACAAAAATTGTCTCTGCCTTGAACTGATCCTCGCTTCTGATGGATCAAAAATGAGTAAAAGTCGAGGCAATACAGTTGATCCCTGGACTATATTGAACGAGCAGGGGGCAGATGCGGTACGCTGGTATCTGTTCACAGCATCACCACCATGGACACAGCTTACTTTCCAGATTGAAGGCGTTGACGAAGCATTGAAAAAGTTTATGGGAACACTTCAAAATGTATACAGTTTTTTCGTGATGTATGCCAATTTGGAAAAAGTAGATGTCATGGGAGATGCGCCACCTATTTCAGGACGTGCTACCATAGACAGATGGATTCTGTCACGTCTGCATACCTTAATAGACAAAGTGCGTGATGACATGGAGAATTACCACCTCACGAATGCCCCTCGTGCTATTGAGTCGTTTGTAGATGACCTTAGCAACTGGTATGTACGCCGTTCTCGTGACCGATTCTGGGGTGCGGAGTCAGGACCCGATAAGCAAGCTGCTTACGCTACTTTGTATGAAGTGCTTGTTACCTTAGCAAAACTCTCTGCACCGTTCATTCCGTTCTTAGCGGATGAACTCTACCGAAACTTAGTCGGTTCGCTTGATTCCGATGCACCAATCAGCGTTCACCTTGTGGAATACCCAGTCGCAGATTCAGAATTCATAGATACAACATTAGAAAAGGATATGGCATTCACACGTGAGGTAATCAGTATGGGACACGCGGCTCGAAATCGTTCTGGTATTAAGACGCGCCAACCCCTTGCTGAAATCACACTCGGTGGATTATCAGATAAAGAAAAGGAAACCATCAATCGCATGGCATCCTTTGTTCACGATGAATTGAATGTTAAGGATATCGTCTTTACTGAGGAATTGCATACTTATGCACAAGTTACCCTCAAACCGAACTTCAAGGTGTTGGGACCGAAATATGGCAAAGGCGTACAGGCAATTGCAAAAGCACTCACAACCGCAGATGCAATGCAGCTAAAAGCCGAATTGGAAGCAAATGGGAGTCTGCAGATTGATGCATCAGGGGAAACATATACACTTGAGTCAACTGAAATAGACGTGCAAACACAGAATCGGGAAGGCTTTTTTGTTGAGGTGGATGCAAGAAAATTTGTGGCACTTTCAACGGAATTGACGCACGAGTTAGTGCTTGAAGGGATGGCACGTGAACTTGTCAACAAAATCCAGAATATGCGGAAGGATGCCGATTTTAACGTGTCTGATAGGATTAAGCTCAGTGTGAAAACATCATCAGAACTTGTATCGGAAGCATTTGATACACATCGGGATTATATCCTCACAGAAACCTTGACGACAGAAGTCGTTGAATCTGTTGGTGAAAATGCCTTCAGTCTTGAGCAGAAACTCAACGGTGAACCGGCGATGCTGAGTGTCGAGCAGGTATAGAATCATAATTGACATACTCACCGTGCTAAAGCACTGGTGATTCTTTCGAACCACACTGGTAATCGTGGGATCAACGACCTTTGCTTTCGAAGAAAGTCTTACAAAGCCTACTCCAACAGTTGATGCCCCAACTGCACCTCCAAAGGAGGTCTTAAGAACAATGAGTACACGTGATTTAGACAGGATGAGCTATTATGCTTCTTTCCCTGAACGTGCAATAGATGTTACGAAGTAACTTTAGCAGTCTTGAATCGCAAGGCTTTTACGTGATTGTTTCACTGCTTAGTTGTCTACCACAGCATCAATCACAACCGATGCCGATTGCTAAAGAGCAGTATATCAAAATGATGTTCTTGAGTCAAGTTTTTTTGGGACAACAAGAAACTTAGCGGTGTCTACATCCCCGAGCTAAAGCAACGGGGTCTTGACACCGAAGATTGATAAAAGAACAAGCAGGCACCGCTAAGGTCCCTGCTTGTTTTCATTATATCCAGAGAAATTTACTCACACGCATCACAGACATTAGCACCAGCTGACATACTCCCAAGCCTAAAGACTTGGGGTTCTTCGTTCTTACATTAGAGTTTGCCTCTAACTGACGTTTCCTGCTTCATCTAACACTGCTACAAAGTGTAGTCTAACACGTTATCCACAGGCGTTTAGCCTCTCGGC
>JAJDWI010000003.1 GCA_022825665.1 Candidatus Poribacteria bacterium
GATGTAGAACGGCTAAAATGTTTTACTTGACAAAAAGCGTTTAGTCTGTTAGTATGTTCGTAGCAGTCGGCATTGGTTATAGTTGATGTTGTGGTAGACAGCTAAGCAGTGAAACAACTATGTAAAAGCCTTGCGATTCAACACTGCTAAAGTTCTTTGTAACATCTATTGCACGTTCAGGGAAAGCAGCGTAATAGCTCATCCCGTCTAAATCACGTGTACTAATCGTTTTTAAGACCTCCTTTGGAGGTGCAGTTGGGACATCAACTGTTGGAGTAGGCTTTGTAAGACTACTTTGTAGCAAAGGTCATTGATCCCACGATTTCACAACTAATATAGGGATTGAAGAATCCCACTACTTTAGTTGTGGGAGTATGTCAAATAATAGTTTATGCTACGCTACACCTACCAAATATTCAACTATTTATCTAACTTACCCAAAATTGGAGTCTTTTGTTCTTTATCTTGAACTCCTAAAGCAGAATTTACTGCGGGAATTTCAGGTTGTCCGTAAATCTCAATATAGTTGTCATAACTGTTGATGACTTTTTTAATGTGGAGTCGAGTTTCACGGATGGTGATTTTTTCAACGAATTCGTCTATGTCCTTGATTTTTTTCGATTCCAACCACCGACTCATACGACCTGGACCACCATTATAAGCTCCAGAAACCAACATTGCATTACTCTCAAAAATTGAGTTGAGATATCCAATATATTTTGTTCCCATTCGGATATTGATCTCTGGGATTTTGAGCATTGATGTGCGGAATCGACGGATATTGAGTTGTCTTGCAAGTTCTCTACCTGTAGCAGGCATAATCTGCATCAGTCCAATTGCTCCTGCCCAACTTATTGCATCGGAACGGTATCTACTTTCCTCTAAAATCATTGCATAGATCAAAGCACTCTCTACATTATACTGTTTAGAATATTTCTCGACGTACTTTTCGTAATGTAGCGGGTAAAGGAGTTTACGGAGTCTGGCTAATTCGTCAGTTGATTTATTTGCAAATGATGGACTTAAAAGTGCTCTGTCTACTACTTCCCGTGCTTTGTCATACCTTTGCAGTTTTTCGTAGCATGTAACCAATGCATAATAACATTCTTTAGCAGCTGTCGCGGTATTGTCTATGAAATGTGATAACAGATAGATACCATCCTCGTACAGCCTTAGTTTCAATATAGTTGATAAGTGTTCAGGACATGCTACATATTGTATTAGTTCTACATCAGGTACTGCTCTTGGTTCCAATTCGGAGGTAGTGATTCTAAGAATTGCCTTTGCTCTTGCACTATAATACCAATAACGTGCCTTTGCTACTTCATTATATATTTCTTGTGCCAAATCAGGTTTATTTTGTCGTTCCCGGATTTTTGCCATCCAAAAATGTGCACCCATTGCATATCGATTGCCTGGAAAGTTGTCCTTTAAGCCTTCAAAAGCCTTATAACTCTCTTCATAACGTTTTTCGTCAAATCTCTGCCAACCAATACGCCACGCTGCCCAATCTGCGTATGGACTCCCAGGTTGAACATCTATCAATCGTGAATATGCCTTTAATGCTAATTCCGTTTTATCCCGTTTCTCCTGTATTTGTGCTATATCGTAAAGCGCGTTATCTACTAATTCACTCCACGGATATGTTTTCACAAAACTCTCAAGACGATTTACTGCAGTTGTTAGACTCCCTTTACTCCTATAGCATTGTGCAATCTGATAGTGTGCCCGAGTTAAGTATTCGGTTTTTGAACCGAGTGCTACAACAGCATTGTAATTTTTCGTAGCAGTATTGTACCATTTTCTTCCTTGATTAGCGAGTCCCAGATGGTAAAGTGCTCTTCCTTTTAACCTTATATCTGAACTTTGCGTAAGAGGAGTAAATTCATTTACTGCTGATTTCCAGTTTCCTCGGTAATAATGAACTAAACCGCAATTCAATCTGTCTTCCACAGTTAACTTAAGCGATTTATGATCACGAGCAAGCATTTTCAATTTCCCAACAGCATCATCAGCCACAGTATCCGATTGCTTATGACGAATCAGTTTTTGATGAATGTCAAATGCCTCTGTATAGTTTTCTAATCCTTCTTCACAACGAGCTAATCCGTATTTTGCTCCACGTGCGTAAGTCGGGTGGTCTGTTAAATCCACTAATATTGCTTTTGCTTGGGCATATTGTTTTAAATTAAGATGGAGTTCAGCCAAGTTCCATTTTGCTTCTGGTTGATAGACACTCGTAGAATAATCATTTACAAGTTGCGTATACCATTTTATTGATTTCGGAACATTTTTCATATCTTCGTAAAGCTTAGCAAGACGAAATGCTGCGATATCCGCAAGTGGATAATCGTTTGTTATGACCCTAACATAATGTCCAACTGCTTTAGGACGATTCTTTAGTTTCTCATAGGCATTACCGAGTGCATGGTGAATCTCAAGTTTCTCCATGTTTGACATATCTGTGAGTAGCAAACTTTCTAATTTTGCTGCCGCCCGTTTATATTCACCATTATCTATGAGAGAAAATGCACTATCTCGAATTGGGTTTCGATCCTCCTCGGCAGAAATAGGCATACACATTACGCAGCAAAAACTACCAAGAATAATTGAAACTATAAGGTAATTTAGTATCTTTGAAGTTGGCGTTTTAGAAAAAAGACGCATTATTGTTTAAAAGCAAGAATAGATGTCGCTTTTATCCTCCTGAGACGAAATCATATTATGTACAAATTACGTTGTAATTACTAATACGGTATTTAATATAAATAAAACATCGTTGATTTTCTTTTTCACTCAAAATAGTAATTATAACGTTAAATCATGCAGAATGACAACAAAATTTTGTGTTACAAGCATAATTCGGTAACAAGTTGCTCTAAAATATTGTTCAAAGTTTCCTTTGTAGAAGCATCTGCATGATGGGAAACATAAGGTATAGACGCCGTGTTGAAGTGGAGATGTTTATATAAAAATAAAACTTGGGATAAGTATCGGTTCCCAGACAGAATAGCTGCGTGATTGCTCATGCCAAAAACTTTACACACCCCGGTACAACATCCAACTTCTACCTGCCGCGTTGACGCGAAACACCTCAATATTCCCTCTATCTGCCATCGTGACATAACAAGTGCGTCCATCAGGACCACCGAATGCAACATTTGTGCAATTCTTGCCTGACAATTCTACTTCCAACAGTACCTCACCATCTGGAGAGAGTTTTGCCACTGTCCCTTTGCCATGTCGAGTAACATAAAGATTACCTTCAACATCACATCGCATACCGTCCATTCCAAAATCTGGAAACTGAATGAGTAACTGCTTATTGCTTATTTCACCGTCTGGAGACAGTTCATATTTCCAGACATTTCTTTGTGATGATTCATTGACATATAGAACCTTCTCATCAGGACTTACCTCAATACCGTTAGTCGTTCCCATGTCCGCTTCCAATAGAGTTGTCTTACCATTTGTATCGACTCGCCAAAGTTGTCCAGTTGAAGCACCCCAATTTGGATCGCTTGCATAGAGAATATCGTTAGCACCAATAGCAAGGTCATTTGGTTGATTCATTTTCGGTTCATGAGCATGCACACTGATCTCAAGTGTATCCATATCTACCTTCAGAACATTGTGATTCGTATAGTCTGCGATAAACATATATCCTTCGCTGTTGAACCGAATACCGTTGCCGATGCTTCCATTTGACAATTCGACAAAAACACTCGCTTCTCCCTCTGGTGTCACTTTTCCGATTGTATGTTGACGTTCAAAGTTGACTGCATATAGATTACCATCAGAATCACATGCAGGACCTTCTATACCAGATGTGAATCCGTTGACAGGTGTAAATTCTGAACTAATAAAAAGTTCTTCGTTCATATTCTTCTCCTTAAAAAACTATTTACTGTTGATGTTTTACAGATATATTATCACATTCCTGGATCATACAGACTCAATTTATACAAATCTGAATTATTAATGTGAATAATTTTCGACTTAATTACAGATTTTTTTTCACAATTTATTCATCACTTTTTCATACCAATTTACACTTTCATACACAAATTAAACCTATAATATGACACGTAGAAAATCGGACATTCGTTAAGTAATTGCGTAGTTGATAAATTTTCAATGTACTAAAATATGTCTAAGTATATAATCTGGAAATTCATTACTACAACTTTTATTCTTATGATTTATATATTCTATGGAGGAATTAAAATAGTGTATCAACAAATGAAGTTTTCAACATTCTTCTTAATTGTAGCAGTCACATTGCTTTCTGCCTTTAATGTTTCTGCACAGGTAATTCAAGGAGTCAGCAGTTCAGAAACACCATATATTGTACCAGTAGCACCGGGTGTACAAACATGGTCTATCTTAACAGTTGGCGATGATGTAGGTGGTTACCGTTTGGTCGGGATACCGGATGGTACAGGTGCTTATAACAACGGTGACGGCACATTTACGTGGTTGGTTAACCACGAACTTCGTTCCACGCAAGGAGTGCCAAGAGCACATAGCACAACAGAAGGCGGTGCTTTTGTTTCAAAATGGATTGTAAATGGATTAACCGGGAATTCACAAACTATGTTGGAAGTACAATCTGGTGAAGACTTGATTCAACTCACTGCATTTTGGAATTCTGATACAAATACATACAATGAGCCTGCAAAAGGGGCAGTTTTTAATCGTTTCTGTTCCTCTGATTTACCTGCAATGGACGCATTTTACAACCATGAGACAGGAAATGGTTATGCAGGTAGAATCTATATGAATGGTGAAGAAACAAGTGAAGGACGCGCATTTGCCCATATTGTTGATGGAGCAAGTGCAGGAGTAACCTATGAGTTACCTTATTTTGGTAAATCTGCATGGGAAAATGTAGTCGTTCATCCAAATACTGGTGACCAAACACTGGTAATCGGAATTGATGATTCATCACCAGGACAAATATATGTCTACATAGGAACAAAAACCGATGAAGGAAATGATGCAGAGAAAGCAGGATTAGTGCATGGACAACTTTACGGTGTCGTGGTTGATGGTAATCCTGCGGAAGAACGTGAACCGGGAATACTAACAGGTACACGCTTCTCTCTCCACCATTTTGAAAATGTTGCAGCTATGAGTGGGGCAGAATTGGAGTCTGTAAGTGATGATGCGCAAGTAACTCGGTGGCTTCGTCCAGAAGATGGTGTATGGGATCCAAATAATCATTCTGACTTCTACTTTGTAACCACAGACCGTTTTGATCAAACACAGGATGGTCTTGGGGATACTATCGGTCGTAGTCGTTTATATAGGTTGCGTTTCGACAATGTAATGAATCCACTTCAAGGTGGTATTGTGTATCAGATGTCTGATGGAACTATGGGTGTTATGTTTGACAACATGACAATGGATAACTATGGAAACATCCTAATTCAGGAAGATCCAGGTGGTTCTCCGAGAACCGCTAAAATTTGGCAGTATAGTACACGAAATAGCACACTAAAAATCATCGCTGAACACGATCCTGCCCGATTCGGTAGCCTAAATTCGGATGCAGTAGAACCGTTTACAACAAACGAAGAGTCTTCAGGTATCATTGATGCAACCGAAGTTCTTGGGGCAGGATGGTTTTTGCTTAATGTTCAAGCACATTATAGCCATGAGGACCCGGAACTTGTACAAGGTGGACAACTGGTAGCACTTTTCAACCCGGATAGTGCAGCTGAAGGTGTAGTAGCAGAACATTCCGATTATGTATTTTTCAAGGAATTAAATGCAGGTCTAAATATGGTCAGTTTGCCATTGCAACCAGTTGTGCCTTATACTGCTCGTTCTTTAATGGATGAAATCGGGGCATCTGTCGTAATAAAATTAGATGAATCTTCAAATCACTTTGTCGGGTTCACTGCTATGAATGATGGTGACGGATTTGCAATTGAAGGTGGTAGCGGTTACATTGTTAATGTATCTGAGGCAAAAGTCGTATCGTTTGTTGGCGGCGCATGGCAAAACTCAGTACCTATCCATTCTGCACCTTCAGTTCTAAATTCAAAGGATGCATGGGCATTTATCCTTTCTGCTGATGTTTCTTCATTAGATATTGGCAAAATAACTGTCCAAAATTCTCGTATAGGTGATGTTCAAACAATGACGGCGACTGACTCACATGGAAATATGCAAGCAGTTTGGGCTGATCTCAACCGTCAATCTGTAGCCGCTGTGGGTGATGTATTGGAAATCCACGTTTTCAGTGATGTAGGACAGTTGGTCGGTGTCTTACATCATGAAGTTACACCGCAAGATATTAACAGGGCATTTACACACCTGAATTTGGATATAGAAACTATGAAACCAACACGTACCGCGTTGTTCACAAATTATCCAAATCCGTTCAATCCAGAAACATGGATGCCGTATCAGTTGGGTGAAGGCACAAACGTTGTATTCCGTATCTACAATTCGTCTGGACATTTAGTCAGAAATTTAGATCTCGGATTCAAAAACAGCGGTTTTTATCTCAACAGAGATAAAGCTGCATACTGGGATGGTCGCAACAATGCAGGTGAAAAAATGGCAAGTGGTGTATATTTCTATCAGCTTAATGCAGGAAAATATACTTCTACGCGAAGGCTTGTAATTGTGAAATAATTTACCTAACACAATTCTTAGCAATTTAACATGTATAGCAAATATAGTCTCCCAACCGCTTTAGGTTGAGAGACTATTTTATTATTCTATATTCAAATGTAGCAGAAAATGGTATAATTACATAAACCGATACAGTTATAGTGAATTATAACAATTGTAGGAACGATCTCCAAATCGCGACAGAATACTTTGACCTGAGATCGGAGTTCTCTCCTGTCAAATGCTAAACGCGCATTAGCGTTGATTCACAAGCAACTATATATAAAAATTATACTCTAAATTGGATAAAGGTGAATAAATGTTAGGAGCAATTATCGGAGACATTGTTGGTTCCATCTATGAATGGGATCGGATCAAAACCAAGGACTTTGAATTTTTCGGTCATGAATGTGAGTTTACAGATGATTCGGTATGCACTGTAGCAGTCGCAGACATTTTACTACATAACCTTCCTCCAGCAGAAACAATGCAGAAATGGTGTCTCAATTACCCAGGTAGAGGTTATGGTGGAATGTTTGGTAACTGGATTTATGAAAGCAGTCCTGAACCATACAATAGTTTTGGCAACGGTGCAGCAATGCGTGTTTCACCCGCTGCCTTCCTGAACCGTGATGACTTGGATGCCGCTCTCGCTGCTGCCGATAAAGTAACGAAAATTACACACAATCATACAGAAGGCATGAAAGGGGCACGTGCAACAACACACGCTATTTGGCTGGCATTTCAAGGAGAAAATCCAACAGACATACGTAAAGTGATTTCAACAGAATATGATTATGACTTATCAATGTCAGTAGACGAAATTCGCCCCGACTATTCTTTTAACGAAACATGTCAACGCACTGTTCCGCAAGCAATTACATGTGCTTTGGAATCCGAAAGTTTTGAAGATGCCGTACGGAATGCTATCTCTCTTGGTGGTGATTCTGACACCCTCGGAGCAATTGCTGGTCCAATAGCAGAAGCAATGCACGGTATATCTAAGGAGTTTGTAGAAAGGACAATGAACGAATATCTTAATGATGCCACCGATATTTATGAGGTAGTTAAGGAAATGTATGACGATTGAAGTTAGTTTAGAATTTAATTCATAGTAAAACCGGTATTCTTATACCATTTCTAAAATATAACATACCCTTTAAGAAATATCCGGTTCGTAGTCGCGCAATTAATTTCGCCCCTTACATTCCGTAGGGGCGAGGTCTCCTCGCCCGCATGCTCACACACAGTCCCGTAGGTCGGAGCGAGCAAAGCAACCGCCGACAACAAGCAATTCAGGCAGGTAAGAATCACTAAATTGACGCTTATGGTTCGGTATCCTAACCGAACCATAGGTGTCAATTTAAGAACATGTCTCTTGTGGTAGTTCCTTATCCGACCAATTTTAGACGATACACCTTTCGCACCTTTGGTGCTTGGGTTTTTGCTGTATTATGTTCTACACACCTTCCGCACCGCTGGTGCTAAAATATACCTTGCTAAAGCCTCGGAGAGGCGAAAGGTGTATAGTAACGTTAATCCTGCTAACAGCAAGCCCCAGCGGGGCGAAAGGTGTATTAGATGCCCTAACGTTACACACTAAATTGACGCTAATGGTTCGGTATCCTAACCGAACCTGTGTAAATAGTGCGGTTAGGATACCGAACCTACCAGGGAGTGTGCTCTTATTTATAGGTCTCACTATAATATTCAATTGTTAATTTCTCGTTGCAAAAAATAAAAACTGCTCCAATCAATACAATACATGACTGGAGCAGTTTTGTTTTTTAAGTTATCAACTTAGTAGACAGTTTTCAAACTTCCCCAAGTAGTTGATAGTTTACCAAGCGGATCTACAGGTGTGGCTTGGGCACTTATATCTTTGAGGCTATTAATATCATCCTCACTAAGAGCACGGTTCCAAAGACGCACTTCATCAATCATACCTGTAAAAACGTTATTCGGTCTATCACAATCTTGTGCAATACGTAAAGGATCGTCAATAGATCTAAGTGCTCCTGGGACTGCTCCTTCAGCAACAGCTTCACCATCAATATAAAGTATTGCCATTTCACCATCGTTTGTAAAAGCAACATTCAACCACTTGTTGGTTTCCGGCAAGTCAGCATTGATGTCCGCGCGACCACTTTCGGTTTCAAAACGGAGCTTGAAAGTACCACCTTCACTGAACAAACCATATTGCGCTCTACCACTGCAGCCACCGTGAACAGATTTGCCAACTATCTGACGAGTACCATCCCAGGTTTCCGCATATATCCATGCCATAAACGTACATTCATTCACGTTGAGGGCATCAGTACTTTCAACGGTAACCCAAGTACCACTTCCACCACCAGCAAATTTCAACGCTTTTCCAAATTTACCATCTACCCAAGTAGGATTGTCAATTGTGCCATGGTGTTCGTTACCACTGGTATCTTCAGCAATATTACCTGCCCCTTCGTCAAATGAAAAATTCAGCACCAGTCCTTCTGAATAATCACCTTGGGTAATGAAAGGTGTTAGCAATACAAGAGCTAATGCTATTGTTATAATTCTAACTTTAGACATAAAACTTCCTCCTATTTTAATTTAGAAAATAAATTTTATTTTTCCCCAAGTAGTTGATAGTTTGTCAGTTGGATTTACAGCAAGAACTTGATCTGCACCTTGGTCTTTATACTGATTAATTTCGTTTTCACTTAAAGAACGATTCCAAAGACGAACTTCGTCTATCATACCTGCAAAAACGTTATTGGGTCTATCACAATCTTGTGCAATCCTCAACGGATCCTCATTTGGTTTGAGTTTGCCTGGAACATTACCTGTCTGAACTTCTTTACCGTCAATATATATAATACCGGTAGTACCGTCGTTTGTAAAAGCGACATGGATCCATTTATCAGTTTCTGGAAGAGCCGTGACAATATCTGAACGACCCCCTTCTGTTTCAAATCGGAGTTTGAAACTTCCTCCTTCACTGAACAACCCGTATTGTCCTCTTCCACTACAACCACCATGCACGGATTTACCAACAATTTGCCGTGTACCATCCCAATGTTCAGCATTGACCCAAGCCATGAATGTACATTCGTCAACATTTAGGGCATCAGTGCTTTCAACGGTAACGATAGTACCACTTCCTGCCCCTTTAAATTGTAATGCAGTCTTGAATTTACCTTCAACCCAAGTGGGTAAGTCAATTTTTCCCTCATGACCATTTCCGCTGATATCCTCTGCGATATCACCATTGCCTTTATCATAGGAATGATAAAGTATTAACCCATCCGAAAAGTCAGCAGAATTAACAATCGGTACTGATAATAGAACTAAAGTAAACAATAATATATATCTCAACATATTCTGGAAATTGACACCGTTGTAAATCAACGAATCTAATTTTATTTTAGAAATTATCGTAGCTTTTGTGTGCAATTTCATTGTTATTTCCTCCTATGGAATAAAGTTGATACATAGTATCAATTAACACAAAAAATTACAACGATAATTTTGCAGACATATAGATATTAATACTTAGAATTGTTAGATTACCTCCATCCAAACACCTGGCACAAATCCCGGATACTTACCTTCACTAAACGCAGGATAATACTCACCCTCACTTGTAAAATCGTGAACTGATTCCCCTCCATCTGGGTTAGGTATATGTACCCTGCAAATATAGTCGCTCTGTTGGAATAACTGTTGCGGTGTAGGTGTAGATGGGTCAACACGATACGCTGCTAATGCGTCCTCATCTATTGTAACCCCCAAACCGGGTGTATCAGGAACTTGTATTTCACCATCAACGACTTCAAGTCGTTTCTCGAGCAGATCTGATTCCCATAACTCATGACAAGTGATTGCAGGTAATTCTGCTTGTGAAAGCACAGCACCAAGATGCACACAATATGCTGTTGTAATACCCGTGCCAACCATTTGTAACCAAAACGGTTGATCGAATGAAGAACAGAGCGCGTTTGTTCGTTGTAATGAATTGACTCCGCCTCCAACGACAAACCCTCCACAACAACGTGCGTGTAGACACGATTCGTTGTAATGCTCAACAATACGTTTTTCAACTGCTTCTTGTAGTCTCTTGGCTCCTTCTATATCAGTTCCAAGATAGAATGGACTTTCGTAGATTGCTACATTTGGATGTTGGTCTAACTTCTGTAGGACAGGTATAGCATTGTCTGGTGTTAGCAGAAAACCGTTGAAGTCAATATCAAGACGATAGTCATCAGGTACCGCATCACCAACCGCATTGACTTGTGCAAATATATCGCGCCAAGGTCTTGCTTTCAACTTCGCAGATGTATAACCACGTTTGACAGATTCTTGTACTTCAGCAACCCAATCTTCCGGTGGCATGTCGATATCCCACCAAGAAATAGGACATTTATCCCGCACTTTAGGACCTATCAAGTCAGACACAGGCACACCTACCGTTTTTCCAATAGCATCATAGAGGGACATCTGGATACCAAATCCTACGCCATCATTATTCATACATGCATAAGGATTTTGCCCTACTAAACCTTCAATATTTCCTGATTCATTATAAAGATTATCGCCATACCCAACTACTCCATTACTAAGTTCCGTACGGTAAACATAGACTCTCTCACCATGTGTTGCAGCACGGTTCATATGACGACTAACGCGGTCACAGTAAAATGGAATATTCAAAGTTATTGTCTCAATGTTTTTGATACTTAGCATCTTATTCCTCCCAACTATATGTTATAACCAAATTGTAGCACAGATTTAATTATATGTTAACATTCAATACCTTTGGGTCAGAGCCATTCAGTTTTCCACATCCTATTATTTTCAATATTAAGCCTCCCTTTGTAGAAGCACTCTCCGAATCGCGACCTCTTCAGCACCAGTGGTGCGAAAAGTGTATACCCACCAGAACCCTCTTCCTTCCGTGTCTTCCGCGATTCAGACAAAACAGCGTCCATCTTCGTAGCACAAACTTTCTAGTTTGTGCCATTCACCACCAACACCATAAGCGTCAATTTAAGGAGAAAACGCGTTCGTAGTCGCGCAATTCATTGCCAAATCAACGCCAAATGCGCGTATGGCATTTGTCACCTCGGACATTCGTAGGGGCGAGGTTTCCTCGCCCGCATTGTTACATACAGTCCCGTAGGTCGGAGTGAGCAAAGCAACCTCCGATATGGAAACTAAGTCCCAGCGGGACGAAAGGTGTATAGAACAAGTGATACACCTCTAATCTCAGCACCAGCGGTGCGAAAGGTGTAGTCTAAAGTCGGTCAGACCAAGAAAATACCTCAAGAGACATGTTCTTAAATTGACGCTTATGGTTCGGTTAGGAAACCGAACCTACCAATGTGTCCAAGTAATTACGAATTTTACTATAATTGCTAACTGCATATATAATTGAAGAAAATATTTTCTATATCAACAAAAGTTGTGGATGATTTATGGATGTTAAGCTTTCATGCTGTTGCAAGTCCTATTGTTAAAATATATTGTCATTCTATACTATTTGACTCTGCCACTACTTTGTTGATATAATAACATTATCATATACCATTGTGTAGATAGAGCAGGAGTGCATTATGACAAGAATTGAACCATTTACTGAATCAAATGAATTCTTAGGTCAACCAGAAAAACTACGCGAACAAGCGCGTCAAGACGGATACCTCTTTTTCAGAAAATTAATTGACAAAGATTCCATCCAGAATTTAAGACACGATTTCTTAGAAATATGTCATAGACATGGATGGGCTAAAGGCGGAGAATCTCTAATGGAAGGTATCCGCATTGGTGGTCCTTTTATGGAAGGTGATGAAGGGTATTGGCCTGTGTTAGACGAGTTTCAGTCTCTTGAATCATTTCATGGATTTGCTCATCATCCAGCAATCTTGGATATGTGCGACAAATTGTTTGAAGAAAAAACTCTCGTACATCCGAGAAATATCGGAAGAATTATGTTCCCAGAGAACACTAAATACACAACACCTGCACACCAAGATTTTATACATATCAGAGGAACTGAAGATACCTATACAGCATGGATTCCATTAGGTGATTGTCCAAAGTATTTGGGAGGTCTATCCGTATTATCTGGTTCACACCGTTCTGGTGTATATCCTGTTCAACCCGCACTTGGTGCTGGAGGACTTGGGATTGATACCGATCCACTTGAAGCAAATGGTATGCATTGGGTGTCAGGTGATTACGACATCGGGGATGCGCTATTCTTTCATAGCCATGCTGTCCACAAAGCACTTCCCAATCAGACTCCAGACAGGATTCGTCTTTCGGTTGATTATCGATATCAAGGTGGTTCACAACCTGTCACGGAGGGTTCGTTATTACCACATTTCAACCGAATGCCGTGGGAACAGATTTATGAAGGATGGGAATCCAAAGATTATCAATACTATTGGAAATCATTCGATCTTAATCTGGTATGATTAGGACTGAACCTGTTTTGCTGTTGCTACTATATACATAACGTGAGTTCGGTATAAGAAAAATGATATGCTCTTTTCCCAAATATTACCTTAATAACAACGGTAGGTGCGGTTTCCTAACCGCACAGCATGCCAAAATTCGTTTTCCCGAACTCACGTTACATACTCTATTAGAAGGAATGGAAATCATTGTTTAAATTAAAATACTTCACATTAATTGGATTTTTCTTTCTTGTGATTTTGTCCGCAACTGCGGAGAATTATACAGGTGATTTTCTAACAAACGGCATTGGTGCGCGGGCACTGGGACTTGGCGGTGCTTATGTTAGCATTGCTGATGATGCTACGGCTACATATTGGAATCCCGCAGGAATAGCAGGAGTTGAACAAAAGTATCAGGTATGTCTCATGCATGCTGCACGACGGTCAGGTTTAGGGGCATTTAGTTATGTTAGTGGAATAGGTAAAGTCTTACCACACCTCACCGTCGGTTTGTCTTGGATACGTGCAGGGATTGATGATATTCCAATCTACTATGATGTGCCAGCATTTGACGAAAATACCAGTGCAGACCAACGGAAAAATGATCCAAAATTCCGTCCAAGAGAGGAAGATTTTATCCCTGCAGGCTATCTAAATGATAGTGAAAACGCTTATGTCCTATCACTCGCGACAAGTTTTACTGTTAGTCAGTCGTGGTGGGATAATTTTGGGAGAGACTCTATTCCCCCCGAATTTCTGTTTGGGATAAATACAAAGGTTATCTTTCAAAGTTTCAGCGGTGTAGGTGACCTTGACGAGGCAACTTCTCAATTTGCAAATTACGGTAGCAGTGGCTACGGCTTTGATGCAGGTATGCTTATTCGTCTACCTGACCTAAATGCATTATTTGGTCTTGAAAACGTTGGCGGTTTCTCACTCGGATTCAATTTACAAGATATATCTCAAACGACATTAACTTGGAATACCGTTCCAGCTCAAAAAGAGTCAATTCCCTCTAATTTTAATATTGGACTCACCTATTTCACAAACCTATTTTTTAATAGAGAGTTAATTGCCTCATATCAATGGCAGGCTCGCTATGGAGGGCAAACGCATTTCGGTGTTGAATATCATCTTACCCCGCAATTAGCACTACGTCTTGGAGTACGAGATAGTCGGTTAACAAGTGGAATAGGAATACAACTTCAGCAATTTAGTCTGGATTACGCACTTCTTATTGGGGATCTAATTAACACACACTTCTTAAGTGTCTTGTGGACATTTTAATCTGACTGTTGTTTGGACAAATCGGGCTGACCCTTCAGAAAAAACACAAGGGGTGATACTATCAATGGCACAAATACCAATCCGTCAAGGACGATGGGTAATCCGTATTTATCACCTAATGCACCTACAATCAAATTCAGCAATCCACCAACTCCCCACGATGCCCCCATCATAAAACTTGATGCGATGTTCTCATGTCCACGTAACATTATCTGTGCCCATATAATATTTAATGTAATTGAACTTGAAAGAACAACATTACCAAAAAATAGGAATATGAGTGAAGTGATTCCCTGAGTATGCAGTGCGACATAGAGTAATGGAGGGGCAATAACAAGTGAAAACAGCAACAGAACTAATGTATTTATTCGACTTAAGACCCATCCACTTCCCATGATTCCCATTGAACCTGCAAAGATATAGAGCGCGACAACTAAGGAACGCATCTGATCAGAATAGTTTAAGTCATCTAAATGGATGGAGAGAAAGTTTTCTAAACCTATACCAGTGACCGTACGAAAAGAAGCAACAACAAACAAAATTATCAGTGGTAATAAATGGGGTTGAACAACATACAAAAATGATTCTTTCTGTGTTTCTCCTTTTTTAGATAGTACACGAGAAGAAGCACTTAAATCAAGTTCATGTTCAAATTTTAACACCATCGGCACCAATAACGCTACTATTACACCGGGTATCATTTCCCATATTAAGTGTCCATATCCTAAACGGTATGGAATTAATAATAAGATAACAGGACCTATAGCACGTCCAATGTTTCCTCCCGTTAGAAAAATGGAGATTCCCATACCTCTTGTTTCAGCTGCGAGAGCACCTGCATAAGTAGTCGCTTGTGGATGGAATGCAGCCACACCAGTACCGCCTAATGCTAATAATAGCATTACAACAGTTGTTGAAGGAACAATACTGACAAGACTTAAGCCAATAACCGTGAAAGCAACACCGAACGTAATGAAATGTATAGTCCTAATTCTATCTGATAACCAACCGAAGAAAACCTGTCCCAGAGAACTAAAAAGACTATAAACGGAGATAAGAACCCCCGCAAAAATATTTCGTGTAGTTGCTGAAGCAAGATTGTCCAACAAACGTGGTTGTAGATGTGGAAACAGATTGGCATAAGAATCAAGAATGGTGTGGGTGAATGTAAGGAAGTAGAATTGGTTTCGTGTAGAGGAATTTGACTGGTTTTCGTTATTTTGCATTATAGAACTATCACTACAATTTATATATGTTGGATTATAGCACTATCCTTTTTTCATGTCAGTTGTTTTTTGCAAAGTCTTTCTACCATACCAGTATATTAATTGTCTAAAATAATATCTCATGTTTCTTTTTATTTTTTCAAACTCTGGCACAAACAGGCATTCTCCTCCAAGTATAACTAACTGCGATTTTGCTCTGGTGGTAGCAACATAGAAAATACGACGTTCCTCTTCAAGGATATTATCTTGACGCGGATACTTCCGATCCAACGTATTGTGTATAAGGATAACCCGTTCCCATTCACATCCCTTCGCTTTATGGATTGTCATAACTTCTACGGATTTAGATATAGTTCCCTCTGATAATAACGCTTGAACACGACCCACTTCATAGTTTGTCCGAACAAGAATCGCTGTTTCCACTGATTTTTTTAACTGGTTGGATAAATGTTCAGACAATGTGTATGGAGTCGTTTCAACAAACTCAATTTCACATTTCAAAGGAATATTTGCACGTAGATTCTTCCTTATTCGAGGACTGTTTCGTTCAATTAACGCTCTTGAATGTTCTACAATAGTTGACTTGGAACGGTAATTTCTCGTAATTTCATACTTTGTTACATCCGATCTATTAGAGAACTCCAACATTATCTGTGAATTTCCACCTCGGAAACTATATATCGCTTGGTCATCATCTCCAACTACGAATATATTGTCTGTTAATTGTGAAATCAGACGATAATCCGTAATGGCAATATCCTGAAATTCATCAACAAGCAGATACTGATACTTGTCTTGGTAAGTTTGTCTTATCTCAGAATTAGTTTCAAGTAAGTTTGCAGAATAGATTATCATATCCTCATAATCAATAGCATTTGCTTCTGATTTTTGGGTTTCATATTTTTTACCAAATTCTCGTGCAACTGGATTATCTATTGACTTAGGATCAAAAAGACCTGATTTCACTTGACGTTTTGCTCGCATGACAATTTCTTTAATGTCATGAAAACGATCTGAAAGATATTCAAAATCCGGATCTCTGTCCAAATGATCTGTATATTCCACCCCAAAATGTTGACAGAACATTTCAATCATGAGTTGATTGCTATACTGAACTCGCAAAGGATCAGCACGATTAAAAACACCACCATGATTTCTATAATGTCTAATCCAGTATGCTTCGCGTTGGTTTGCCTTTTTACCAACAACTCGTTCTAACACCTCAAAAATGAATTGTGATTTGCCCATTGATCTTATTGATTGTCGTAGACGATCATTTGATGAATGTTCGAAATGTTCACGTCGTCTCCTATCAGGATTTGTAGATTGTCCAATATAACATTTACCTGTCTGAATATGCTCAATCTTATATATTGATACCTTTGATGAAGACGCTCTATTACCAATTTGTCTCTTTTCTTCTTCAAAGACTGAATCAAATTTACTTTCCCATATTTCTGGAGGATATTTAAAACCTGCAAGTTTATAATTGTTCTTGATAATTTCATTACCAAAAGCATGAAGTGTACGAATAGTAGGTAGTTCGGATTTTGTCTTCAGCTGCGGAATTATCCTATTCTCCATTTCTTTAACTGCTTTTCTGTTGAATGCTATTGCAAGGATAGTTTTAGGAGGGATATTGTGTGATTGTATGAGATTCAGAATGCGTTCTGTTACGACAGTGGTTTTACCACTCCCGGGTCCAGCAACTACTATCGCCGGACCTGTGAAGTGATTAATTGCTTTAGCTTGGTTTTTATCAAGATGCATTTATGGTGAGTAATGAAATTGCTAAAATACTAAAGAGGCAAAGCTTTATATTACTTCGGGATACGGCGCACCCATAACATTAATGCTACATTCATTGCCCCTACAAATCCAAATATGTATGATTGAATTCCAACTAAATTTTCCGTTGTTTCAATAAAGATTGCTCCAAAAATTGGTAATCCGAGTGCTACACAAGTAAATAATGTCAAGGTCTTAGCACCTTTTGCTTGCCAAAAGGTTAACTCACGTCTTAATACTTGCATATACGACTGTTCCCACAGACGTGATGTCCACTTTCCTTGCATATATCCAAGAACAATTCCAAGTGCATATCCAAAACATGACCAACTTAGCAAATCTGGACGGTGATCTTTTGAAACTACAACTATCCATAATACCTCCCCAAGAAATGTTACGACAATAAATGCCCAAAATACTGGCAATTTCATATAGAAGGGGAGTAACCGTCGTGATAGTGTATCTTTCATCCAAAGTTCACTTTAACATATTCAACAGCGTTTTTGAAAATGGCAAGACCATCGCCTTCATCCGGAAGGTTCTCTCGTGTCCATCTCGGGTGGTTCCATTTTGTCAGGTATCTTTCTGGATGTGGCATCAAACCGAATATTCTCCCCGTTCTATCACATATTCCTGCTATATCTGCATCAGATCCATTTGGATTATGTGGATAAGGGGTTCTATCTATAGACGACTCTGCACTTTTGCCATAACGGAACACAACCTGTTTGTTCGATTCTAACTTTTCCAATACCTCAGATGGTGCAGTAAACCTACCTTCCGCATGTGCCACAGGCAAGTATAAGGCTGATTTTATACCCTTTGTAAATACACACGGACTCTGCTGTGTTTCCAAATCAACCCAACGACATTCAAATCTGGCAGAAGTATTCATTGCTAAACTTGTCTGTTGTGTATTCTCTATATTCTGATTGTTACTACCATTATCCATTCCTGGTAATAAACCGGTTCTGACAAGAACTTGAAACCCATTACAAATACCAATTATCAATTTGTTATCAGCAACAAATTGACTCAACGTTTCTCTCAATTTGTGTTTCATCTCTACAGCAAGGAGTATTCCTGCTGATATATCATCACCATAGGAGAATCCACCAGGTATTGCGAGAATGTGATAATCTGACAGATTGATCTTACTGGAAATCAGTTGTTGAACATGTACTAATTCAGTTTCAGCACCAGCAAGTTGAAATGCTACATCTGTTTCAGCGTCACAGTTCGTCCCTGCTGTACGTAAAATACATACTTTAGGTTTCACTAAATCCTCCTATATTACATAAACACATGAAATATAAAAAAGTTATGTATGTAACGGTGTTTGCCATGCAGATTTGAACATATCTATTGAACCTTCAATTATTCGCTTTCCTGACAATCCTGTGATGATAAATTCTGGTGTATCTGATATTGCACCTATACATCCGATTGGTATATTAGCCATAAGGTTTTCAAAAGCATCTGCATTTTCAGAAGTGATCTCCACAAGAAACCGACTATTTGATTCAGAGAATAACAGAAAATCATCAGATGTGATCGTTTCACCAGTAGGAATGTTTTCAAGATTTAGAAACATCCCATATCCACCAGAAAAAGCCATCTCTGCGGATGCCACACCTATTCCTCCTTCAGAACAATCATGGCAAGAGCGAACTAACCCACTGTTAATAGCATCACTAAGTGCTTCCATGGTCAACTTCCCTTCCTCTGGACGTACAACTGGTGCCGTGTTTCCGATGAAACCGTGTAGACCATAATAGTGAGATCCACCCATTTCCGCATAAGTGTTACCAACTGCATAGATAAGGTTGCCAGGTGATTTTACATCCATCGTAACTGCCTTACTAATATCTGGCATTACACATATTGCTGATATTAGGAGAGTAGAAGGAATTGCACGTTGTTCACCTGTTGTTGTGTCGTGATATTCATTGTATAGACTATCTTTTCCTGATATGAAGGGCGTACCATAAGCAGTAGCAATGTCATAGCATGCCTTTGCTGCACGGACTAACTCACCCAATCTATCGGGTTTGTCGGGATTACCCCAGCAGAAATTATCCAGAAGTGCAGTTTTTTCAAGAGAACCTCCAACAGCAATGATATTCCGTAGTGCTTCATCAATTGCAGACGCTGCACTTAGATATGGATCCACATCGCTATATTTTGGATTGATACCATTTGCAATAATAACTGCTTTCTCACTACCTATGATCGGAGTAGTGACACAGGCATCACTTGGACCATCATTATTGACACCGACGAGCGGTTTAATAACAACTCCCCCTTGTACCTCGTGGTCATACTGCCGAATAACAGATTCCTTACTTGCAATGTTTGGACTTGCCAGGAGACGAAGTAAATCATCGGTATAATCTTCTGTTTGACTATCCCGCGATGACATCTCCTTGTGCTGTGGCGGTTGCCAAACTGCTTCTTTTATATGTTGAGGTAAACCTTTGTGTAGGAAATCCATATCTAAATCCCCTACAATCTCACCTTCATAGAATACCTGAAGTCTGTGAGAATCAGTGAAATTACCAAGTACGGTTGCCTCTACCATTTCTGATTCGCAAATATCCTTAAGTTCTTCAATGTTTTCAGGTGGAACAGCAATTACCATTCGTTCTTGTGCTTCAGACAACCAGATTTCCCAAGGGGCTAACCCATCATATTTCAATGGCACGCGTTCCAGATGAACTTCTGCTCCTATTTCTTCTCCCATTTCACCTACTGCTGATGAAAATCCTCCAGCACCACAGTCAGTAATTGAACGGTAAAGATTACGATCACGTGCTTGTAAAAGAGCATCAACAATTTTCTTTTCCATAATTGGGTTTCCAATCTGAACAACACTACCAAGATTTTCAGAGGTATCATCCAATTCTGCAGAAGAGAAGGTAGCACCGTGAATTCCATCACGACCAGTTCGCCCCCCGACAGCCACAACCAGATCACCCGGTTCAACTGATTTATCACATCTATTCCTCGGTATTAATCCAACATTTCCACAGAACACAAGTGGGTTTGCAGTATAACCTTTGTCAAAGAGAATAGCACCGTTTGCTGTTGGAATTCCCATCCTATTTCCGTAATCACGCACACCTGATACAACACCTTTAAACACACGTTTTGGATGAAGTGTCCCTTTAGGTAACTCATCGTAAGGCATGTCTGGTAGACCGAAACAGAAAACATCTGTATTTAGTATAGGTTTTGCACCGAGTCCAGTTCCGAGTGAATCCCGTATTACACCACCAATACCTGTTCCTGCACCACCATACGGTTCTATGGCAGAGGGATGATTGTGTGTTTCCACCTTGAATATGAGATTATATGTATCATCAAATTCAATGATTCCAGCATTGTCGGAAAAGACAGATACGCACCAAGGTTTGTCAATCACTTCTGTTGCCCGTTGAATATAAGTCGGAAAAAGACCCTCTATTTTCTCCGTTTCCTTACCTTCTTCAGCGTAGAGAATGATGCATTTAAATGTCTTATGAACGCAATGCTCAGACCATGTTTGTGCTATCGTTTCCAATTCTACATCGGTTGGATTGCGCTGCAATTTTGAAAAATGCGTTTGAATTGTCTGCATTTCCTTTAGGTTCAGGGACAATGTGCCCTCTCGACTAATTCGCATCAGTTCATCATCATCTGCGTTCAGAATTTGAAACTCATTGACATTACTTGGCATCACTTTCTCCAATTTTAACAAAGTCCCTTTATTTACAAAGTTCACCATAATAGCGGTTAATGAACAATTTCGGGGAATCTACCGTGTAAATGTAGATACGGAATTGAAAAACAAGAGGATAGAAATAGTGTATGATCTTTGTTGTGACACAGATAAATACAAAAAGCCTATATTGTTGTAGTTTAAGCTGATTACCGTAGGACAAATAATCCAGTATTTGCATCTTTCGAAAATTCTATAATTTCAGCGTAATGTTTTCTCAAAATCTGTTCTACTGCCCTCGTCATGCAATTTCCTATCCTGATCCAAATCACCTTTGGTGGATAACCGTGAATAACACTATGATTCCTAAAGTCTGTATCTTTTGAAACGATGAAATAGTTGTTATCACGAGCGTAATCCCATAACTCGGTATCTGTTGCTGTATCTAACCCTAACATTTTGACATGGGTAGAATTAGGAAACAGGTCCGTCAGCAGCACCACCAGTTGGTCGGACAGGTTCTGATCGAAGGGAAGTTTCATCTGTGTAAATGACTACCTGTGATTTTTCCTTGTCCGCAGCATAAGCAAAACAAGCACGAATATCTGTCTCGGTTAACTCGGGAAAATCGTGTAGGACTTCCGCTACTGTCATACCTGATGCGAGATATTCAAAAACATCGTAAACGGTGATCCGCATTCCCCGAATGCAGGGCTGTCCGCTGCGTTTACCTGGTTCAATGGTAATAATGTCTCTATAGTCATTCATGTTCCCTACCTCATTAGTAAAACATTTGAAGAGAGTGTACCACAACTTGTGTTGATTATCAATTATTTTGGTAGGAAGTTTCTAAATTCACATAAACAAAACGCTTAATTGCTGTGCCTAAATCACGTGGATCAGCAAACCAACCGTTAGGATCGTTGACATGCTACCATTCCAGTCCGTGATGAGTGTTCTTTTTTCAATCTCACAAGACGTATAACTTTTCATTCCTTAAAGGAGGCAGTAACTCGCGGAATACTTTCCTCACAAGCAAACCGTTCAATACTGGATGCACCAACAAACCCAACGGTATCGGTATTTTCGTTGATATATGCAGCGTCTGGTGCCGTAGCGATTGGTCCACCATGTGACAAGCAGATTACATCTGAATTCTGTGACTTTGCTGCATCACATATCTCCTGTACACGTACGGCTGCATCCTTGAGAGTAAATGCGGTTTCTGCACCTATCGTACCGCCGACTGTTGTGTTCATGTGTGCGATTATAACATCTGCGCCTGCTTTTGCCATCTCTTCTGATTCTTCTGGATTAAAGACATAGACAATGGTGAACAAATCCATCTCATGGGCGGTACCAATTGTCTCAACTTCTTTATAAAAACCCATACCTGTTTCTTCAAGTGTCACCCGAAAAGTTCCATCAATCACGCCAACAGTAGGAAAGTTATTGACTCCATCAAAACCTACATCACGAACTTGTTTCAGGAAGTTACTCATACGACGAGTGGGATCAGTTCCATTCACACCCGCAATAACAGGTGTTTCATTGACAACAGGCAATACCTCACGTTCACCCATCTCCATAACAATAGCATTTGCATCTCCATAGGCTAATAGTCCAGCACATGACCCAAATCCCGACATGCGATAACGACCAGAGTTGTAAATTACAATAAGATCGGCACCACCCTTTTCCGCGAATTTGGCGGTGATACCAGTACCTGCACCGACAGCAAGTAAATTATTTCCTTTATCTAACTCCCTCCTTAATCGACCTAAGACTTCATCTCGCGTATAATCTGGCATTCAAAATTCCTTTCTTAATGTATATCAGACATAGATTGTCAATCATCAGAATGAGTCTTCTGATTTAATCAGATACCTATTACTGAGGACTGACCGCTGATAACTGATAACTATTCATTACGTGATTTTGCTTGTAAACGGGCTGCTTCACCAGGATTTCCAATGTGCATTGTATTGTACGCTTGATCGGATGATTTGAAGGGACCAATTCCTTTATGTCCATGCCAATCTCCCTGATTCATAATTGGATTTGGCAATCCAGTTTCTTTCTCGCGCTGAAGTATCCAATTCTTCATCCGTGTTTCCAAGACACTCACGATATCGGGATGTTTTTCAACTAAATTTTCGTTTTCGTCGGGGTCTTGTATGAGATTGTATAGTTCTACCGGAGGTTTGTAATGAAAATCAGGTTCAAGTGCCACTATCAACTTCCATTCAGGTGTTCTCCAACCGTGTTTACGCATCCAAGTACATTCTGTAATATAGAACTCGCTATCGTAAGAGGCAATTTCTCCATTCATAAGAGGAATTAGACTGTTCCCGTCGAAGGAAATATCTGTTTCAATATCTGCCAACTCAAGTATTGTTGGAACAAGGTCTTTATGTTGGTTATAACCAGACACACGTTTTCCAGATGGTACACGACCCGGAAAACGTATAATCAGCGGCACATGCAGCGTAACATCGTAGAGTCCATGATGATCAAACCAGCACTCGTGGTCATATAGGGTTTCACCGTGGTCTCCATTAATGATTACGATTGTGTCGTCCAATACACCGCGTGTTTCAAGTGCATTAAAAAGTGTCTGGATACATGCATCCATATATGCAATCGCACCATCATATTGGGCAATAACATAGTCTTTATCTGTTATCCCCACTGGCATCCATGAAGCAAAGTAATCACAGAAAGGTTTGAAGGACATTACAGGTTCCATAGATTTGTTACTTGGATCACATTCATCACCATGATAAAATGTCCGTTCATAAGGGGCGGGTGGCAAATATGGTGAATGTGGATCCATGTGTCTCAGAAACAGAAAAAATGGTTTCTCATCATTTTGGTCTATCAACCGATTTAGTTCAGGAAGCGTAGTCTTGTTAAGATTTTCTGCTTTAGGACTTCGTCCAGATTCGTCAGGTCCCCAACCAGCGAATTCAAGATAATTATCAAAACCTCGAGCACTCGGATTACTGAATCCAACACATGTTGTATCATACCCAACTTCTCTTAGTATTTCCGCTAAAGTCTTTACCTCTTCTCGCAGTGGACCCTGATGCCTAAGTGCCACAACTTGTGTACTAAAGGTATCCATGCCAGTGAGCATAGATGCATAAGCACTTGTTGTCGGAATGTGTGCACTGTATGTTTTTTCAAAAAGTGTGCCACCCTCAGCAAACTTATCAATATGTGGTGTCGTGAGTCGTTCATATCCATAACAACTCATGTGTGTGGCGAGAAGAGAATCTACTCCCATCAATACTATATTCGGTTTTTTTGCCATGTTTTAATATACTCCTTCTATAAACTAATTCCTATTTCAAAGACAACTGCTTATATGTATTATTCTTTTTCCCAATCTTTGTGCCAAACAAGTGTATTCTGCACATCGTCGTCAAGTACATCACCAACTGTCAATGAGTTAAAATACGGTTCAGGTAGTATGTTTCTTTTACCATTAAAGGTGCACCCATCTGGCATAAATCCACAAGTCATAGCTCGACGATGTGAAAATGTCATATTTGCCCCTGCACCATGTGCAGTTAATCCGTTATGCCACACCATTGATCCCGCAGGACACGGTGCTGACTGTGGTTCAAGTTCTTTCCACTCTGGATAGACATCAAATAAAGCACCGATGTTTTCTCCAATACCAACGTTGTCAAAACGTGCTAATTTGTGTGTACCGGGCAAATACCACATACAACCATTTCCCATCGTAGCATCATCTAAAGCGACCCAGAACGAAACAGCATCACGCGAGTCAAATGACCAATATGGAACATCAAGATGCCATGCAGTCGGGTTACCGTTAGGTGGTTTAATCAATGCTTGGTCATGCCATATACGCATACCATCTACACCAGCTAATTGTGTTGCCATCTGACCAATTTTTGGATCATGCACCAACTTTCGCATACCTGTATGTGTGTCTGAAAGTCGTAAGCACTGAGTAAATACTCTCGCATAAAAATTCGATGGATCCAATTGATTTGTCATAACTTCAACTGAACCACCAAGTCGTTCAGTTACTGCTTCATCGGTGCATCTACGCCATTCTGCAAGCTCATCTGCATCAAGAAAATTTTCAATTACAAGATAGCCATTTTCCTGATAAAAGTTAATTTGTTCTGCGGTGAGTTCGTGCCGCATCTCCACGTTCTCCTTTACATCTAACGGGTCTTATTTCAGTAGAATTTCAATATTGAAATCCATAAATCCTTTACAATTATCGTATCATGTATAGAGAAATTAGACAAATGAATTTTATGTAACTTGTACATATAATGTAAGGTATTGTTCGTTTAATGAAGTTCTCTATTTGATTGACATATAGGGATGGATCGGTTATACTAAGCATGTCATGATTATAACAAATAACAAAGCATAAGACTTAGATACAACAAAATACACAATCCAACTAAAATTAGTTAAGTAGTGAATTCATAAATACACATCAAATGCAAAATTCACAACAGAGAGAATTAGTTTTCTATCAAACAAAAAACGGACAAATACCATTTACAAAATGGTTTGAATCGATTCGGGATCAGAAAACCCGGACAAGACTACGGGGACGGCTCACACGCCTTGAGTTTGGTAATTATGGGGACTGTCAGTCTGTTGGAGAAGGTGTTTATGAATTGCGTATCCACTTTGGTCCTGGATATCGTATCTATTTTAGTGAAGTGGATAATACTGTTATCCTTTTGCTTTGTGGAGGAGACAAGTCATCTCAGCAGCGCGATATCAATCAAGCAAAATCATATTGGCGAGACTATAAGGAGAAACACAGATGAACAAACTGAGAACATGGCGTGAGTATTTAATTAAAGATTTGTCTGCAAATCGCATGGAAGCAATAGATTATATTCGATACTCTATAGAGGAATACCAAAATGATAACAATGTTGCTGTTTTTTTATTATCATTAAAAACCTTCATAGAGTCACAAGGTGGAATGATTGAACTTGCTAAGCGAACACACATGTCTCCTGATGCCATACAAAAGATCCTTTCAAGTGATAATGCACCAGATATTGAATCACTCTGTACAATTCTCAATGCACTTGGGTGTAAGCTTTCAATTCAACCATTAGAAGGCACAAATCAAGAAATCAAATCTACATCTGAGGATCAGAGAACTTCCGCAGCAGGATAACTTTTATCCCCTGGTGATAAATCAGTTGGATCATTCAGTACTGCAGTATCTGGTGGTATCATGATATTGTTATCATCCACTGGATCGTTTGTTTCCTTTCGCCATTCCTCTAACCTTTCACGCATTTCTGACAGCACATCTGCATATTTCGGATTATGTGCCAGGTTATGTGCCTCCGATGGATCAAACACCACATCATATAACCGTTCAGATTCAACTGGTTGGTCTTTCCAGTCATTCTCCAACATAAAGGATTTACTGATACTATCGTCACAGTTGGGAAGTGCCCACTGTTCAGCGTTGTCGTAACGTCTAATATACTTCCACCGTTTCGTGCGAACAGCGCGTTGCGGTTCATAGCAACAGTGGTAATTTACTTCAGCAAAGATTGCATCACGGATATCCTCGGTTTCACCGCGAACCAAGGGAAGCGTAGAGTTGCCTTGTAACCACTCAGGTTGTTCAATCTCAGCCAATTCACAGATTGTTGGAAACAGATCGATTTGACTAACCAGACCATCTACCACCTGTCCACCATCAAATCCTCCAGGACCTCGCATAATTAGCATTACACCAATTCCATGATCAGTAACATGACACTTCATTCGTGGAAAAGCAAGTCCATGATCAGTGGTACAGATAACAAGCGTATTCTCAGCAAGACCATTTTTCTCCAATGCGTCAAATACCTTTCCCATTTTCATATCAAGTGTCCGTGCAGAATCTATATATTCCGCCATATCTTGTCGTGTTATTGGGTTGTCAGGAAATGTTGGAGGAGGTTTCACATAGCGAGGATCAGTTTTTTCTTCACCTTCTGGAGGTGGAGCAAACCCTTTTGCTCTGCGATGTGTCTCACCAAATCCGACATCTAAGAAAAATGGAGAATCATGATCTTCTTCAAGAAAAATGCATGCGCGTTTTTCCGCTCCAGCATTACCGATTTCTTGAGTTAAGATTCGCTGATAACCTGTTTCCTCAACATTTCGAACAACATGTTGGAATCCTGCCAGTGCTGTAACATATCCTGCTTTATTTAACGTATGAGGGATAAGATGTTCTGGTACAGGGAGGCTCCATCCTCGGTTTGCTAATCCTCCCATACCACAACTATGTGCCCACTGACCTGTTAGTAACGATGCACGAGATGGAGAACAGGTTGGGTTAGCGCAAAATGCATTTCTAAGTAAAACACCCTCTTCTGCTAATTTTTGAATGTTTGGAGTAGGAATTGCATGACCATAAGGTTGCACATACCTGCCGGTATCGTGTGAATGGATATAGACAATATTAGGTTTATTCATAAAACACCTTTATGCGTATTCAAACGCAAACTATGATTGAATTTGTTGTCAATGATATAATAAAATAATAATACCATAAGTATGTTAGAATATTGTGATTATACGCACATAACGAAGACATGTCAAGCACATTGCTGTGTTAAAAAAATAGAATAATCATCAATTCTTGAAAAACTAAGACTTAATAGGTATAATAAATAACGTGAGTTTGATTAAATGAATAGTGTTGTATGCCAGAAATCAATCCTTTTTATATGATGATATTTACTTTACTTTCATTCTAAAGATTCAGAGTTTTCAGAGTCAAGCAGAAAATTGAACAATTTATTCATGTGTTGTAGACCTATATACTGTATGGTTTTACAGGGCTATTATGGCCTATTTAGTCAAGAATGACTCTGAAAATTCTGATTATTTTACCAAAACAATAACAACGGAATTTAAGATGTGGATTCAACCAATTCCAACAGTTACATATTACGATTTCATGTCATATATTTTAACTCGCTATTAATACCGAGCTCATGTTAAATAAGAATACAATCAATTCGGAGGATGTTACGTGATTCGTGAAGCAATACAAAAGGTTATTGAGGGAAACAATCTTACTGAAACAGAGATGGTAGAAACCATGAATGAAATCATGGCGGGCGAAACGACCGATGCACAGATTGCATGTTTTTTGACAGCATTACGTCTTAAAGGTGAAACGATTGAAGAGATTACTGGTGCAGCGCGTGTGATGCGAGAAAAAGCAACAAAAGTACCCACAACACAACCATTGGTCGTAGATACTTGTAGCACAGGTGGAACGGGAATGAATTCATTCAATATTTCTACTACTTCTGCATTTGTTGTAGCAGGTGCAGGTATTCCTGTTGCCAAACATGGCAACCGTGGTGTGACTCGACAAAGTGGCAGTGCAAATGTTCTTATGGCATTGGGTGTGAACATTGAGATACCACCTGAACACGTCGGTCAATGTATTGATGAAATCGGTATCGGTTTTCTTTTTGCCCCAATGTTGCATAGCGCGATGAAATATGCGATAGGACCAAGGAGGGAAATAGGAATCCGTACGATTTTCAATGCACTCGGACCACTTACCAATCCTGCTGGCGCACAAGCACAAGTATTAGGTGTCTATGCCCGAGAACTCACACCGGTGCATGCAAATGTCCTCAAAAATCTTGGAACACAACACGCTTATGTAGTGCATGGAAATGATGGGTTAGATGAAATCACAATCACAACAAATACACGTATGTCTATCCTAAAAGATGGTGATGTGAATACATATATATTTGACCCAACTACGCTTGGAATTGAGAAGACTAATCCCACATCACTTGAAGGTGGAACTCCGGAGCAAAACGCAGATATTACAACAAACATCCTTAAGGGTGAGATGGGACCGAAACGTGATACTGTACTGTTGAATGCTGCAGCTGCTATTGTTGTTGGAGGAAAAGCAGAGGATATCGAATCTGGTTTGAAACTTGCTGCTGAGTCTATTGATTCTGGATGTGCTTTAGAGAAATTGGAAGCATTGAAAAAGGTATCAAATGAATAGTCAGAATCTAAAGACACCATTCATACGAATGACACTGACTTTTGCTACACAACAACAAAGGAATACCATTGATATTAGACAAGATTATTTCTCATAAACTGAAGGAACTTCATTCAGAACAGAAACAAGTTCCGCTTACAATACTGAAATCGAAGTTAGATAATATACCACCAACAAAGGATTTTAGAAGCGCGATTGCACAATCAAATGGTATTAACCTAATCGCTGAGGTAAAAAAGAAATCTCCGAGTAAAGGTATAATCAGAGAAGATTTTGATCCAATAGATATTGCGGAAATATATTCTGAAAATGGGGCATCTGCAATTTCCGTGCTGACTGATGTCAGGTTTTTTGATGGAAGACTTGATTACCTGTCATCAATCCAGAAAGTTGTAGATATTCCATTACTACGTAAAGATTTCACTATTGATGAATACCACATATATCAAGCGAGAGTTGCCGGTGCAGATGCGATACTTCTCATAGTTGCTGCATTGACACCATCTCAGCTGCATGAGTTTATGAAGATTGCTGCATCACTTTCATTAGCGTCCCTGGTGGAAGTACATACAAAATCTGAATTAGACATTGCATTGGATGTTGGTGCAGAAATCATAGGCATAAATAATCGAGATTTGCGGACATTTAATACCGATATTGTAACAACATTCCAACTCCTTGATTCTATACCCTCAGACAAAGTCGTTGTAAGTGAAAGCGGTATTTATACACGTGCTGATGTCAAGGCTTTAGAAGATGCTGGGGTTAATGCAATTCTGGTTGGAGAATCGTTGATGCGTAGCAGAAATATAGGTGAGAAAGTTTTGGAATTGATTAGATAGACTGTATGGAGTTTTACTACCAACTTAGATAGAAACTACATCTATTCCATGACGTTTAAGAAGTGCTGTTGTAACACCATCCCCTGATATAAGTGTTCCTGAAAAAGAACCATCATAAACTTCACCACATCCACATGATGGACTCCTGGCTTTAAAAATAACAGATGTCGCACCTTGTGACTGTGCCAATTCAAGGGCATGTTGTGCTCCTTTCAATATCTCCTTTGTCTTATCTTGTCCATCAGCAGTCATGACTCTTGCCTTACCATCCAATACATCATTACCATCACCACCAACAATTTCTACTGCAGGACGAGGTGTTGGAAGTCCACCTGATTCTTCTGGACATACAGATATAAGGTCCCCTGATTGTTGGTGTTTATTTAACTTTTCGCTGCGACTGTTCCCACCATCGTAACGACAATTTACACCAAGAAGACAAGCACTGACAAGAATCTTTGTCATTTTTCTTCCCATACCTTTACTTGATCCTGAATAAGTGTTACGTTCCCAGTCTTCAGGGTGAGATAGTATTCTTCAAGACGTTCCAAAATGGAATGTAGGACTGTTAGACGACAGATTTCAATGTTTTGTGAACCTGAGACAGCAATCTGTAGAGATGTAGCTGTATTGTGCAAATCAGCTGGCAATTCTGCAAGTGATATATTTACATTAACTCCAAAACCTAACACAAAGAAAGGGTGACGGTGCTGGTCGTATTCAATTTCGGTTAGCACGCCAGCGACCTTCTTTTGCTCAATTCGCACATCATTTGGATGTTTTATTTTGGCAGATAGTCCGGTGACCAAATGAATCCCTTGAGCAATTGCAAGTGCCCCGATTAAATTCGGTAAATGCACTTGCTCCTTCTTTAGACGGTGCCTGAAAATTACAGATGCAAGTATACATTTACCTGAAGGGGATTTCCATGTTCTACCATACCTTCCTCGACCAGCGGTTTGATAGTCAGTGATGACAAGTGTCCCTTCTTCTGCTCCCTCGTTTTTCGCAAGTTCAATTGCAACATCGTTTGTAGATGTAACCTCGGTGAGATATACTATATCGTGTTTTCCAACGATTCTGTTCTTTAGTTTCCCACGGAAGGTTTCAAAATCCATCACTATATTTTATGATCCACCAAGTTTCCTGAGATGACTCTGTGCTTGCACTTTCCACTGTTCGGGTGGATTTAAATCAAGAAAACGTTTCCACTGTTTTTTTGCAAGTTCAATACGCTCAGTGTATTCATACATTAATGCCAGGTTGAAGTTTGCTGTTAAGTTACGTGGTTCCAATTGAATCACACGTTCAAATTGATCTGCGGCGGCTCCGAGTTTATCCATACTATATAATACATTCGCATACACAATTATTGTATTCACATGCTTGTCGTTCAGGTCAAGTGCAATTTCCAACATGGTCTTTGCTTTGTTATATTGCAACTCAGAATTGTAATAAAGATCACCCAGACGTTGGTACGCTTCTGTGGCTTTATCATCAATTGTAAGTTCTTTTTCATAGAATTGGATTGCCTCTTTCCATTCCTGATTGCGTTCTGCAAGTTTACCAAGTTGAATATGAACACCTTTATATTTGGGTTTCAAGCGAATTACTTTTTTGAAGGTATTTTCTGCTTGTTCAAATTTCTCAGTATATATTTGAAGAACTCCAATGTGATAATGTGCCTCCACATTTTTTGGATCTAATTCAACAACTTGCTGAAAATCACCCAATATCTGCGAACTACGATATAACTTACCTTTGATATGCTTATATCTATTTGTAATCATACCACGATAAAAATATGCGTCAACAAATCCCGGATTGAGTTCAATTGTCTTAGTATACTCAGTGACAGCCTTATCAGCAGGTGTATTGTAGTTTTCAAGAGTTGCTGCATGGGTATCTAACAACCTTGCGTATTGATAGTGCCACTCAAAATGAATTGGATCATGTTCGTTAGCTAAAGCGTAATGATGTAATGCATGTTTGATGTTCTCATCATACTTTTCTTTGGGTTCAGCCTTACTACGTTTGTTAAAAACAACTGCCAGTGTATGGTGGACATTTGGATGATTCGGTTCCAGTACCAATGCTGGTTGATAAAAACGTATCATGTTATCTTCGTCTTCACGCACTTGGTAGATGGCACCCAGTTGGAAAAATGGTTTTGCGTTCTCAGGATTTAACTCAGTCGTCTTTTCATATTGCACAATTGCGTTGTCAATATCCCCTCTTTTTTCATATAACAATCCTGCTTGATATTGAGCATCAACGTTGTCAGGTTCAAGACGAACGGTTTCCAAAAATGCTGATAACGCTTCATCGTGTTGTTCCAATGCCAGATAAGACTTAGCAGACATATAATGTGCTTTGGCATCTGCGGGATTAAGTGCAATAATCTTCTTCAATGCTTGCAACGAGTCTTGATGTGAACCTATTTCGTTGAAGATATGCACCATTCTATATAGCACATCTGAACGATCTGGGTTTAACTGCAATGTTTTTTCATAAAATATAAGTGCATTATCGTTGTCATCTATCCATTCATAAGATTGACCTAACAGATCGGTTACTACAATCTCATCAGGATATAGAATGTGATGTATGTTTAATGGTTCTATTGCATCTTTATAGTTTCCTGCTTCGAATTCTGATTTTCCCTGTTCTATAAAACGGGTTGCAAGTGTTGGGTTCACCTCAAGCGCGCGACGATAATGGGTAGCAGCTGTTTCTAATTCACCTTTTCGTCGATACAAGTCCCCTAAATGAATATGAGAATCTTGGAAGTTGCCATTTAGAAGCTGCATGTCAAGTAGACTCGGATCTGCATTCACAATCTCAAGTGTTTTCTTATAATGTTCAATGGCTTTATCTATATTACTGGTATCCAACTCCAGTTTACCCATATAGAAGTAGGATCTTGGGTCATTTGGTAGAACTACCATCGCCTTTTCCAACAGAGCGCGGGCATCATCTACATTCATAATTCCTACAAAGTATGATTCCAAAGGTTGATAGATGCTGTCTTTGAGTGTCGGATCATTGTCAATAGCTCTTTGATAGTGAATTACAGCAGTTTTAACATCACCTTGTTTATACAGAACATCCGCTATGGCAAAATGTGCGGAAGCATGCGTGGGTTCAATCTCAAGTGTACGATGATACAACTGGATAGCACCGTCTGTATTACCAGTTTCAGCGAATATAACTGCCAAATCATATACATCAGTTGCTGTGTAAGGTTGATATTCTGCAGATTTTTTGTATTCCTGAAGTGCTTCATCAAAAAAGTTCTCATACGCAAGCACTTGTCCAAGTTTTATATATGCTGGTGCGAATTTACGGTTGTTTTGTATTGCACGTTCAAATGTTTCACGTGCCCTATTTAAGTCACCTTGGTCAAAATAAACCAAACCTACACCATAAACTGGATATTCCCACTTAGGATTCAAGGTTTGTGCATTATCAAACGATTGTAATGCCTCTGTGTGGTTACCCTGTTTGAGATGAATTTCACCGATGTAGTAGTGCGCAGGATAATACTTTGGATTTAGGGTAAGACTTGTCTTAAATTTGGTGAGTGCCTGATCGTATTTTTCCTGTTGCTGAAAGATTGCACCGAGACCGAAATGTGCCCAAAACATTGATGGATCAAGTTCAAGTGCAGTTTCATAATTGGTGATTGCTTTTGTTTCTGCATCTGGATTGTCTTTTACATTAGTAAGAGCATAAGTGTATCCCAAGCCGTATATCAATGCGGCATCGTCGGGGTGTTTTTCTTTTACTCTTTCATACAGTTGCGTCAGTTCAGATAGGTATCCCTTTTTTCTCCAATCAACAATGAGTTCTCGATGTTTTTGTGGGGCATTCTTTTTTGTATTTAAAACCTTAGAAAAATCTTTTTGCATATCCTTTTCCCATTTCTCTTGTGCTAATGTAGAAAAAGTAATTGCAACTATAGAGAGAGAAATAATAAGTGCGGTTGTAAGTTTTTTCATTTCTTGTCTCCTTCCTATCTGTTCATTTACAAGTTCAGTTATGTTTTATTACTGAAGGATTGCTTTTAGTTTTTCTTGAGTCGGCATTGACGGTGTCGCACCAAGTACTGTGCATGCCGCTGCACCTGCAGCTGTAGCATACCTTACCGATTCAGTTATATTGTTTCCATTTGCAAGTGCAGTTGCCAAAGCACCACTGAATGCATCTCCAGCCCCTGTTGTATCTATTACATCAACAGGAATCGCAGGAATATGTTCGGTTTCCGTTGGCGCACAAAGCAGGACACCTTGTTCTCCAAGTGTCAGCACAACTGACGAAAGTCCATCTTGGTTTATTTGCTTTTGCATGGTCTTTGCTGTTGTTATACTATCTGGTGTGGAAACCTCTTGTCCTGATAAAACTGTAGCCTCGGATGCATTAGGTGTCAATATATCAATTTTCTTCAATAAATCAACAGGCAACTGACGTGCTGGTGCTGGATCAAGCAGGACAATTGTCCCGTTTTGCCTTGCAATCTCGGCAGCGCGTTGCGAGGCATCAATCGGTGTCTCTAATTGTAGCAGCAACACATCTGCGTTTGCAATGCTATCTCCAGCAGCGTCTATATCTGTTGGTGTGATACACATATTGGCACGTGGTACGACGATGATGCTATTGTCTCCATCCGGTTCGACGACTATTGTTGCGATACCTGTACCGTTATCAGCATCGATTTTAACATATCGTGTGTCAATTTGTTCCGATTCCATTGCAGACCGTAGCATCTCACCGAATGCATCCTCACCAATTCTACCGATGAACGTGACTTCTGCTCCTAAACGCGCTGCTGCTGTTGCCTGATTGAATCCCTTGCCACCGGTGAAAATGTCAAATGCTTCTCCGATGAGGGTTTCACCTTTGTTTGGCATCCGTTCTGCGCGAATAACAAGGTCAACATTTGCACTGCCAACTACAGTGACTTTGGGGTGGTGCATCTGAACATACTATCCTTTGTAATGGGCAATTGTTGATTAATCTGACGAGGGGTTGGAAATTGCACTCATATAAGATGCTTTTTATTCTTCCGATCCGTCTAATTCTTGCATGAACGATTCAACACTGACTGTCTGGACTGCTGTCCGAAGCAACTCTGTCAAACGATCAAGGTCCAGAATAGATTCAAGGGCATCCGACACAGGTTGTATATCACTCAGCGGGAAACGCTCAGTGAGTACCGACAGAATATTTTTTATGGACGTTTCACGTGAGCCTAGTTCATAACCTTGGTCAACGCCCTTCTGCATTAAGTGTTCTATAAAAGGAGATTCTCGCATCATTTCCTCCGATATAAGTTTTTGTAAAAATGAAAGGTCATAGGCTAAACTACCTAACGTTGACATCGCAAACAAAAGTGTTCCACGCGTCTGTGTATCAACTGGTGCGGTAACCGTCTTCTCAACACATCTTTCCAACCATGCTTCCGTGTTTATACCTTCAGGTGGTTTCATCAAAGGCGTAAACGGTAAAAGTCCAACCGATGCTGTATCTAAAATCGCTTCCCCTTCTAAATCCGCCAACCGAATCATCTGATACTTGTGCTGCAAACCAAATACATCATTTCCATAACTATAGCCGCCAGGGTCGGTCTGCCCCGCATTTGGACTTAGATATAGTACTACGGAATAGACAGGAATCTCATGCCGCAGCAAGAGTTCACTTGCATAAGCGAGTACCCGCAACGGCATCGGTTTATCTCTACTATCTTCAGTTTGCACCTCTATATGAAGGAGGACTGTCTCATTCTGCCATCGCACCTTAAATGTCATGTCATTGCGATGCACCTTAACCGTTTGTTGTTCCGTGTCAAGTGTCTCTAAGACTTCAACATCGGGTGTATCAAAGGATAGCATGGCGAAGTCATCAGCGAACCGATCCATCAGATGCTTCACGATTTCATCATATTGTGCCATGCTAATTGTTTGCCTTTTCCTACTGATTATTTTACTGATTATACTTGATGGGTGGTGGATTGTCAAGGAGGGTTTTTTGGTAGTGGAGTAAAATGTCGTGATTTATGTCAATTGCATTCTATATTGTTGAATACTCAATTTATTATTATTTCAAAAGTGGTTTACATCTAATAAAAAATCGTTCATTGTTATCTCATTAGTTCTTCTTTTGAAGGTGGGTTGTAGTTGCTTGGTATGTTATTTGGTCCGAAATCCCACAATGGAATATATCCTTTACAATTCTTGTATTTCTCACCTGATCCTATTAGTCGATCCGTATGGATATGCATGACTAAAAACCATATTTCTGCTTTCTGTTCATCTGTTTCAGCGTAGTCAAGAGCTTTTTTATAATAGTGAAGTGCTTTTCCTAATTGCTTTTTGGATTCTTTTATATCTATACCTTTGTCTTTGAAAGACTGAAATTTTGCAGCACTACTCTTTCCTACAAGTGATACGCTCATTCCAATAATTGAACAAAGTGAACCAATGTATGTGATTATGTTTAACATAAAAGTGACCTTGATGATATATAGATAGGAAATTTAAGTTAGTTGGATAAACGGACCTATAATTCCCAATAATCCCCTTTAAACACTTCTCTGACGTGCCACCCGACAAACTCTAATTCTGGATAATATAATTGCCTTTGCGGTAGGGATATTTTTTTACCATGAAAATCCATAAGCCATTCCTTAAAACCTTTCGTTCCGTGTGCATCATCCGATACCAAGATTTGTCGTTGTCTGGACAATGTGAATGCCCCACGGTCAAATAACTTGTGATGGAGAGAACATAGTGCTAATCCGTTGGATTCAATATCTGGTCCCTCCGCCCTATGCCATTTAATATGTGCAGCTTCCAAGGCAACCAGTTGGTCAAGTAATCTGACTTGGAATCCACAAACAGCACATTTATTTTTATACGCATTCAAAATCTTTTTCCGAAAATGTGGGTCTCGAGGACGCGTAGTCCTTCTATCGGGTCTTATTTCAGTCGGATAAAACCTAATTTGGGTTGGATAAGAAATACCAACCGCCTGCAATATATCTTCATGGTAAGTAATAGGGAAATGCGAATCCAATAGGTTCATAGCAACTTCATAAACTAATCTTTGATTTTTCTCAAATTTTCTCGCAATAGGTTCAATAAAACCACCTACACCGTACTGCTCAAGATCCTTAATGATTGCATCACCAGTAGGTTTCCTATTACTTCTTAAAGTTTCCCCAATCATATATTCATTAGGTATATCCCAAACTCTTTCTTTTTCATTTCGTAACCGCCAAAATGGATCCTGAGGACGATAATATTTTCTAGGAGGTCCGAATTCCTTTAGTAAATTTCTTAAATCCTCTTTTATATCAATATAGGCTAATTGCTTGTCACCACTTAGTAATTTTCCAATTGCGTACAGGACAAGGAGAGGTTTATGAGGTGCTCTTTCATCACCTCTTTGCCATATATTTAGGTCATGAAATCTTCTAAGTATTTCTCTATTCTTCAAGGTTTATCCCAAATTTTCATTTATGACAAATCAAGCACGGTTCTTCATCATCCTCATCATCGTGAATATCGGTTAATATTTCTATCAGTCGCCGATTTGGTTTTTCCTTTTTCTTAGAAGTCTTTGCTTTTTCAGTCTTTGACTTGATTTGTGCTATTCGTTCTGGATCTGCAAGTTCCTCCAAACTTTCACCTTGACTCCACGTGAACCTTTCACCTGTCTCTGAATTGAACTTCTCATAACCTTTAGCAAGTTCAAAAAGGTCTGGGTGTTGTTCCAAGAGTCCCACCCATTCGGATTTGCGTTGGAAAAAGCAGAAATAGCACCCGGAACGTGTGCGCCACTTGTAATAGTCAGGTAAACCGAGTCCACTTTCCTCAAGGATTTGGAAAACGTCATCTTTGGTAATACCATCATCTTTGAATGGATATTTGGGTATAATGTTTTGAAAGGAACTTATTTTTGGTGGTTTGTAACCGATTCGATCTTCGTCAGCACGGATAGCGATGTAATGATAAACTTCGTCATCACCAACGTATTCTTCAAAAGGTTTTATCTTGAGTTTGATTGTGCACCAACGGACTTGAGAGGAGGGCAGTAGACCGCCGTGTAATGTCAACCAATGATCGAAATCACGATCCATGTTGAGCCGCTCTATCGGTTTACCAAGGAATGCTTCAAGTCGATCTAAAAAGTCGTAGGTCTCAGGCAATTCCTTGCCAGTATCAGTGAAGAAGTATTCCATTTCAGGCACTCTGTCACGCATGTAGACAGCAAGTGCTGAACTGTCTTTTCCACCAGATAGAACGAGAAGATGTCGTCTTTTTTCTGCCAATCTGTCCCTCTCAAATTGGTTCATTAACACTAAATATTATTATAGCATTTTCACTGATTTAATTCAAGATGTTTTTTCGGATTCATCTGTTAGTATGTAGAATTATATTAGTCCGAAATGATTAATATCAATGTAATTTCACTAACCACCCATCCTGTTTTCTGTCCGATTAACTATAGCCTGAGAAAAGACATTTAGTTGAGAAAAAACCAATCCTGAAAATCCTGGTTCAGACAAAGCATAGAGAACACAAACCCATCCACGTAATCCGTGTAATCCTCTCCCACACATATTAACCACAATTCCACAAAAACACATAAAACATATTGGATATATATTGTTTCCAAACCCAAAAACTCCACAATACCAATCAATCACAAGATATAATAATACGCAAACCAAAAGCAGCAGACAAACTCCTAAAAGGAACAAAACCAGCAACAAACACAAAAAAAAACAACTAAACGGTATGGTTTTAGTTGTTTTTTTTAAATTGCAAGAGAAAACAAAACTGCTACAAACCCGCATTACTACGCCATCGAAGGCACTATACAAAAAATTACAAAAAAACAACTAAAAAACAACTAAAGTTATGTTTCAATCTGAAAATATTGATAAATTGCATCAAATATTTCAAAACCAAATATCATTTCACCACATGAATTACATTTGACAACTTTCACAAAACCATGCTATCATAATCGGAATAATTTCCGAGACCGAATACATCACATCAGACACGCACAAGGAGCAAGAAAATGAACCAAAGGAAACCCCGCACGTTCTTCAAACAGAAGAACATAAAATTGATGATAGCGTGGTATATACTATTACTCGGAGGAATCGCGATTTTAATATGGAAGATGCCTGCACTTGTTTCATTGATATAACCACAATAATTCGCTTACTCAGGAAAGATTAGAGGAGTATTCAGCAAAATGTCCTACTTTTATTCGCTTACATCTACAATAAGAACAACATTTATCCCATCGTTAGGTATACTACTTTGTTTATTACTATTTTGGCAATGTCAACCATCCGATAAACAGCAAGATCAACTCATCATCATCTCACCACATCCAGAGAGTATTCAGACAGAATTCGGTGATGGCTTTGAAAAATGGTATGAAGAACAAACGGGTAAAACAGTCGAAACGGACTGGCGTGATGCTGGTGGAACATCACGTAACTATAGATTTATTGTATCTGAGTTTGATAGAGTACCTGATGGTATTGGTGTTGACATAGTATTTGGTGGTGGGACAGATAATTATCTCCGTTTTGCTGATATGGGGTTATTGACATCATACAAACTACCTGATACCCAATTAGAAAAGATACCACAGACCTATCATGGCATACCTGTTTACGATGCAGAACACCGATGGTATGGAGCAGTTATGTCAAGTTTTGGAATCATGTATAATGAACAACTGCGTGAGTTGCATAAATTACCGAAAGTCACAAGATGGGATGAATTGGGAGATACAGCACTAATCAGTAATATAGGTGCTGCAGATCCAAGAGAAAGTGGCAGTGCTCACATGGTATATGAGATTATCCTTCAGACACACGGATGGAATAAAGGATTTGCTCTTCTCACAAAATTGGGTGCTAATGTCAAAAAGTTTTCAGCAGGTGCAAATGAAATTCCAAGAGCCGTTGTAAATGGTGATGTGATATATGGATTAGCAATTGATTTTTATGCATACAGCCAAATTTCAATAATTGGATCTGACAAAATAAAATATGTTCTACCAAAAGACGGGGCAGTTGTAAATCCAGATTCGATCGCTATCTTCAAGGGTGCACCCAATATGGCAGTAGCAAAAAAATTTGTAGATTATGTTATGTCCGAACAAGCACAAAAACTATGGATGCTCCCTGACACTGATCCAGAAGGACCCAAATGGGATGGAGGAATAAACCGATCCAGTGTCATGCCATCACTATATGACAAGTACAAGGATCGTTATATTGTTATCAATCCATTTAGTTCAGAATTAACCCCATTTCCCCATGATAGCAATAAAGGTAGTGCGCGTTGGGACATTGTTAATGATCTCTTTGGTGTTCTCATTATTGATTCGCACACTGACCTAATTGATGCATGGAGTGAAATCGGAAAATGTACAGATGAAAATAAACGCTCAGCAGCAATAGCAGCACTTGTGGAGATGCCACTAACTGAAGAAGAAACCATGAAAATTGCTGAGTCAGACTGGGAAAACCAAGCATTCAGAAACGAAAAGATCAAGGAATGGGGACAATTCGCCAAACAGAAATACAAAAAAGCCAAAGATTTAGCAAAGTAGTAGACACACTTCGTGTGACGTTTTGCATCAAGCCTTTATATAACGCAGATTTTTTCTGCAAATAATGGTAATATCAATTCACAGGACCTTATAGTATGCCACAAGACCCTATCTTTCATTCTTACGCTTTTGGTGACCAAGAACGTGAACAATTGGATTTTGATGGTCATTTTGTGTTCCCCGGACTATTAACGTCGGATGCTCAGGAACGATTAACAGAATCGTTGGCTCATATTCAATCACTTATTCCTGGTTGTAAAGAGGGACATGAACCCAACCGATTTTCTGCTGAATATGATTCCTATCTTGAAAGTCTAATCGCACATCCACAAATGCTAAAACTGGCACGTGAAGCACTTGGTGAAGATATTCGGTATGATCACTGTGTAAGTCTTAACCGTCATGGAGGTAATGGAGGAATCGGATGGCATAGCCATGGATACTCAGACGATGATCCGCGCTACGGTTTCCTCCGCATCTTCTTCTATGTCAATGGATTTGAGGTAGATGATGGCGGTTTAAAGGCAGTTCCCGGTAGCCATCTTTACAGAGATGGAAGAATTCACGGTGGAACGGATGATATTCTAAGAGAAGGATGGTTAGCAGACAAAACACATCCTGAGACCGGTGAACCGTTAAAGGTTCAGACCTTATCAGTACCAGCAGGAACAGTAATACTAATGTGGACTCATGCAGCACATGCCGTATCTTCAAGAAAACCAGACAGTGACACACGATGGACAGTCGTTTATGCCTATCGTAATCCTGGAAAACCTTCTGGCGCACGTTGGATTACACCCGAATTTGAACAAAAACCGATTCCCGGTACAGAAGGTTTAATGTCACTTTATTGAGGTAATACCTACACGTACTATTATGAGAATAATTACGAAATAACCTATGTTCCACTATAAAAAGAATAACATAGGAGATTTATGGCACAGAACACAATCTTTCATAATTACACTTTCGGTGATCAAGAACGTAAACAATTAGATCGTGATGGTCATTATGTCCTACCAGAACTATTGACGAATGATGCTCGCAAACGATTGACTGAATCCTTAACCCGTATTGAATCACTTATTCCTGGTGGTAAAAAAGGTTATGAACCCAATCGTTTTGCAGCGGAGTATGACATTTATCTTGAAAGTCTAATTCCACATCCTCAGATGCTAAAACTTGCACGCGAGGTGCTTGGTGATGATATAAGATATGACCATTGTGTTAGTCTTAACCGTCCAGGTGGCAATGGTGGTATCGGATGGCATAGTCATAGCTATTCTGAAGATGATTCACGATACGGTCTTGTCCGAATTTTCTTCTACGTCAACGGTTTTGAAAAAGATGACGGAGGATTGAAAGCAGTACCTGGCAGTCACCTTTACCGAGACCCAAAAATACACGGAGCAACCGATAAGGCATTACGTGAAGGATGGTTAGCAGGTAAAACCCATCTTGATACAGGTGATCCATTAGAAATTCAGGAATTATCAGTACCACCAGGAACAGTCGTTTTGATGTGGACACATGCAGCACATGCTGTAACACCCAGAAAACCAGATAGTGATACCAGATGGACTATAGTGTATGCCTATTATAAACCCGGTAAAAACCCTGGTGCCCGTTGGATTACACCTGAGTTTGAAAATAAACACATCCCAGGTGCAGAAGGATTGATGTCTCCATATTAACAAGTATAGGAAAGGAATACTACTGAAGGAACACTACTGTTTATAAAATACCATGCCAGAAAAGAAACCAAACATTCTATTACTCATCAACGATGAGCACAGACCAGATGTACTACCTATAGAAGGCAACACAGCCATCCGCACACCGACTCTCTCTCGGTTCATGGATGAAGGCACATACTTCCGCAACGCCTACACATCATCGCCTGTCTGTGTTCCTGCACGGCAAAGTTTCCTCTCAGGTCTCTATCCACGCAACTGTGGTTGTTTAAACTTTGGCGACCCTATGCCAACAGAAGTCCGAACCATTCCCGGACATCTTGGAAACTACGGATATTACACATGTTGTGCTGGAAAAATGCACTTTGTCGGCACAGATGTAATGCACGGATGGCAAGAACGGATTGGACGCGATATTATTGGAAACAACGGCTACCCATATCCTCCTGTAAAAGATGAACATACAGCACAAGTTGAAAGAGAACATGGTACAGGTATGAAAAGCGACAAGACCAGGCAAGAAATACGAGACGCTCAACCCGGAATTGGTCATTGGATGCTTCATGATCAATACAATGTAGACGGTGCTCTTCTATTCCTTGAGGAGTATTTCGTCAATGCAACTTATGACCGTCCCAGAGCAAACCCGCTTTGTATGGCAGTAAGCCTCATCGCACCGCACTATCCGTATCAGTGTCCACTTGATCTATTCAATTATTACATGCAACGCGTGGAACCGATTGTTGAAGAACCAAACGAAAACTTTGACTACGATAACTTTTTTAGGGTAAAGGTAAATAAAGACGTTACCTACCGACAAGCACACCGGGCTACCGCAGCATATTACGGTATGATTGAGTGGATGGATGCACAGTTTGGAAGAGTAATTGAGAAACTGGAACATCTAAATGTACTTGACGATTTCATCATTGTGTTTTTCTCTGACCACGGTGAGATGCTTGGTTCAAAAGGACTATGGGAAAAACAGCACTATTTTGAACCTTCTGTCCGTGTCCCTCTTTCAATCTGGTATCCCAAAAAGTTTGGTGTTGAACCAAAAATAATTCAACAGAACGTATCCTTAGTTGACCTTTTTCCTACACTATGTGAATTAGCAGAAATCCCTGCTCCAGAAGAACTTGATGGAAAGTCACTTGTTCCGTTGATTGAAGGAAATACCACTGACTGGAACAATACCGTATATAGTGAACTGTGGCGTGCGATTAATGGTCCTTCTGTAATGGTAAAAGAAGATGACATGAAGTATTTTCGCTTTGACAACAATAAAGGATGGCAAGACCAACTTTTTGACCTATCAAATGATCCTGATGAGTGTAACAATCTGATAGACAATCCTGACTATGCTGATATGCTTTCAAGACTACGCGCTAAAGCTGATGCGTTACCAGTGCCGCGTCAAAAGGATGACAATAACAGATTCGTTGATCCGCATAACCCTATTCCAGAGTAAAATAGGGTAGGGTCAAGTATGCAATATTCTATTCCTCAAATAGATCATATACGTCAACAAGTATAACTCCTTCTTCAGATGCTCTCTTTATAAGTGACTCCGTAAAACCACCAACTGAGAACAGTATATATCTCGGATCCTGCTGCCATTGAGTTGGTACTCTTTTTGACTTTTCAATCAGACGGTCCAATACATTTTCTCCAACTGGTTGATTCCACCATTTGCATTCACCAAATGTATGGCTACCATCTAAGTTCTCTGTCATTATGTCAATTTCAATATCTGATTCCCAGTGTCTACCGACAAGTATTGGAGGACTCATTAACTTTTCCTTCCCAAATAGACTAACATACTGTATACATATATCTTCAAAGATTTCTCCCATATACTGAGATAAGTTCGGCTCAATCATTTGTTTATATACCAAATCTGAATTCTCTGATTCTATAAGACTCCTATTAGGTAACACAAAGCGAAACCAGAATTTTATATAGTTTTCTGCTATTTTATATATACCTTTTTTGCTTTTTAGTGGTGCTCGTTCCGTCACTGGAGTTTCTCGTTCTATCAATCCTAATTCTCTGAGAACACTTAAGTATTTATTTACACTCGTTGTACTAAGTCCAACTCTTTGTGATATTTCATTTAATCGCGTCATTCCACCAGCAACTGCTTGTAATACACTGGCATAAGTTCTGGGTTCTCTTAGTTCGGTTCGTAACAGAAAATTTACTTCATCAAATAAATATCCCTGAGGTGTGAGTAACTCATTTATGATACTTCGTTCAATATTTTTATGATATGTTTCTTTCAAATTTTGGGAAAAGTCTATAGTAAAACGATTCAGATAGGATGGTATTCCACCAAGCATTCCATATACAAGCAATTTCTCTTTGTTTGTATAGTCAGGAAAGAACTTACCACTATCTCTATAGGATAATGCTGTTAACTTTTTTTGGCTTGTCCTTCTCCCAAACAATGGTGATTTTTCAGCCAGCACTTCACCTTCCATAAAACTAACATGCGATCCACATAATATAAGGAAGATTCTACTGTTCTTTCCATGCAAGTCCCAAAACCGTTGTATAAGAGATGGTAGTGCAGGGTTGTCTTCACAGAGATATTGAAATTCATCAAGAACCACAACTAACCGTTCTTCCTGAGCCTTTTGTGCAAAATAGATTAATGCAGATTCCCAATCTCTAAATGTCATATTCTTTAGTAAAGGATCATCAATGACATGCTGTGCAACTTCCATTACCTGTTTAAGGTGATCGCTTTCTTTCAACTGACTTGCCAGAAAGTAGATACTCCGTTTGTCTTTACAAAACTGCAACAGTAACTCAGTTTTTCCTATTCTCCGCCTTCCATATAACACAAACAATTCTGCTCTTTGTGTTAGATATATTTTCTCTAAGTGATCAAGTTCTTGTTCCCGATTTATAAACACGGTTTTTACCTTATACTTTAGATTATTATACTTTAGATTATAACATTATGCAATGATATTATCTGAATTTTCAGATGTTCCTTTACAAAAGGTAGCCTTTCATCCTTTCCAACGGAATATATACTCACCAATTCCTAATCCTGTAAATCCTGAAATCCTGTAAATCCTGGTTCAGACAAAACTGAAAACTATATAAAACATACATGAAACATATTGTTCCAATCCCCATAACCCCTTCACATTCTTCCAAACACCTGTTATAATACTACCACTATGAAAAACAAAAAATACCCACAACCCATAACATTAACAAAAACCATCATCCATTACCCAAAAACCGACCATAACCAAGCAAATAAAAAACGAACCAAAATGAAATTTTCGCACACACCTATAAACCCAGTCCCAGACTGGTAGAACCTCAAAAAGCAAAACGAACCAAAAGCCGAAAAACACCCTTTTTTGGTTCGTTTTTTACAAGGAACAATTTTATGTGATTCATAAACCCTTGTAGGGGCGAGGTATACTTGTCCATCTAATCAATATTCGCTCATCGGGTGGAGAAACCTCGCCCCTACTATGGAGATGGACTATAGGATCAAAATTTTTGCACCCTATGCATCTAATGAATGTCTATATTGAAAATTAAGTATTTAATTGCACTTATATTATTTTTATGATAAATTACTTGTCACCAGAAATCTATCGGTTAAGAAACTGAATAATGCACATCCTGTGAGGAGGAGATGTTCAACCATGCTTTGGTCTTGCAATGTAATAAAGATATTATTATCCAAGCAATTCAATAGAAAGATAATTGTCCTTATAACTATCGCGTTGTGTCTTGTAATCTCAATACAGTTCTCATACGCTGATAAACTCCAGTTTGACAAGGATATCAGACCAATATTATCTGACAAATGCTATGCGTGTCATGGACCAGACCCTGCGACGCGACAAGCAGATCTACGTCTCGATACAAAAGAAGGGGCATTCTCTGAACCAAGTGGTTATCCAATTATTGTCCCTGGAAAACCGGAAGAAAGCGAATTAGTACTACGCATTACACATGAAGATATTGATAGACGCATGCCTCCACAGATTTCTAATCGACAACCCACACAAGAACAAATTGATACCTTAATCCAGTGGATCAAGGAAGGGGCTGAATGGGAAGAACATTGGGCATATTTTCCACCCAAAAAAGTTAATCCACCAGATGTGAAAACTATGGAATGGATTAAAAATCCCATTGATCAGTTTATACTTGGTAAATTAGAAGCGGAAGGACTTGAACCCTCTCCAGAGGCAGATAGACGCACACTTATAAGACGACTACATTTCGACTTAACAGGGTTATTACCAACACCTGGAGAGGTAGATCAATTTCTACGTGACCAACGACCAGAAGCCTATGATCATCTTGTTAATCGTTTACTGTCTAATCCACAATTCGGTGAACGTCTGGCAATCTATTGGCTTGATTTGGTACGTTATGCTGATACAAGTGGGTATCATTCGGATGAAAATGTTAGTATTTGGCCCTACAGAGACTATGTGATTAAAGCATTTAACGACAATATGCCTTATGACCAATTTACCATAGAAAACCTTGCAGGAGACTTACTTACAAATGCCTCACAAGAACAGAAGGTGGCATCTGGTTACAATAGATTAAATCAAACAACCGCTGAAGGTGGTGCACAAGCAAAAGAATATCTGGCAATCTATGCTGCAGATAGAGTTCGCACAACTGCATCAGTGTGGTTGGGTGCTACACTTGGATGTGCACAATGTCATGACCATAAATTTGATCCTTATACTGCAAAGGATTTTTACAGTTTCGCTGCGTTTTTTGCTGATATTGAAGGTCCTGGTGTTTATAGAGGTGGCAGCAAATGGGATCCGGTTGTAATGTTACCAACTCAAGAACAACAAACGGAATTACAAGAAATTGATATTGAATTAGATAGATTACAAAAAGTGTTAAAATTGCCTTCTACTGGATTAGAAGTTGAACAGAAAAAGTGGGAGGAAAAAATTCAATTACTTCTCACATCAACAGATGCCGCTGATTTTGCATGGGTAGACGATTCCCAATCAAATGGCGGTAAAACAGAGGGCACATGGAAATTTGTTGGGAAAAATGAAGCACCAGTTTTCAGCAAAGAACGATCACGAATACAGACAGCTGCACCTGAACAACTTGTCCAACATTCATTTCATAGCGCAAATCGCAAAGTCACACTAACTGATGGTGACAAACTTTACGCGTATGTTTGGTTAGACCCAGACAATCCACCCCAGACAATCATGCTACAATGGAACGATGGAAACTGGGAACATAGAGCATTCTGGGGTGAAGACAAAATCAAGTATGGTGAGATTGGAAATAATACACCTGCCCACAAACCAATGGGAGATCTACCAAATCTTGGTGAATGGACACGACTTGAAGTTGACCCCACTGTTGTTGGATTGAAAGCTGGCAGTGTTCTGAATGGGATGGCTTTCACTCAATTTGGTGGTAAAGCATATTGGGATGCAGCTGGTATAGCAACCACCCTTGGTAATGTAACAAAGAATTCACACGACAGCAATGTAATTAAAGCAATTCAAGTTGATCCTTTCATCAGAACGACAAACCATCGAAAACAGATTTCTGATTACTATCGCCGTATTGCTCCAGCCTTTGACGGTATCCGCAACCAGATATCTGACTTGGAAAAACGGAAAAATGAAATCAGATCCAAGACTCCGTATTCTCTAACTACCGTATCTGTTCAACCTCGTACAACACGGATACTACCGAGAGGAAATTGGCTTGACGACTCTGGTGATATCGTAGATCCAATGATACCCGAATTCTTAGGCAATCTAAATATAAACAATCGTCGTCCATCACGTCTTGATCTTGCAAAATGGGTGGTCTCAAAGGACAATCCGTTGACTGCTCGTACATTTGTAAATAGGTTGTGGGCTCTTTACTTCGGTACTGGTATCTCGCGTGTTCTTGATGACCTTGGAGCACAAGGTGAACCACCTGTACATACAGAGTTGCTTGATTGGTTAGCTGTGGAATTTATGGAAAGTGGTTGGAACGTCAAACACATGGTGAAACTCATTGTCTCGTCAAACGCTTACCGACAATCTTCTAAACCCAATGAAGTATTACAAGAAAAAGATCCCTATAACCGACTAATTGCGCGTCAATCAAGTTGGAGACTCGATGCAGAAATAGTACGTGACAATGCACTATTACTGAGTGGACTTCTTGTTAAGAAGATCGGAGGTCCAAGTGTTAGACCATATCAACCAATAGGATATTATTCAAATCTAAACTTCCCCAAGCGGAAATATGTTCATGACACTGGCGAAAGTCAATACCGTAGAGGGTTATATACTCACTGGCAGCGCACCTTCCTACATCCAAGTATGATGGCATTTGATGCTCCCAGTAGACAGGAATGTACTGCTGAAAGGTCTACTTCAAATACTCCAATGCAAGCACTTACGTTACTCAATGATCCGACTTATGTTGAAGCTGCAAGAGAGTTTGCTGCACGGATAATCCGTGAAGGTGGTGAAACTTCAACTGATCGTATCAATTGGGCATACCGAAAAGCCTTATCACGAGTGCCTGAACAGAAAGAACTCGAAATCATAACGAGTCTGATTGATAAACATTCAGAAGAATACACAAGCAATCCAGATGCAGCAAAAGCATTAGTTGCACTGAGAGAGACACCATCAACAAAGGGACTTGATCCTACTGAACTCGCTTCTTGGACATCAGCCGCACGAGTGCTATTGAACCTACATGAAACCATTACGCGATATTAATGCATGAAGGTTCTATTTACTATATGTAACTCTGATGAAGAATGGAATTGAGTAGAGACAAATTACATGAAGGATGTTAATGTTAGCATAGGTTTCAATTCTTGTTGGTAATTTAGATGGTACAGGTTATGAGGTCTAAAGTAATAAAAATCTTATTAGCATTACTTGTAGTTCTATGTATTCTATTTGGAATTGCAAGTGGTATTTCCTATCAATTTACAGATGAGAGTAATGATATTAATGGCAAAACAGCCAATTTTAAAAAAGGTTTTTTCAGATTAGTGCTTGTTGTTTCAATCGTTGTTAGTATTCTGGGAGGAGTTTTCTTCGCACATCTTGCAAAGAAAGATGAACTTGCTGATGAAGATGATGGAGATCCACCTCCAAGACATTACACTAAACCTAAGTTGACATTCTTTAGTTTTTCTACTGTTATCTTTGGATTTATTTGGTTAGTGTACTTTATAATTCAATGGCCGGTTTATTATGTAATTGTATTTGTTATAAATGGTTTTACAAGTTAATTCAATTGATTATGGAATGAGCTAAATTTGTATGAATAAAGTAATCTTCAAGAGTTTTTTATATTGTTATTAACCACAGTAAATTGATGAATATTATTGGACAAACCCGCATAAACACTTCACCTGATTCTAAATCACGAGAGGTATGAGATATGGCTATAGATATTAATGAAGAAACAAAACTCAACCTTACAAGACGTACATTTCTGGGAAAATCAGTGCGTGGTATCGGGTCACTTGCACTTGCTTCTCTGTTATCACCCTCACTGCTTAAAGCTGCGCCAAAGATTGAGAAATGGCAAGGTATAATCACAGAACCACACATAACTCCAAAGGCAAAACGAGTTATTCACCTATGTATGGCAGGCGGACCATCACATTTAGAGACCTTAGATTATAAACCTAAACTTGCGGAAATGCACGGTAAACCGATGCCGCAGTCATATACAAAAGGACAACCAATTGCCCAACTTCAGGGACAAGCTAATTCACTCAAGTGTCTTGGACCAACCCATGAATTTAAAAAGTTTGGTGAATCAGGTCAAGAGATGAGTTCCGCATTTCCACATATTGGTAGCCTTGCTGATGACATCTGCATAGTTAGATCACTTCGTACTGAACAGATCAATCATGACCCCGCACATACCTTCATGAACACTGGAACAGCAATCTCAGGCAGACCCAGTATGGGTTCATGGTTGCTGTATGGACTTGGTAGTGAAAACGAAAACCTACCGGGATATGTCGTTTTAATCTCATCTGGCGGTGGACAGGACCAACCTATTGCAAACCGACAATGGCATAGTGGTTTCCTGCCGGGACAATTTCAAGGTGTTCAGTTCAATTCAAGCGGGGATCCCGTTCATTACGTCTCAAGTCCTGATGGAGTCAGTCAAGAACAACAGCAAGACGTTGTTGGTGCAGTGCAGTCTTTAAACAGCATTCTCAATGAGACCGTTGATGACCCAACGATTGCCACACGAATCAATCAATATGAGATGGCATTCCGCATGCAGACGAGTGTCCCCGAATTGACCGACATATCAAAAGAACCACAGGATATACTTGATATGTACGGTGCAAAACCGGGAGATGGTTCGTATGCTTCTAACTGTCTACTTGCACGAAGATTAGCAGAACGCGGAGTACGTTTTATCCAACTATACCATCGCGGATGGGATCATCACGGTGGAATTCAAAACGCTATCAAAACAACTGCTGGATATGTGGACAAAGCAACAGCAGCACTTGTGAATGATTTAAAGCAACGTGGTATGTTAGATGATACATTAGTTATCTGGGGTGGAGAATTTGGTCGGACACCAATGGCACAAGGTAGTGGACGCGATCACCACATAAAAGGTTTCTCAATGTGGATGGCAGGCGGCGGAGTCAAAGGTGGTATAAGTTACGGAAACACCGATGAATTGGGTTACAATGCCGTTGAAAACATCGTCCATGTCCATGACTTCCATGCAACAATGCTCCATCTATTCGGTATTGACCATGAAAAACTGATATATCGTTTCCAAGGTCGCGATTTCCGCCTTACAGATGTCCACGGACATGTTGTCAAAGATATATTGACTTAGGATAGTATATACAATCTGAATATTTACTATGCTATGAAGACAGACAGTTTATAGTAATAACCATAATTATTTACACACTACGGTTCGGTTAGGATACCGAACCATTAGCGTCAATTTAAGGAGAAAACGCGTTCGTAGTCGCGCAATTCATTGCGCCTCGGACATTCCGTAGGGGCGAGGTCTCCTCGCCCGCATGCTCACATACAGTCCTGTAAACCGAAGCGAGCAAAGCAACCTTCGACATATATGTTATCTGAATCAAGATTTCCAGGATCGGGAGTTAGTGGGTATATATTCCGTTGTCCAGGAGGAAGGACTACCTTTTGCAAAGGAACATCGGCATACAATCTCTTATCCTGAAAATCCTGTAATCTTGCAAATCCTGGTTCAGACAACAAACAATTCAAACGGACAAG
>JAJDWI010000037.1 GCA_022825665.1 Candidatus Poribacteria bacterium
TGTAGCAGTTGTGGACATAAGAAAAAAGAACTACTGCTATCAGAAAGAATGTATCATTGCGGTGTCTGTCAATATCAGAAAGACAGGGATGTCAACGCTGCAATAAACCTTAGACACCTCGCTGTCGGATAGACAGAGAGATTAAACGCCTGTGGAGTCCAAGTAAGACCTCAAGTAGTTCGGGAAGGAGGCACGAGAGACGGAAGCAGGAATCACACAGGAGAGTTGTATGCTAAAAGAAGCACACGGCTTTAGCCGTCGTGAGTATCACAACCGGTAAGGTTGCTATCTTCACCCAGGCACACACCCCGTTAGAGTTTCGTGAATATCCTATTCCATCTGTAACAGCTGAAGACATGTTAGTGCGGATTCGGATGGCGAATATCTGCGGTTCCGATTTACATTTTTGGCGAGGTCACGGTCCCAAAATAGCAAGCGGTATTCCACAAGTACTCGGGCACGAAATGATCGGTACCATTGAAGCAAAGGGAAGAAATGTACAGGTTGACAGTATTGGGCAATCACTCACTGAAGGGGACCGGATTGTTTATTCCTATTTTAAGCCGTGTCAACGTTGTTGGGTGTGTCTTAATGGGAAACCCGGTTGTCCAAACCGTTACCGAGATTGGCTTGGTGTCTCCAGTGAACAATCTCCACACTTCCACGGTGCGTACGGCGAGTACTACTACATGAAGGCAGGACATTGGGTTTTCAAAGTGCCTGATGAATTGCCGGATGCACTTGTATCCCCAATCAATTGCGCGCTATCGGAAGTTATCTACGGACTTAATCAGATCGGTATCACGCTTGGAGATACAGTAGTTATCCAAGGCGCAGGTGGACTCGGATTATATGCGACTGCCGTGGCAAGGGAGATGGGAGCAGGGAAAATCATTGTGCTTGATAGGCTTCCGACACGACTTACGCTTGCGAAGGAATTTGGTGCAGATTACACGCTCAATGTAGATGAACTTGATATGAAGGAACGGGTTGATTTCGTTCTTGATCATACGAGTGGTATCGGTGCTGATCTTGTCGCAGAATTTGTGGGTTCTCCGCGCGTGCTTGCTGAGGGTATTGAAATGCTTCGGTGGGGTGGTCGTTACCTCTGGATTGGTAACATCAATCTCGGATTTCCAACCGAAATTGACCCTGGTAATATTGTACGGTGTAGCAAAACTATCCGAGGTGTGATTGTTTATGAACCGTGGGTAATTCCGCGTGCGCTTGATTTTCTTAGTCGCACACGGGACAAATATCCGTTCCACAAAATCATCTCCGATACCTTCCCGTTTGAAGATATTAACGATGCTTTCTCTTATGCTGATAAGGGTTCCGCCATCCGAGTCGGATTGGAATTTGAAAACAACTAATATTGAGATGCCTTCTTCCCTCTATATCCACATTCCTTTTTGCGCTACGAAGTGTTACTATTGTGCTTTCAACACTTATTCTTTCCAAAAGGAACAAGCGAAAGTCTACTTAGACGCACTCCAATTGGAGATGGCACTTTATGCACCGAAAACCTCTCCCCTAAATACAATTTTTGTCGGTGGTGGCACCCCATCTATCCTTTCTGCTAACGCCTTAGATAAGTTGTTTGCTGACATACAGAAACATTTTCGGATATGTTCCAATGCTGAAATAACTGTGGAATGTAATCCGGGTACCGTTGATAGTGAAAAACTCAATGTGATGAGGAATGCTGGTGTAGACCGACTCAGTTTTGGTTTACAAGCAATGCAGGATGAGACGTTACGGCAATTAGGCAGAATCCACACCGTTGATGAATTTCTCCAGAGTTATCTTTTAGCACGTGAACACGGTTTTGACAACATCAACATTGATCTAATTTTTGCACTACCAAAGCAAACGATGGATGCATGGCAGCATACCTTAAATGAAACAATTTCACTTGAACCTGAACATATCTCTGCCTATAATCTCGTGATGGAGGAATCAACACCGTTTTATGACTGGTGGAAATCTGGTGAACTCGTTCTCCCCTCTGAAGACACCGAAGCAGGTATGTTTCAGTGGACTATTGAAACGCTTATCTCACACGGATATACGCATTATGAAATCTGTAATTACGCTAAACCGAATCGAGAAGTTAAACATAATCTTGTTTATTGGAATAATCAGGAATATGTCGGTTTAGGGGTTGGTGCGTGCGGGTATATTGGTGGTGTCCGTTATACCAATATCCGAGGCATTCCAGACTATATTGAAGCACTCAGTAAACATAACAAGCCAATATCTGAGACGGAACACTTAACTGGGAATGCTGAAAAAGCGGAAACTCTTATGTTGGCACTTCGTAAACGGGAAGGTATCTGTTTAGAAGAATATGAACAGCGTTTCGGTGAGAAACTTGATGTCGCGTTTGGGGATACTCTCAAAAAGTGGATTGATTTAGAGTTGTTAGAGCGAAACGAGACACATCTCCGTCTCACGCGGCGCGGACTGTTTTTAGCGAATGAGGTTTTTGTGGAATTGATGTGAGGGTTTCTTGCGCTTTGTCTGAACCAGGATTTTCAGGATTACAGGATTTTCAGGATTATAGGATTTTGTTTGTCAGAATCACGGATTATGCCAATTACATATAAATACTTGATTTTTTTTTGACTTACGATGTCAATCTGTTATCATATTCTACAACACTGATACTTCACTACATTATTGAACTGCAATACTGATTAAGAGAGGTTATGTATATGAAATTACGTTTTCCTGAATCTAAGATCCAGCATTGGGCAGACCGAAACGAACCTTGGGGGAGGATTGCCAAACTTGAAACTGAATTCTTGACACTCAGACCTAAAATTCAAAAAAGATCATACCTTAAGAAAGATGAATTACAAAAAATAGCATATTGGAAATCACCAAGGACTTCTGGATACATTCAATATAACGATGCAGATTACATCAGAGATATTACATACTGTGCATTTACTGCTACAAATGAGAGGACAAGAATCCGAGTCCTGAGTTGTTTAGATGGTGTTGGACTGCCATCTGCTTCTGCAATACTCCACCTGTTTCACAAAGATGATTATCCAATATATGATTTTCGTGCTTTATGGTCTATCGGGGAACAAAATGACGATTATTCATTTTCATTCTGGTGGGATTATGTTGAATTTTGCAGAGATGTTGCTAACCGAAACAAAGTAGATATGCGAACTTTGGATAAAGCACTCTGGCAGTATTCTAAGGAAAACCAATAGACATAAACGTGTTGAGTACACTATAAAACTTGTTAGTTAAATCGCAGTAGCAACATCACTTTCCTTATAATCGGGGTTCACCCATTTTAGCATATCTGTTGTGTACTCAGGTTCGTCTTCACCGTATGCTCGTGCAAGCATCTGCATAGAGAGTGCATGCCAAGTATCACGTTCCTCAATCTCTTGTTCTAATTCATACTTCTCAATTAGTGCTCCAACGACTTCCATTAATGAAGCCAACGGGTGATTTTCACTTTTACCGATGAGAGTTTTTAACTCGTCCCGTAGTGTAGTAAGTTGATGATAATCAGACTCCGTATGCGGGACGAATACAATAGAAGCGAGTGCAGGCCATTTATCTTGAGCAGTTTGTATTTCAATACCGATGTTAACTCCTTTTAGTTCCCTAAAATTGTCCAACTCAATACTCTTATTATAGCATATTTCTGATGAAAACTCATCTTAATTCCATCTGTTGTTTTATATATTTCACCCTTGACACAACCCCTAATTTCTGACAAAATAACCCCATGCCACGCAAAAACAAGATACTCAACATCGGTGATACTGCGCCTCTATTTTCACTACCGTCACATCGACGGCAGACTGTGTCTCTTGCCACTTACAAAGACGATCAACACGTGATTTTGACCTTTTTCAGAGGGACATGGTGACCAAACAGTCGCCGTCAGTTGGCTGCAGTGCAGGAACATGCTGATGATTACGCAAATTATAACGCGACACCGATTGCTATTGCAGGACAGTGGCCCCGAGAACTACGAGGGTTCGCTGAACGAAACGGAATTATGTTTCCGTTACTGGTAGACAAAGATCGGAGTGTTATCAAGAGTTATGGTGTATATCATTGGCTCAGTTTTGAGGCATACAATATCGCCAGACCAGCAACCTTTATCATTGACAAACAAGGTATTGTTAGGTATATGTATATTGGGACACATCAGTTCGATTTGGTTGATCATACTGAGGTAATTGAATGCTTGAAGACAGTTGACATCTCCAAAAATGATTTTGAATTGCAGTAAATTTGTGGTATACTTATATGCAAAGCATTGTAGTTGATACACTGCTATGAACAAGACTCACATAGCATTTATGGACCGCGCATTAAATTTGGCTGAACGTGGAAAAGGACGCACAAGTCCTAATCCACTTGTCGGTGCAGTAATTGTTAATGCTGGAAAGATTGTAGGTGAAGGTTACCATCAGAAAGCAGGTGAACCGCACGCAGAAGTCCATGCCTTGCGCGCAGCTGGCGAGGAAGCGAAGGGTGGGACTCTGTACGTAAATCTTGAGCCGTGTTGCCATTGGGGACGGACACCGCCTTGTACTGACGCAATCATTCAAGCTGGGATAGCACAAGTTTACACCGCACATAGGGACCCCAATCCAAAGATGGCGGGAAAAGGCATTCAGCAATTAAAAGAAGCAGGTATAACAGTTAACGTAGGAGTTTCTGAAGCAGACGCAATTAAACTAAATGAGACTTATATGAAACATGTGAAAACTGGATATCCATTTGTTATATTGAAAACAGCGATGAGTCTTGATGGAAAAATCGCGACATCTACAGGAGAATCACAGTGGATTACGTCCGAAGCATCACGTCAAAAAGCACATGAATTACGCGATGAAGTAGATGCCGTACTCGTTGGAATCGGAACTATTTTTAATGATAATCCTGATTTAACGACAAGATTGCCAAACAAAAAAGGAAAAGACGCAACTCGGATTGTTTTGGATTCGCACGGAAGAACACCTTCAACAGCAAAGATTTTCAATCCAGAAAGCGATGCGGGTGTCATTATTGCTGTTACACCGCAAGCAACTTCCAATAATATCGCTCTTTTGAAAATAGCGGATGCAGAAGTTATAGTTATACCTGCTAATGAAGGACAGGTCTGTTTTAAGACCTTGATGGAAACATTAGGGGAACGTGGCATCACAAGTGTTTTGGTAGAGGGTGGTGGAAGGGTCAATTCAAGTGCCCTTGCCTCTGGTGTTGTGGATAAGGTGATGTGTTTTGTGGCACCCAAATTTATCGGAGGACATGAGGCACCAGGTGTATTTGATGGTAAAGGTATCGAACATTTGATTGACGCACCTGAATTGGAACGGGTCACAATCACTCAACTTGATCGTGACATATTGATTGAAGGGTATTTCGAGAAATAATGTTTACCGGAATCATTGAAGAAATTGGAACGATTGCTGAAGTACATCCGAAATCCAGTGGTGTAACTGTTAAAATAAGTGCTGAAACGGTATTGGAAGATATCAAAGTAGGTGATAGCATCGCGGTTGACGGTCCATGTCTGACAGTACGAGAACTTGAGCAGGATGGATTCGTCGCCGATATTAGTGAAGAGACATGTCGCAGAACTACCTTACGTTCATGCAAAGTCGGTACCTGTGTGAATCTGGAACGTTCCCTACGATTGGGTGATAGACTTGGCGGACACTTGGTGTTAGGTCATGTGGATGAAATTGCCACTATCAGCGGATGGAAACAGGAAGGTTCTTCTTCAATTATGCAGGTAACAGTAAGTCCAAAAGTGAAACCCTACATTGCATATAAAGGCTCAATTGCTGTTGATGGTGTGAGTTTAACCATTGCAAACGTGTTTGATAATAAATTTGAAGTTGCACTTATTCCACACACTTTAGAAGTTACGACCCTCGGAGGAAAGCGTAACGGCAATACTGTGAACATTGAAGTTGATGTGATGGCACGTTATATTGAAACGCTCATGCAAAACCAGATACCACCATCGCAGACGCTTGATTTAGAATTCTTACAAAAACATGGATACGGATAAAGAACGGAAGTGAAACATAAATCATGAAATTTAGCACCATTCCTGAAGCATTATCGGCTATTAAAGCTGGTGAGATGATCATCGTTGTTGACGAACCTGACCGTGAAAACGAGGGTGATCTCATCATGGCTGCGGAAAAGGTGACGGCAGAGTCCATCAACTTTATGGCGAAACACGGACGCGGATTAATTTGTCTTCCCACCTGTACGGAACGGCTCGTGGAACTCCAACTTAATCCCATGGTCGTTGACAATACTGCTCAGATGCAGACTGCATTTACCGTGACAATTGATGCCAAGGAAGTCACCACTGGGATATCTGCCCAAGAACGCGCGTATACCATTCAGAAATTTGTTGATAAAGACGCTGTACCATCCGATTTCGTGAGACCGGGACATATCTTCCCATTAGAAGCAAAACCGGGGGGTGTGCTTCGTCGAGCAGGACATACGGAAGCAACGGTGGATTTAGCACGGCTTGCAGGATTATACCCTGCTGGTGTTCTGTGTGAAGTTCTCAACGATGATGGGACTATGGCACGTGTCCCCGAATTATTTGAATTCGCAAAACAACACGACCTCAAAATTATAACTATCTCTGACCTTATCGCATATCGCAGAAGAACTGAAACTTTGATTAAACAGGTTTCAACCGCATCCATCCCAACCATTCACGGTGAGTTCAAACTCCACGCTTATGAAAGCAATGTTGATGGCGAACCAACACCGGGTGAGCCAACAGATACACATGTTGCATTAACTAAGGGCAAAATTGCCGATGGTGGTCCTATGTTAGTGCGTGTACATTCGCAATGCTTGACAGGCGATGTATTTGGTTCACTACGTTGTGATTGTGGAGAGCAACTCCAAATCGCACTGCAAAACATTGAAAAAGAGGGACGTGGTGTACTGCTGTATATGCGTCAAGAAGGTAGAGGCATGGGACTCAAAGATAAAATTCGAGCGTATCATCTACAAGATAACGAAGGATTAGACACCGTTGAAGCGAACGAACGTCTCGGGTTTCCACCAGATTTACGCGATTACGGTATTGGGGCACAGATTCTCGTTGATTTAGGGGTGGAAAAAATGCGACTGATGACAAACAACCCACATAAAGTCAAGGGATTGTCGGGCTATGGATTAGAAATCGTGGAGCAAATTCCCTTGCAAACAACGCCGAATCCATATAATCAACGTTATCTACAGACGAAGCGAACGAAACTTGGACACCTCCTCTAAACATACATCCCAATTTTTTGTAGGAAAATTTACTATGCCAAACGTATATGAAGGCAACCTAAATTGTAACGGTCTTAAATTCGGTATCATTGTCAGTCGCTTTAACAGTTTTATCACCACAAAACTTTTAGATGGTGCATTGGATGCAATTAAACGTCACGGTGGAGACTTAGATGATGTAGATGTTGTATGGGTTCCCGGTGCTTTTGAAACACCAAGTATCGCTAAACAACTTGCTGAAAGTGAACGATACGATGTGCTTATCTGTATCGGTGCGGTAATTCGTGGTGCTACTCCTCACTTTGATTACGTTGCAGGTGAAAGTGCTAAAGGTATTGCCCAAGTTTCACTGCAAACCGGTATTCCGATTATCAACGGAATTATCACCACAGATACGATTGAGCAAGCGATTGAACGTGCAGGTACAAAAGCAGGAAATAAAGGTGCTGAAGCAGCCGTAACCGCAATTGAAATGGCAAACCTGCGGAAGCAACTTGAGACGTTATCAAGTTAATTTGGAATGAGTGAGTAAACAAACGCGTTTCCGTTGACAACATTGTCTTTCAACTCAGACACAATTACATTGAACAAGATAGGACGAGAGTGTTATGGAGAAAACGTTATCTCATCATAATTTTACTGAAAACTCTCAAATTTTTATGTAAAAAATAAAGAAAATTGACATGAGGAAGAAAAGAATCATCACATTCGTATATGTGTTAGCGATTGTTGCTTTGACTGTCGGACTTTTCAATTGTAAAACGTCTGACAACAAAGGGAATCAAGTGACGAATGAAGATGTTTCCATCGGTGTTGTCGTGGCACTGACAGGGCAACACGCCGAACCGTATGGGTTTCCAATGCAGCGCGGTTTTGAATTGGCACGAGAAGAGCTTAACAACCGCGGTGATGTAAAGTTTACATTTATCACTGTGGATGATCAGAGTACTCCAGAAGGGGCGAAGGAAGCTGTACAGCACTTAGTGGATCAAGGTGTCCCTGCTATAGTCGGACTTGCTATCTCGACGCACCTTAAAGTAGCTGCTCCGATTGCGCAGGAAAACAGCGTTATCGCTTTCAGTTCGGTTTCCTCCGCTGCAGGTTTGAGTGGGATCGGGAATTTTATCTTTCGCACCAGTCTCGCCACAAATATAAGCATTCCCAGTGGTTTGATGGCGACTCAGGAGAGACTTGGGTATAAAAAAGTGTCAACGATATATGATGAGATTGATGTCTACTCCAAAAATAGTAATGAAGTGCTAAAGGTAGCACTTGAGGCAAGCGGAGTTAAGATTCTAACCATGGAAACCTTCCAAACTGGCGATATCGATTTTTCTCAGCAACTAACCAATATAATGGCGGTAAAACCTGACGCACTCTTTGTCTCTGCACTTTCACAAGAAATAGCACAGATTATCACGCAAATATCCGAAGTAGGTGTTCCCAACAGTATTGACATTATTGTTCCTGATTTAACTATGAATGAAGTCCAAAAGGCTAGCGATGCAGCCGAAGGGGTAATAGGTTTTATTGGATGGTCTAGTACATCTGACGCACCTGGAAACCAAACCTTCGTTCGGAATTATCAGGCGAAATATGGTATTCAACCTGAACCGTGGGCGGCACAGTCGTATGCAACGCTTTATGTGCTCGCTAATGCAATTAAGATGGCGCAATCGACAGATCCGAACATCATTCGGGACGCACTTGCACAAACGACAGATTTTCCTACAATTTTAGGTAAGTTAGGCAATTTCTCTTTCAATCCTGACGGAGACGCACTGTATGACCAGATCATAATGGTCGTCAAGGACGGAGAACTTCAGTTCTTTGAATAATCTCATTATAGTAGAATCCAAAAATATGTAGACACATGGTATATACGGTTTTCTAACGCACTTTGTAGCACAAACTGAATGAAGATTAAGTAATTAAATCGGTAATTTTATTATGCATATCCCAACGAAATCGGAGCAATAAAACATAAATGATTGCAATAATAGATTACAAAGCAGGAAACCTTACAAGTGTTGCCCGTGCTTTGGACCATCTCGGCTATGAGAACCAGATTACTGATAATACAGAGACTATTCTCGCTGCAGAACGCGTGATATTCCCAGGAGTCGGTGCTGCAAAAGCCACCATGGGAAATCTGCAGAAACGATCACTTGACGAGGTTCTCATCAAATTTTATGAGTCTGGCAAACCGATGTTAGGCATCTGTATCGGCATCCAAATCCTGTTTGAACACAGTGAGGAGGAGGATACAGACTGTCTTGGGTTGTTTCCCGGACACGTGAAAAAGTATCCTGCTCATAATGGACTCAAAGTGCCTCAGATTGGATGGAACGAAGTACATCAAGTTCAGCAGCATAAGATCTTTGATGGGGTTCCCAATCCTGCTCACTTTTATTTCGTCAATTCCTATTATCCTGTGCCAAAGATGGTGGATACTATCATTGGAAAAACAACTTACGGTCTTGAGTTCTGTAGTGCAATTGCACACAACAATCTCATCGCAACACAATTTCATTTGGAAAAAAGCGGACGTGTCGGATTAAAAATGTTGGCGAATTTCTTAAAATTGTAACAGCGTCGAACCATTTGTGGCAGCAATCATAACCTTTGAACGGCACGCAGGCATCTCATGAAAACTCTATTTTTAGCACTCGGTGTGCTATGTGCCAATTTCATTATATATGTATCGGGTGCGTCTCAGTACTATTTTACAGTTTCACACCTTTATTACGGTGTGATGTTGGTAGCCGCCATATACGAAAGTTCTCGGAACCAGAACATACTTATTGGATTGACAACAGCTGCCAATTGGGTGTATGCGTTGCAGTACCCAAAACAGATAGAGAGTTTTGCAGTAGCATTTCTATATCCCATTATAGCGTCTATTTTTGTTAGGACGATTCGTCAACTGCGGATTCAGCGTTTGGATCGTGTGAAAGAAATTGATAAGGTCAGTAGCGAAAAGACGACCTTAGAAAAAAGGGTACGCGACCTAATTATCGTTTCTGAGGTGAGCCAAGCAGCAAATGCTGCGCTTGAACTTGAAGAACTCTTTCATCGTATTATTGAAATCCTATCTGAACGTCTTGGAATCTATCGTGGTACCTTGAACCTATATGAAAATGGACAAGTGGTGAAAACAGTTAATGCGATTTTAGGACTAACAGCGGCAGAACAGAAACGTGGCACTGACCATCAGATCGAGGAAATTGAGAAAGAAGTTTTAGCAGAGGGGAAAGCAAAAGGCGTTCCACAATACCGTATTCCTCGTCCTTCTGTAAAACTTTTTTCACCTGAACGGGTTGAATCCAAAGATAACATTGCATTTTGGGTGATACCTATCTTTGTAGAGGAACGGGTCATCGGGACTTTGATTATTGACAAAGCAAAAGATGAACTTTCCGCCGCCGAAGACGAACAGGTATTAACAATCATTGCGTCAATCATCGCGCAACGGGTCAAAATCAAGCAGACAATTGATGCATTGGTTCAGTCAGAACGTTTGGCAGCACTCGGTAAATTGGTGACGACAATAGCACACGAAGTCCGAAATCCACTCGGGAGTATCCGATTGGCAACGCAACTTCTCAGTGAACCTACAGATAGATTCGCACCACTGCCCAAAGATGAACAGGCAGAAATTGACGAGTATACCTCAATTATAATCAAAGAAGTGGATCGGCTTAACCGTTCTATTGAACAGTTACTCGCTTTCGGTAAACCTGCAATAGCAGATGCCGAACTCTGCAAAATTGACAAATTGCTGGATAATTGTCTGGCAACATATCAACCGGAATTAGATCGACATAATATTGATGTCGTACGGGATTATGCGGAATGTCCATCTGTGAATATTAATCAGGATGGAATTACACAAGTTATTTTTAATCTATTTTCAAACGCGATTGAAGCGATGGAAACAGGCGGGACGTTAACAATACAGACATACTCACAAAAAGAATCTAAAACCGTAAATATTCGTATACAAGACACAGGTCCTGGTATTGCCCCTAACGAGTTACCACATCTTTTTGATGCTTTCTACACAACAAAACAGAAGGGAACAGGGCTTGGACTTTACATTAGTCAAAAAATTTTATCACTACACGAAGGAAGTGTTGAAGTTGATGCTAATCTATCAACCGGTACCGCTTTTACTATATCGCTTCCCAGTGCACATTAGTTTTGATATTCGCCAATATAATTAATGACCTAATAACCAAAGGCAAACACAAATTATGTCCTATTCAGTCCTAATTGCCGATGATGACCACAGTCTACGTTCCGTTTTAAGTGCTGCGCTTAATAAGGCAGGATATGACACAGTCAAAGCACGAAATGGGAAAGAGGTTATTGATTGTGTTCAGAATAATGAGTTTGATGTCATTCTGCTGGACATCTTCTTAGGAGATGCCGATGGATTAGAATTGATAGAATCTATTCAGGAACTGAATCCATCTGCAGCAATTATTGTTGTCACTGGACATGGAACAACACAAACCGCGATTGAAGCTGCGAAACGACAGGCATATAGTTACCTCACGAAACCTGTAGACCGGACCGAATTGCTTGATCTGGTAGATCGTGCAGCATCAGCAGCAAGTATTACAAAAAAGGAAACAGAAATCGGTGTAACACAAACCGCACAGCCCATTGATGGACAGGACAAAATAGTAGGACAGAGTCCTGCTATGCAAGCAGTTTATCAGATAATTGGCCGTGGCGCGGTCAGTGACGAAACCGTGCTCATTATGGGGGAGAGTGGTACTGGCAAAGAATTGGTCGCTAAGCTGATTCATGAAAATAGCCCGCGCAGCGATAACCCGTTTGTGGTGGTTGATTGTAGTGCTATCCCCTCAACTCTAATTGAAAGCACACTTTTCGGTCATGTCAAAGGGGCGTTCACTGATGCACATACTGATCGCAAGGGGAAGTTCGAACAGGCTGATAGTGGAACTATTTTTCTTGATGAAGTCGGAGAATTGCCTATTGATGTGCAGATGAAATTGTTACGCGTCCTCCAAGAACGAGAGATAGAACCGGTGGGTAGTAACGAAGCACAGCCTGTGAATGCACGGATTATTGCTGCAACCAACCGACAATTGGATACAGCAATATCTCAAAAAACTTTTCGGGATGATCTTTACTACCGCCTGAATGTGATCACTATTGTGCTACCGCCTCTTAGAGAACGTAGGGAGGACATACCAGAGTTAATTGACCTTTTTACAAACCAATTTTCACAAGAATATCAACTTCCAAAGATCGGGATTTCATCTGATACAATAAAAAGACTAACAGAGTATGAATGGCCCGGAAATGTGCGTGAACTTGAAAACGCTATAAAACGTGCCCTTGTTATGTGTGCAGGACAGATGTTATTGGTAGAACATTTTTCTCAAATTTTTGATAAACCAGTTTCAGATGGTCCGATAGACCACCAAAATACTGACCAACAAGTCTATGCACTTCTTCAAGGACAGGTAACAAACTATCTGGAATCTGATTCGGATGCTGGACAATTATACGCAGAAATTCGTTCTGTTTTTGAAAAGCCTCTCTTTGAAATTGTCCTAAAACATACAGAGGGTAATCGCAGTAAAGCATCAGAGATTTTGGGGATTAATCGAAACACTCTGCACACCAAGTTAAACGAGTATAATATCAAATAATATTTTTAGATTTTATGAATTAAATGAAATTGAGATAATACTAATGGATATAGGAAAAATTATTGGAACCGTAGTAGCAACACGAAAAGATCCGAGTTTGGAAGGCACACGTCTTCTCATCGTACAACCCTTGGATGAAACACACACACCTATTTCCGAACCTCTCGTCGCTGTGGATACATTACAAGACGCTGGAGAAGGTGAAATCGTCTATATGGTTACCGGTGGTGATGCAGTGGGAGTAGTGCCTGGGAAACGGATGCCTGTGGATGTAGCGATCGTTGGTCTTGTGGATTCTGTCTCGCTTCTTGAACAATAGAATTAGTTAAACGTCATCCTAACGCCTTGTGAGATAAATAATATTATGTACTTAGCGAAAGTTATTGGTAAAGTCGTTTCAGTGCTTAAACATCCAGCGTATGAAAATAGAACATTACTACTTGTCCAACCGTTAAGTGTCCGATCAGAGCTTGTTCGTACACCAACGATCGCAGTTGATTATGTGGGGGCAGGTGAAGGTGACACGGTAATCGTAGGAGCGGGTCCCGGCGTTGCACAAGAGGTCTTCGGTATAGAGAACGCACCTATCCGTGAACTCATTATGGGTATTGTTGACCATTTTGATGTGGAATTTCTGGAGGAAACAGAATGAGGTATTTACTAAGTATCTGTATACTTTTTATCTGTCTAAGTATCAACGGCTGTAGATTGGCTCAGGTTTTATCAACGCAGTATAGTGAGAATATTGCAAGTGTCAATTACGGTACAGAAGCAAACCACCCTGGTTTGAACGATGGCAACATTGAAACTGTAGCAACTCTCCCCGCAACAAATGAACGCCACTTTATCATCAAATTTGCTGATGTACAACCGGTACGTAAAATCATCCTACACAACGGTAACCTATTCCGATTTAAAATGTATTACTTAAATCCTGAAACAGATTCATGGGAAACTTTCGACTCCGTAATTCAGCGACGTGAACTTGATGGCAAACGCGCACAAGCCATGTTCATTTTTGACAGATTGAACTTTCATACGCAGATGATCCGGATCACCGTGACCCGCACTGTAGACGATGTTGTTGTGAATAAACTTAAAAAGGAACCGGGAGACAAAGTAGTTGACCAACGAACATCTTTTGGCGACCAATACCTTCCACATTATAGGGTGGTGCGACCTTCAATTGCTCAAATCCGAGAAATTGAGGTATATCATCTTGCAAAAAATAAGTAACATAATTCCGATCCTATAAGTTCCCTCTAAATTATGACTATGAATAAGAAACACATTACTACCTTCTTAACAGTTTTTTTGATCTATGTAATTATATTGTCATTTTCTGCTGTTACTTCAACGGATGCTGCGCCTATCGGTGAAATATCAACCAACATTGGTAAAGTGGAGTTGATAAGTGCTACCCAACAAGGAATAACGTTACAACTCACAATTCCGGAATCAGTTTTTGAGATCGAAACATTGGAACGTGATGGAAAACACTTTCAGACCCTTTCGTTCCCCGGATGCCGTTACATAAATGAATTAGGATTACCGAGGCTGCCTATACAAACCGCTTTGTTAGGAGTTCCATCCGATGTAACTTTTACTGTGCGAATTGTTGAAAGAAATGACTTTAGCACATATAAACTCCAACATACACTTGCAGATAAAAAGGTGGTTTTAGGACGACACAATTCTAATGGAATTGCGTTGAAACCAGAATCAAGGTCGGATTCATCTCAGGCGACTAACCGCTTTTTTCCGCAAAATCTTGCTAAAATCGGAAAAGCGGGGTGGATTAGAGAGAACCGTGTGCTTCCTATTCAACTGAATCCTGTTCAATATAACCCTGTGAGTGATGTCGTAAAACTCTACCATCAGCTTGTTGTTGAGGTGCAATTCGATAGATTAGGCAATGCACCTTCTGCACTTCAAGGATTTCCTCGTCAAGAATCTTTTGTATATGAGGAGATGTTTGGAAGTCTGCTAATCAATCCACAAGCTGCTAAACAGTGGCGTTCTCCCGCGATGAATGTTATCCGAGGAGATGGAACAGTCGGGCATATTTCACCTTTTTCTGTACCGAGTGCTCCTGCGATCACCACACCGCGCTACAAAATATATATCCTTAATTCAGGTATGTATCACATAACAGCAAGTGATTTAGCAGCAGCTGGCGTTGATATAACAACCATTAAACCATCTACACTGGCACTGTCTAACAAAGGAAAACAGATACCAATCTTTGTCCGGAATGCTGCAAACGGAAAGACAGTAGATGACACATCTGGATTTGATTCCGATGGAGAAATAATCTTTTATGCCCAACGTCATAGTGGTGAAAAAACATATTTTGACCCATATACCGATCAGAACGTCTATTGGCTATCATGGAATGCGGGACCTGGACTCAGGATGGAAACGACATTAATTTCCACAGAAATACCCGAACCTACTCTTGATGCATCAGGATTTCCAATAGAGGGACCAACGCTTTATCAACCAAGGAACTTTCTAACCCGTGTTCATGTTGAAAGGGATAATCAGTTTCGTCGTTTTAAAAACTTTGGTTTGGAAGCAAACAGCGAGTTTGACGTGTTTGGGGATGGTATCCTTCAACGCGATTTCGGTATAAATGCCTTACCTGATTTACCAGATGACAGTTGGTTTTGGGCGCAGACAAGCGCAACAGAAATAAGGAGTTTTCCGTTTACGATCACGGGTGTGGCTGGAACCGGTCAAAAAGCAACAATGCGCGTCGCATTACACGGCAGATCAGAAGGTTCGCATTTTACAGAAATGTGGTTGAATAACGACATCGTCCTTGGAAGACCGCGGTGGACTGGAGATACGGAATATCTGTTTGTGAACCAACAAATCTCACAGTCTGCCCTCAAAAATGGTAGAAATACGTTGAGTGCTGTTAGTCCTGAAGACCATGTGTTGGATCTTGTCTTGATGAATTGGTTTGAAGTTGATTATTGGCGTACTTTTGAGGCAAACTCAAATGTGCTATCTTTTTCAATTACATTACTACCTGATGATGTAACTGGTGAAGTAAACCCAAATTTTAGGGTTACCCTTAAAAACTTTACTGATCCCAATATAGAAATATACGGTGTTGATGGCACACGGTATGTTGGCTTAGCTCCAAAAGAAGATGAGGATATTCCGGGGATTTACGAAGTTATTTTTCAATCCACACGGATTGGTGGTGTGCCACAGTACCGTCTTGGTGAATCGCTCAATCTTGATACATCTATTCAATATATCGCACTGACTCGTGGTAAATACCGAAAACCACAAAAAATAATCAAAGATACCTCCTCTGATTTGCGCAGCCAACACAACGGCGCGGATTATATCATCATTACACATACAGATTTCATGAGAGATGTGCAGCCGCTTGCTGACTTTCGTAGCAAACAAGGATTGCGAACAAAAGTAGTGGATGTCCAAGATATATATGATGAATTTAATCACGGACTTATTAATCCGTATGCCCTCCGAGACTTCCTTAAGTATACTTACGAAAACTGGCAATCCCCTGCACCGACTTACGTGTTGTTAGTTGGAGACGCAAACCCAATAGACAAAACAAGTTTCGTGCCTACGATTCAGGTGCAAATCCCCGGTTACGGTTCATCTTCAAGTGACCACCAGTTCGTTACCTTTCGCGGTGATGACTCATTCCCCGACATGCTTATTGGAAGAGTGCCTGTTACAAATAGCGTTGACACGCGGATATTCGTTGAACGTGCCATAAAGTATGAAAGCACAGACCAAACAGGTCCTTGGCATAAACGCATATTAATGCTTGCAGGTTCAACAGAGGATTTTCATACGCAAACCGATTCCCTTGTTAAAAACAGTAAACTTACCCAAAAATACGAAACGAAATTAATATACGCACCTACTACAGTCGAAGATGATCTGCCCTTAGGTGAAGGCACAACCCCTGTCGGACGACAAGTGATTGATGGGTTTAACAATGGTGCCAGTATTGTTAATTATGTTGGTCATGGTGCTGGTGGCAGATGGGCATCCAGTCGTATGATGGATTTAGAAGATCCGCATAAGAACTTAACGAATATTACTCAGCTGCCTTTTGTAATTAGCATGACTTGTTTTACCGGTGAATTTGACAGCAAAACAGGTTGTCTCGCGGAAGAATTTCTACGATCGGAAAGTGGTGGCGCAATCGGAGTCATCGGAGGTACAAGTGTAGGACTATTATGGGAAGACCATATCCTCAATAGAGAGATATTCAAGGTGATTTTTAATGATAAAACTCCGCATCTCGGTGCTATACTTGCAGAGGCAAAGACGCAGTTTTTGCTCAATCTACCGGGGTACCTTGATTTAGCAGAAGTGTTTACCCTTTTCGGGGATCCCGCAACACGATTAAGATTACCACATGCACAGATGCAGCTGCAGGTGGAAACAGATAAAGTCTTACATAGAGATGTTTTCAATGCAGGCACTTTATTATCTGTTTCTGGCACATTACCCAACCCCAATTTTAGTGGAGAGGTAGAGATAACAATTCTCCCGAACCCGACAGACAGAGAAAGTAAGAGGAATCGGGCAACCTTCGATTCATCCTTTATAGATCCTGGTCGAGTTATGGATGTTACGCCACGTATGGAAACTGTGCCTGTAATGGATGGACAGTTCAAAGCGGAAGTTCAAATTCCATACAACAGTGCATTTGATTCTTGGGATCTAAGAACTTATGCTTGGAATGCCGAAGAAGATGCGATTGGATACACGGCTTATACAACGTTAAATCGGTATATAAATAATGTTCGGCTTGAACCATTTCCTGTCCCTTCTGATCAACCTGTCCATGTTTATGTTGATGTAGTCAATGTAAGCTCGATTGAAGACATAACATTATATTGGAGTCAGTATCTAATAGAATCTCGGCGCGATGAGGCTGATCCAATACCTTTGGTACTACATGAAGGAACAACCTATAGAACTGAACAACCTATTCCCGCTCATATATCTGGCATACTGATTGATTATTATTTACTCGTCAAGACTAAGGATGGACGTATACTTCAAACAGAGGTCGTTACCTACACTGTGGGAGAGGCAGCAGACCTTACTGTTATAGAAGCCTCCATAGGTTGGGAAACAGATGCACCGTACCACCTTTCCGCCCATATCAAAAATCTTGGATCCATTAATGCTAAAAATGTTCCTATACGTTTTTTTCAAATGACAACAACTGCTGATTCGGAAACACAGGAAGTTACGCTTGAGATGCTTCAGAACGCAACACCAATCGGAAATGTAAAAATACTCCCGGAAATACCTGTTGATGGATTTGTTGTTGCGAGTGTGCCGTGGCAACCTGATCCCGGTACATATCTTGTCACGGTATATGTAGACTTGCCTTCAGAACAACAACCGGACGGAATTATTCCTGAACGGCGAGAGAGTAATAACAGCGCATCACAGGTATTTGTAAACAACCTTGTTTTCATCGCAACTGAGAACATTGACAAACCTATACAGAGTTTAGATGGTATGTTTCGTATTGCTATTCCACCGAGAAGTCTACAAACACACAATGCAATGACATTTGAAACGGAACCGTTGACCATCAAAAACCAACCTGATATCGCTCATGTTCCTATAACGAGCGAAGATGGCTATCCTACTGCCTACCGTCTTGAATTCAGCCAACAAACCGAATTGATAGCAACTGCGACCTTTGTGAAGACTACAAGTGATGACTTTTATATTTATATGCTGGACGATGAAACAGGAAACTGGATTCGGATTGGGAAGCAGATAGATGATGGTGAAACAATCTCAGCAGAGGTGAAACTGCCGGGGGCATTCGCTTTGCTGTCGCATACTGATTCTAAACCACCTTCCGTGGAAGTAAATGTTGAAAATCAAGGGTTCATTGATGGTGATTATATTTCCGAAACCCCTATTATCACTGCAAAAATTGAGGATGCCAACGGAATTGACACCCGTCCAGAGAGTATCATTCTTACTAAGAATGGCAATCGTGTTCCGCAGGATGAGTATGCAATATCCGCTTCTCCAGCCAGTAGCAATATTATTTTCATAACTTATTCACCTATAAATGCTTTGGAGGCAGGTGAGTACCGCATACGATTGCAGGCACAAGATGCTAATGGAAATGTAGAAGATTCGACACTAACAGCAAAAGTCGCCGGTGGATTTGAGATTAAGAACATTGCTAACTTCCCTAATCCATTTCGTCCTGGACAAGGTGCTGGTAGGGGTACAGACTTTGCCTACTATCTCACGGGTGGGGCAGATAAAGTGAGTCTCAAAATTTATACACTCACTGGCAAACTTATCACAACTATTGATACGCTTGATGCGTCAATTTCTTACAACGAATACCATTTTGATGGTTTAGATGCCGACGGTGACCCACTTGCAAATGGAGTCTATATTTACAAATTCACTGCTACCAGAGGCGATACCCGTGTGCAAAAGGTTGGTAAGATTGTTATTCTGAAGTAGGTTTATGCCTCCCGTCCAAACACTAACACATCGTAATGTTGTCCCTTGTATTCAAATTGATTTTTGAACCTACCTTCACAGGAAAAACCTACTGCTTGTAAGACTTCTGCCTTCTTCTCTGCACCACTATCAACATAACACTGAACTTTCAGTTTGGGAAATTTCAACGCTGCAAGTAGATCGGGAACAGAATTGACAAAGTTAGGTTGAAAAAAGAGGTCAAGGAGTGCAATATTATCTTGCCACTGCTTATCCCTACATACCGTTGCCCAACCTACAATTGCCCCACCATTGGTAATCAACAGTTTCGCATCATCAAAGACGTCGTCTGTTTCCAAAGTGTGTTTAAAAGTCAGAAATCCACCCTCAAAATTCGTGGGTCCATATACATTCCATATCAGGCTACGTAACGTGTCTGATCCCACGATGCCAGATAACGCTGTCAACTTTGGCCAATCGCGCCATTCTACAGATTTCGGATAGGCGGAAGCAGAAGTGAAGTAAGTTTTCTCAAAATCACCGTCCACATAATACTTCATAAACCCCGACTCCGGGAAAACACTCTCAAATCCAAAACTGTGGTAGATATGATATGGGTGACTATTGTATCCTGTTCCAAGGTAAAGTGCGCGCCCGTTCCGCTGTCTAAAATCTTCCATTTGATACGCCATTGTCCCTTTACAGGCACCTTTTCTACGTTGATCCGGTAATGTAAAGACATGACCTAAAATACCGATACCTTCATGTTCGACTGTCATGATGTTCGTGATAATTTTTCCATCAATTTTTCCAACATAAAAACGGGTTTCCAATTCATCTAACCCTTCTGTAACGCACCTCTCAATATGCCATTTATAGTTACCCGGTTTATGTCCCAGAAATGTTTTTATTTCTTCAGCATACGATTCGTCAGGCACACTAATCACGCCAACTTCCATACATTCCCCGGTTTTCAGTTCAACATCATCTATTTTTACGTACATTTCTACCTCACAATCCTTAAAAAAGTTGACAAATATTTTGTTATATCATATACTTAAAAAAATTGAGTGTCAAGAACAGACATCAATTTGATTACATAGGAATCTGCTTTTTTAAATTTAAAACGGAGTTGAAATGGAAATAGAACAGACATTGATTCTGGTGAAACCAGACGGCGTTCAACGCGGGCTTATCGGAGAGATCATCTCCCGCTATGAACGAAAAGGACTCAAACTTATTGGACTGAAAATGTTGCAATTCTCACGCATTAAGGCGGAGGAACTTTACGCGATCCATAAAGGGCAACCATTTTATGATAGGCTCATTGAATTCATGATCTCAGCCCCTATTGTTGCCTTTGTTGTTGAGGGTGCGAACGCGATTCAATTGGCGCGAATCATCAACGGAGCAACGGATCCGATTCAATCCGAACCGGGGAGTATTCGTGGAGATTATTCAACTAATATTACACGTAATCTTGTACACGCCTCGGATTGTCCGGAAAACGCTAAATACGAAATACCCATTCTGTTTTCACCAGAAGAACTCTGTTAATAACGTTGAATTGTTATAAACAGAGAATTGTGTCCGTTAATTATTTCGAGTTTCAAAATTTATTTCTGTGAAGTGAGTATAAGGAGGTTACCTACAGCCTTAAAATATGGCAGATGTTGACTAAATTTACTCCCATAAGTGTTAGACAGGGATCTTGGATTCGTCAAACTTTAATCTACAAATCAGCTAATTTAGGAGGTTACTAATGAAAAGAGTTAATATGTTGAGAACATCTAATGGAGGTATTAGGAATTTTGCCCTCATTATGATGATTCTGTTTGTTGGTATCACGTTCAGTGTGTACGCTGCAAAAGAGGATTGCACAAACTTGGAAGGTGAAGGTGCTAAACCTATTAAAGAAGTAGCAAAAGATGACCCTGGCATACAAAATGACTACGATGAAGTTGTTGAAGAAGATGACCGTAAAGGTGTTGTGTATCTTGCTCTGATTGGTGGTAGCCAACCGAAAGCAAATGCGTGCGGACTTACGCCAAGTAATGATGCTGGTCAATGGACAGGTTGGGGTGGTCCCTTAAACTTTGACAATGCAACAATTGGTGAAGGGGCAGCGACCCGAAATCATATTGTTATCGGTGGAATATATTTTGAACGTGGTATCGGGGCACATGCTATTGGCACTTTTGTATATGATTTAACTGGAGATAAATACCTCAAATTTGAGGCGTATGTCGGCATGTCCGATGAAAAAGATCCAGCCGATTGCGGCCACTGCGGTAGTAGTGATTTCATATTTACTATTGATGGAAAACAAGCATTCAAATCCGAGACACTTAAAGGGGCAGACGGTGGTGAAAATGTTGAAGCCTTAAAGGTTGAATTTGACATCCCTTCAAACGCCAAAGAACTTACAATCGTGATGGGAGATGGCGGCGATGGAATTGGCTGCGACCATTCAGCGATTGGAGATGCTAAACTTCTTACCGCACAAGCACTCGCAGTTGAACCTGCTAACAAACTCCCTACAATTTGGGGACATTTGAAGGCAAGTTATTAAGACATTACATCTATGGATGGATGTTGTTATATCTGTCTATTGTTATGGAGGTATATAACGTTGAAATTTAATATTATATTTGCTTTAAGCATTTTATTCCTTATAGGTCTCGTTATTGGTATTCACGCCGACAAAAGTGACTGCACTAACCTTGATGGAGATGGTGCCAAGCCTATTCAAGAAGTAGGATCAGAAGATGTCGGTACCCAAAATGACTATGATATGGTCGTTGAAGAGGATACGCGTGATGGTGTCGTTTATCTCGCGTTAATTGGTGGAAGTCAACCGACACCAAACGGATGTGGTCTTATCCCAAAAAATCCAGCAGGTGAATGGACTGGTTGGGGAGGTCCTCTCAACTTTGACAATGTTACTATCGGTGAAGGGGCAGCGACCCGTAACCATATCGTTATCGGTGGAACCTACTTCGAACGCGGTATCGGTGCTCATTCCGTTGGCACTTTTGTTTATGATTTAACTGGTGGTGATTACGTCAGGTTTGAGGGATATGCTGGCATGTCTGATGAAAAAGATCCAGGTGATTGTGGACATGGCGGTAGTAGTCATTTTGTCTTTTCAATTGATGGAACAGAAGTTGAAGTAACCGAAACCTTAACAGGCACTGCAGATGGCGAAAATGTTGATCCGTTGAAAGTTGAATTTGACATCCCTGAAAACGCCACAGAGCTTACAATTGTTATGGGGGATGGTGGTGATGGATTAGGATGTGATCACTCAGCACTGGGTGATGCTAAACTTATCACTGCACAAGCAACGGCGGTTGAACCTGCCAACAAACTTTCCACAACTTGGGGAAGTTTGAAAGCACGTTATTAGGATTATTTGCAGATTTTCATATCTGTCTCTTTCTAAATCCTATAGATAAATCGTGTCTAAACCTGCTTTAGTCAAAACGCAACGCTTATTGGCTGAAGTAGGTTTTTTGTTGCTATATGTTCTATCCTCCGATTCTAAACAATACTTGAAAACGATTGAAATACAAAACCTTGTGTGGTAAAATTACAAAAAGACTTGTAATAAGAAGGAGTTCGCAAATGCCCCAAACCTCTCACAATCTATTTAACACGCGCCAATCCATTGAAAGCGAAGGAGGAGAATGCAGCTACTATTCACTTCCTGCCTTAGAAGAATCGGGTAAAGGTTCAATTCAAACCTTACCTATTAGTATTCGTATTCTACTTGAATCGTTATTACGGAATTACGACGGACATCAAATTACCGAACAGGATGTTGTCAACTTAGCGAATTGGGATCCACACTCTCCCAAAGCTGCGGAAATTCCATTCAAACCAGCACGTGTAGTTGCACAGGACTTCACTGGTGTGCCACTTGTTGTTGATATTGCTGCGATGCGCACTGCAGTCGCAGAACTTGGTGGCGATGCTCAAATGATTGAACCGCTCGTGCCTGTTGATTTGGTAATTGACCATTCTATCCAAGTTGATGCTTACGGCACAGAGAACGCTTTTCAGTTTAACACCCGCAGAGAGTTCGAACGCAACAAAGAACGTTATGAATTTCTAAAGTGGGGACAACAGGCGTTTGAAAAGTTCAATATCATTCCACCATCTATCGGAATCGTGCACCAGGTGAATTTGGAATATCTCGCACAAGTTGTGATGACAGAAGAAGCGGTCGCTTATCCCGATACTGTTGTCGGTACAGATTCGCATACGACCATGATCAATGGACTTGGTATTGTCGGTTGGGGTGTTGGTGGCATTGAGGCAGAAGCTGCGATGTTGGGGCAACCAGTATATATCTTAACTCCAGAAGTACTTGGTGTTTATATGAAAGGTGAACTCCAAGAAGGTGTCACGGCAACTGACCTTGTGTTGACTGTAACACAACGACTCAGAGAGGCTTCTGTTGTCGGAAAATTCGTTGAATTCTTCGGTGAGGGTGTAGAAGCACTTTCATTACCTGACCGAGCGACACTTTCTAACATGTGTCCTGAATATGGCGCAACAATAGGATTTTTCCCACCCGATGCCGAAACGATGAATTACCTACGTCTTACAGGACGCGATGAAGCACATGTTGATTTTGTAGAAGCATATCTAAAGGCACAAGGCTTGTTCGGTATTCCACGACTCGGAGATGTTGAATACTCCGATGTACTGGAAATTGATCTGAACGACATTGAACCGAGCATCGCAGGACCGAAACGTCCGCAAGACAGAATCGCTTTATCAAATGTGAAAGAAACCTTTAACGAACTTCTCACGCGCCCTGTAGCAGAAGATGGTTTTGGTGTGACAGTTGAGGACAAAGGTAGTAAGATTACACACGGAGCTGTCGTTATCTCAGCGATTACCAGTTGCACAAATACAAGCAATCCATCTGTGATGATTGGTGCAGGGCTGCTTGCTAAAAAAGCAGTTGAGAAAGGTTTACGCGTACCCGACTATGTTAAAACAAGTTTAGCACCAGGATCACGAGTCGTAACGGAGTATCTGCGGAACACAGGTTTATTGCCTTATTTAGAAAAGTTGGGATATAACGTGGTAGGTTATGGCTGCACGACCTGTATTGGTAACAGCGGTCCTCTCAATGAAGTCGTCCAGGAGGCAATTGATGCTGAAAATCTCGTAACTGCCAGCGTCCTAAGTGGAAATAGGAATTTTGAAGCCCGCGTCCATCCTGAAATTAAAGCCAATTTCCTTATGTCACCGCCACTTGTGGTTGCGTATGGACTCGCCGGACAGATTGATATTGACCTCGCTACAGAACCTATCGGACACAACGATTCGGGTGAAGCAGTCTACCTACGGGATATTTGGCCCACACGTAAAGAAATTGCTGATATGATCGGTGCTGCTGTTGACCGAAGAACATTTAAGGAGATGTACGAATCTATTGGAAATCAAGCACCAGAATGGGAAGAACTTGCCGGTGCAACAGGTGTGCTTTATCCGTGGAACGAGAGAAGCACCTATATTCAGCACCCACCTTTCTTTGAAGGCTTTTCACGTGAACCTGCACCGATTGCTGATATTGTGGATGCACGGATCCTTGGCATCTTTGGGGATTCCGTCACGACAGACCATATCTCTCCCGCAGGTGCGATAGCAGCAGCGAGTCCCGCGGGCAGCTATCTGCAGGAACGAGGTGTTGAAACGCGAGATTTCAATACTTATGGTGCCAGACGTGGTAACGACCGCGTGATGAGCCGTGGAACATTTGCTAACCGACGCGTCCGAAACTTGATGACACCTGATATTGAAGGTGGATGGACACTTCAGTACCCTGAAGAAACACAGACGACTATCTACGAAGCAGCACTCCACTATAGTGAAAATGAAATTCCAACCGTTATTTTTGCAGGACAGGATTACGGTATGGGAAGCTCAAGAGATTGGGCTGCAAAGGGACCTAAACTGCTGGGAGTAAAAGCCGTTGTCGTTGAAAGTTATGAGCGGATACACCGTAGCAATCTTATCGGCATGGGTATATTACCACTGCAGTTTATGGATGGGGAAAATGCACAGACACTCAACCTTGATGGAAGTGAAATCATCAGCATCACAGGCTTTGCCGATGACCTACAGCCAGGACAAACTGCAACCATGAAGATTTCTCGAACAAACGGTGAAACACAAACAACTAAATTGCTAATCCGAATTGATTCACCTGTAGAGGTAGAATACTACAAAAATGGTGGCATTCTGGATTATGTAATTCGAAATTTCTTGGATGCGTAAAAGGTATGAGTATTCATTGAAACGCTTGTCGCCAATTTTAAACAGATGAAGTTTATATCAGCAAATACAGTTTGAAGGAAAAGAAGATATGCAATTTCAAACAAAACTGATACTCTTATTCGTTTTAATACTTGTATCCTTTACCATGGGATGTGATCCGGAGTTCAAAAATCCATGCACTGGGTCTTGGATTTCAAGATGTGCTGCTAATACTGAAATCCTCATAATAGGTCCTTATAGAACAGATTGTGTAGGTGCGTTTGAACAGGATTGTTTTCTGGAATATAACGAGGAAAGTCAACGTTGGTTTTTTTTCTATGATGGTATAAAAGGATTTGACTTTGAACCCGGCTTTATCTATCGGTTGAAAGTCAGTCTTCATGAGTACGCTGTAGAATACCAAGATATAGGAAAGTATGAGTATCGACTCATAGAGGTATTAAACAAGGAAGAGATGTCGGTTGATGAGAAGCCTCCGAGAAATCCACCAACAGAATGGATAGATCCTTAATGTGTCGTTACCTCCCATGAATTGATCGTAAATCTAACCGCGTATCTACAGCATCCGATACAGCGTTTGTCCAATCCACATCATCAGTACTTTGTAGACTCATCAAGGCGACGTTTACCATAGGGTTTGACAGAGAATAGTTAAGTAAAAAACTATCAACGTCAACATCCGCCATCTCGTTAGGAAAGCACTGTTTCATGAGATTTTGGAAGACATTACTTGTTGTGGATCGCATCAACACAATTCCCATGTCTTGTGCGACAGCATCAGGAATAACTCCTTTCCTGCCGAAGGTGTCACAGGTGCTTTGATACATCAGATTATAATGGATCTGCATCATATCAAGCTGCCCCGTTGCAATAAGTTGTTCGGCACCGCCAGAAGGTCCATCTGCAGAGAACCCGATAAACCTAACCTTCCCCTCCTCCTTCAGTTTGAGATATGTTTCTAACCCGCCACCGTTCAAAATCTGCTCTGTTTCTTCAGCATAAAACCAACCACCATGGAATTGGAGCACATCTATATAATCAGTTCTAAGACGTTGTAAGCTGCCTTCCAAATCAGTTGCTATACCGTCTGGGTCATAGGCTTCTGTTTTTGTCGCGATGATACATTCGTCTCGTCGGTCTGCTATAGCTTTTCCGATAACTGTTTCGCTATAACCTCCTCCATAGTTAGGGGCAGTGTCAATGAAGTTCACACCGCAATCTATGGCGTAATGGATCATATTAATGAGTGCTTTTTCATCATGTTCAGGTCGAACCCGACCACCGCCGTAACCGATTTCGGAAACGTTGAGTCCTGTTTTACCGAGTGTGCGATACTGCATAGTCCATTAATCTCCTTTGTAATTGAGGTATTCAGATGCCTATACTATCACAGATCTCTGATAAAATGCAAGAAGTTCTACACATAATTCTACGCCTCGGTCACAGGCATTCAATTGTCGATTTTTCTGTCTGAATCGCTGAAGGGACTGAAGATGTTGAAGGAAAAGAACTTTTCCCAACATAGGGATCGGGTTTTCCTGTCAGATGTGCTAATGTGGAATATACGGATGAAGGGGAACCTCACCCGTACGATGTGTATGTGTTTATGGTGCATTGGGTGCGTCTTTTTTGTCATGAATTTTGCGTAGGATTTGACGACGAATTCTTTGTGCTTTGCTTGTAAGGACATCGGTTTTTGCTTCTTCTAAAAACGTACACAAAAAGGGCGTTTTTCGTTTTCGTGTACGTTTTGGTTTTGGGGGTTACGCCTGTCTGGGACTGGGTTTATCAGTGTGTACGAAACTTTTTGAAATTTTCTGTTTTGTACGTTTTTATTTGCTTGGTTATGATCGGTTTTGGGCGGATATTTGTTGGGTAACGGGTGTTGGTTTTTGTTGAGAATGTGGGGTGTAGTCGGTTTTTGTTTTTCATAGTGGTAGTATTATAACAGGTGGTGGGGAAGGAATGGAAGGGTTTGTGGATTTTGGAACAATATATTTCATGTATGTTTGGGGTAGTTTTCAGATTTCAGTTTTTTGTTATCTGAACCAAGATTTGCAAGATTTCAGGATTGGAGTTTGGTGTATTGTATTCCGTTTCATAGGAAGACGAGATATTGTGGTGTTGTTGGTGAATGGCACAAACTGGAAAGTTTGTGCTACGAAGAGAGATGCTGTGTTGTCCGCGTAATCCGGGATTCAAGCAGAAAGTGTTCGGGTTAGATACCTCCCTTACAAAGACAATTGAATACCTCTGACATCTCAGTAAATACACTTGACAAACAGGTTAATATATGTTAAAATTGAATTTGTTAATTATCTAAAATGGTGGGATGGCTGAGTGGACGAAGGCGGCGGTCTTGAAAACCGTTGTGGCGCAAGTCACCGTGGGTTCGAATCCTACTCCCACCGCCATATATGGAGAGGTGCAGGAGTGGTTGAACTGGACTGCCTGCTAAGCAGTTATGGCGTAAGTCATCGTGGGTTCGAATCCCACCCTCTCCGTTTTTGAACTTATAACCACCTACGTGATTGTGTAGTTATAAGTCGGTTTTGGACGGAGTGAAATTCAACTATATCATATTTTCCTCCCCAAAATTTTGACACAACATGCGCCTGTAGCTCAGTGGATTAGAGCATCTGACTACGGATCAGAAGGCCGGGGGTTCGAATCCTCTCAGGCGCTTTTTTGACTCTTAAGGCATACGTTGTAAGCATTTAAGGGTCTGTGAATAAAAGCAACATCAAACACTGTTCCTGTTATGCAAATTTTTGATAGTGATATCTTGTGGATGGAGCAGGCACTTGAATTGGCAAGGCAGGCAAGTGATATAGGTGAAGTTCCTGTCGGTGCGATAATTGTTAAAGATAATGCCAGTATAGCAGCAGCCCATAATCTTCGGGAGTTCTCTGGGAACCCAATCGCACACGCTGAGGTACTTGCCATACAGGAAGCATCGCAAAAACTTGGAAACTGGCGGTTGACAGATACCGTATTATATACAACTTTGGAACCGTGTCCGATGTGTGCTGGTGCGATAGTCTTGTCGCGTATACCAAAGGTTGTTTATGCTACTATGGATCCGAAAGCAGGTGCAGCTGGGACACTTTACAATATCATCCAAGATGAACGTTTGAATCACCAAGTTGAGTTGGTGAGTGGTATTTGTGCTGAAGAGAGCAGCGAGTTGTTGAAATCGTATTTTAAGAACCTCCGTTAAAAGATTAGATACATTCAGTCGAAGGACAGTAGGGAGAGATGCAGGAGCGGTTGAACTGGACAGTCTCGAAAACTGTTGTGGCGCAAGTCACCGTGGGTTCGAATCCCACTCTCTCCGCCATTGTATGATTGCTATTAAAAGTATGGGTATTTATAAGACTTAATATGATGTCTCGGTTACATCGGGGCAGTAGCTCAGTCGGGAGAGCGCATCCCTCGCACGGATGAGGTCACGGGTTCAAATCCCGTCTGCTCCATATTGTTATACTTTCCGGAGAGATGCAGGAGTTGGTTGAACTGGCATGACTGGAAATCATGTGTGCTGTTTTGCAGTACCGTGGGTTCGAATCCCACTCTCTCCGCCATATTTTGGAGCAAAGCCGGCAAACGGATATTAACAACGTGTATCCAAGTCGGCATCCCTCACATCCGATAAAGAATGTAACGCCTTGGCTATGCTAGGTGGGGAGGTAGCGGTGCCCTGTATCTGCAATCCGCTATAGCAGAACTGAATTCCCTGTATGCGGCCTGTTTTTGTGGGGACTGTCCCAAGCACGTAGCGTTGATAGTTGGGTCTTGAGCAACGAGAACTTGTTGAACCCCGTCAGGTCTGGAAGGAAGCAGCGGCAGATAAGTTTTCTCGTGTGACGCAAGGTAGCCTGACTTGAGCCAACGACTTGGGCAACGCCCGGAAAAGTTTGTCAAGTTTTGGGTGCATAGCCATTTATATTATGAACAAGGTAATATATTTATCTGCCTAAGGTTTCAAACATGTCTTATGAAGTTTTTGCACAGAAATGGAGACCTCAGTACTTTCAAGATGTTGTTGGACAGGCGCATGTAACCGCTACACTGCAGAACCAAATCCGGTCCGAACGTCTTGGGCATGCATACCTATTTTGGGGACCAAGAGGCACTGGAAAGACAACAGTAGCACGTCTTTTTGCTAAAGCAGTCAACTGCTTGAATCCAACACAAGAAACCGACTTAGGTATAGTCAAGACTGGTGAGCCTTGTAACCAATGTGATGCTTGCAAGGAAATTACGCAAGGTTCATCTTTTGATGTCATAGAGATGGATGCCGCTTCCAACCGCGGTATTGACACGATCCGAGATCTTCGCGAAAACGTAAAACTATCACCCGCAGCCTATAAATACAAAATTTATATCATAGATGAAGTTCACATGCTTACGACAGAAGGTTTCAACGCGCTTCTCAAAACGTTGGAGGAACCACCAGCACATGTCATTTTCATCATGGCGACGACCGAACATTCCCAAATTCCAAAAACTATTGTCTCTCGTTGTCAAGATTTCGATTTTCGACATCTCATTCCTGAACAGATTACTTCCCGACTAAAACTTATTGCCGATGATGAAGGGATTTCGGCAGATAGTGAAGTGCTTTCGCTCATTGCCCGACAATCTGAAGGATGCCTTCGGGATGCGGAAAATCTACTTGAACGCTTGTTTTCATCTGTTGGCAAAGAATTGACGCTGGACAATGTTGAAGAAACACTCGGTCTAAGTTCAAGTAACCTTCTTCACGAACTTACAGAGGCAATAGCAGGACGAGACCTCGGCGTAGGTCTCGCTGCATTAAACCAACTATCTATACAAGGAATGGACTTAGCACAATGTCTTCACCAGCTCATCGCTCATTTTCGTGATTTGCGTCTACTTGCCATTGATAACAACCTTGAAGACCTTGTGCAGAGTCCAAAATCTGAACTGTCAGACCTTAAAGAGAAAGCTGAACAAATTTCAGCGGAAAGGTTGTCTCGGATTATCAAGATATTGATGCATACCAACCGAGAAATAAAAGAATACGGTTACGCGCAATTACATCTTGAGAGCGCGTTAATTCAAATTAATTCAATCAAAGAGACAATCCAGCTTGACGAAATCGTCAACAAACTGATTGCGATAGAACAAAAGGTTGCTAATTCCGAAATGGAATCAGGAACCACTTCAACCTCTATACTTCCTATTATACCCAAAACCAAACTAACTGAATCTATTATGGATGTAGAGAGTCCTACGCTGTCTATGCAAGAATCTGAATCTGATAGAAGGACATCGGAAGCAGAAATAGGTAAGACTCAGCCAAAAACCTTGCGGAGTTTAGACGAGTTGTCCGAAATATGGGAAGAAGTGATGGCACAACTTAAGGAAACATCACCGCAATTAGCTTTTGGCACATTTAGGGGAGCGAATCCAATTCAAGACGGTGAGGATCGTATTAAAATCGTGTGTGCGCATGATGCAAGCCTATCTTTTATTGATGATGAAGCGAGGAAGAGCATCATCAATAAATTATCAGAGATAATCGGAAAACCTATTCAGATTGAACTTGTTAAAACAGAAGTGGACACACAAACAGATGAAATTACTGAAGCACCTAAAAAAGAAGTAAAAACGACACCTATGATGCGTAAACGTCAAGCCGAAGAAGATGAACAGATACAACCCGTGCTTGACCTATTTGACGCGAGTATTTTAGAAATACAAATTTAGTTTGTATACGATAAATATCTATTTATATTTAAGGAGATACTTCCAATTCTTTTTTGAGAGTTGGTGCATTTTATTATTATGAAGATGAATGATTTGATGAAACAGGCACAGCAGATGCAAAAACGCATGCTCGAAATACGAGAAGAACTCGCTAGTCGGACGATAGAGGCAACAGTCGGTGGCGGAATGGTTACAGCAGTCGTCAACGGGCAACAAGAACTTGTCTCTCTCCGTATTACACCAGAAGTCGTTGATCCAGATGACACCGAGATGCTTGAAGATTTAGTCGTTGCTGCTGTGAATGAGGCATTGCAACAATCACAAGAACTGATGTCTGATGAGATGAGCAGACTCACCGGTAATCTCAAGATTCCGGGACTTCCTTAACAGCAAAAATGGGCAGTGATTTGATCTCATATCTGCCCTAATATTCAACTGAAGTAGTAGGCAAACATGCAGGGCTATCCACTACCGTTGGAGCGGCTTATATTGCAACTCCAAAAACTCCCAACGGTCGGTCCCAAAACAGCGCAACGTTTAGCTTTTTTTATGCTAACATTACCGGACTTAGAGACCAACCAAATTGCGGAAGCAATCTTGGAAGTTAAAAAAAACTTGTCAGATTGCAAGATATGTGGTACTATCACTGACATAAACCCGTGCCAGATATGTTCAAATCCAAGACGTGATCAACAGATAATCTGTGTTGTAGAACAACCCGACGATCTATGGGCGATTGAACGTACTGAAAGTCATAAAGGGTTATATCATGTTCTCGGAGGTGTTTTGTCTCCATTAGATGGGGTCGGTCCGGATTCGCTGCGAATTGATACTCTTTTTAATCGAATTCACAATAATGCTGTCAAGGAGGTAATCCTTGCTACCAACTGGGATACGGAAGGGCAAGCTACTGCACTTTATCTTACACAGCAACTTGAACAGTTTCAAGTAACCGTTTCACGCATCGCCTACGGTATTCCTGTTGGAGGAGATTTAGAATACATTGATGAACTAACCCTTGCGAAAGCTTTGGAAGGTAGACGGACAGTGTAAGAATATTTTATAGAAATCCTTAACATAATCGGAAGTCAGATGAGATAGATTGAATGAATTCACTTTTATTTTATTCCTGATTTCCATATTTACTTTATAATGACTAACACGTTGACGATGAAAATCATACAATTCAGTGCTCTCATAATCATCTTGTATTGCGGCATATTCACAGGTGCATGTGCAGAACCAGCGAATCAACCCGATCAGAATGTACCTGTGGCATTTGACAGTAAACGAGCCTTTGATATTTTAAAGAAGCAGTGTGAGTTCGGTCCACGTCCACCCGGTTCAGAAGCACATCGGAAAACACGCGATTATCTTTTTACGGAACTGAAGAAATATGCCGATTCTGTTACTCTTCAACCTTACACATCTGTAGTAGACACTGTTGACGATCCACCCCAGCGCAAAAAACTCCACATGAACAACATCATTGCAGAATTTGGGGTTGGTCATGATGAAACCCTTCTCCTCGCTGCACATTGGGACACACGTCCGTGTGCTGACCAAGATCCGAAACTTGAAAATCAACGAGAACCGATAATCGGAGCAAATGATGGCGCATCAGGGGTAGCAGTATTGCTTGAGATTGCACGCATATTAAAACAGACACTGCCACCAAAACGGATTATCATTATTCTGTTTGATGGTGAGGATTATGGGAAAACAACTGATCAAATGTTCCTTGGATCCCGATACTTCGCAAAAAATATGGGAAAATGGAGACCTGACTACGGCATTCTGTTGGATATGATCGGTGATAAGGATTTGGAAATACCGAAAGAACAATTCTCATGGACAGCAAACCCGGAATTTATGGAAAGAATTTGGAAACGTGCAAATAAACTCGGATTAGCCCCATTTAAAGACAGAGCTGGTCCTGCAGTGATGGATGACCATGTGCCATTAATTAGAGCAGGTATTCCGATGGTCAATATTATTGATTTCGATTATCCGCACTGGCACACCCTTGAAGATACGGTGGACAAATGTAGTCCAAAGAGTTTGGAGATTGTCGGAAGATTGGTTGTCAGCATTATTTACGAAGGATTGTAGTATTGAAATGGGTGTAACTACTCAAGAATTGTGTCCAAAATGCATGGAATTTAGGTAATAAGATGAAGGGAATTAACTGACAATCCCACTGCTTTAGCTGTGGGTCCAATAAAGGTTGGTATTTGGAGGTATTTGTCGTATAATTATAAGACTGATTCAGTGGTGGTCAGGTTCTTATCAGGAGTCAGGTATGGCATACAAAACACATAAAATCACATTAGAACCAACTATCAAGCAAAAGCATTGGTTTAGCGGTCAATGCGGTTATGCGCGATTTGCATATAACCGAGCGTTAGCAGATTTTAAGACAGGCTTAGCTCAAGACACCTTCCAATCTTGGCAAACTCTCAACAATAACTTTAATAAAACAAAGAAAGGGTACGATTGGGTAAAACCACAGGATCAGCGTGCGGCGTTATATGCTATCAAAAATCTTGGTCAAGGTATTGCGAATTGGATAGCTAAACGTGCGAAGTTTCCGAAGTTTAAAAAACGTGGTGTTAGAGATTCTTATACCACAGACGAACAATCTGTGCGAGTAGAAGGCAAGCGTATCAAGCTGCCCAAGGTTGGTTGGATCAAAATGCGTCAAGCCTTACGTTTTGTTGGAAATATTATCAAGGTGACAATCTCAAGGACAGCACATCGTTGGTTTGCCTCTATCACCGTGGCAACAGAGGACACCGAAGTCGTTGATAACTCAACGCACCCTGTTATCGGTATAGATGTGGGTATCAATACACTGGCAACCTTGAGTGATGGGATGAAATATGATAATCCGAGACCCCTCAAACGTTATGAGAGAAAACTCAAGCGTGTCCAACGGAAACTAAGTCGGAAAGTGCTAAAATCTAAAAACTGGTTCAAACAG